>JBGANH010000034.1:0-21043 GCA_044222365.1 Candidatus Eiseniibacteriota bacterium
CCGATCATCTCGGCGCTGCTCGGCGCCCCGAAGGTGAAGGCCATCCGCGGCTTCTCGGACTTCGGGTTCTCGTTCGTGTACGTCGTGTTCCAGGACGGCACCGATCCGTACTGGGCGCGCTCGCGCGTGCTCGAGTACATGAGCAAGATCCAGTCGCGGCTCCCGGACGGCGTGCGCACGGAACTCGGCCCCGATGCGACCGGCGTCGGCTGGATCTTCCAGTACGCGCTCGTGGACCACTCGGGCGAGCACTCGCTCGACCAGCTGCGGTCCTACCAGGACTGGACGCTGCGCTACGCGCTGCAGTCCGTGCCGGGCGTCGCCGAGGTCGCGTCCATCGGCGGCTACGTGAAGCAGTACCAGGTCGTCGTGGATCCGAACCGGCTGGCGGCGTACGACCTGCCGCTGTCCACGGTCACCGCGGCGCTGCGCGGGTCGAACAACGAGGTCGGCGCCCGGCTCGTGGAGTGGAGCGGCACCGAGTACATGGTGCGCGTGCACGGCTACTCGCGCAGCGTCGAGGACTTCGGACGCATCGTGCTCGCCACGCGCGAGGGCGGCGTGCCCGTGCTCATGCGCGACGTCGCCCGCATCGAGCTGGGGCCGGAACTGCGCCGCGGCGTCGCCGACCTCGACGGGCTCGGCGACCACGTCGGCGGCATCGTGGTCATGCGGCATGGCGAGAACGCGCTCAACGTGATCAAGGCCGTGAAGGCCCGGTTGCACGAGCTGGAACCCTCGCTGCCTCCCGGCGTGCGCATCGTGACGACGTACGACCGCGCCGACCTCATCACGCGCGCGATCGAGACGCTCAAGCACGAACTCGTGATCGAGATGCTCATCGTGGCGGCGGTGATCCTGCTGTTTCTCTGGCACATCCCGTCGGCCATCGTGCCGATCCTCACGATCCCGATCTCGGTGCTGCTGTCGTTCATCCCGCTCTACTACTTCGGCGTGTCGGTGAACATCATGTCCATCGCGGGCATCGCCATCTCGATCGGCGTGCTCGTGGACGGCGCGATCGTCGAGGTCGAGAACGCCTACAACAAGCTGCACGAGTGGGAAGCGGGCGGGCGTAAGGGCGACTTCCACGAGGTGCGCCTCGAAGCGCTCAAGGAAGTCGGCCCCGCGGTGTTCTTCTCGCTGCTCGTCGTGAGCGTGTCGTTCCTTCCCATCTTCGCGCTCGTGGACCAGGAAGGGCGGCTGTTCAAGCCGCTCGCGTATTCCAAGAACATCGCCATGGCGCTCGCGGCGGTGCTCGCGATCACGCTCGATCCGGCCATGCGCATGCTGTTCACGCGCATGAACCCGTTCACGTTCAAGCCGGCCGCGCTCGCGAAGCTCGCGACGCACGCGTTCGTCGGCACGTACTACTCCGAGGAACGGCACCCGATCAGCCGCGCCATCTTCAAGGTGTACGACCCGGCGTGCCGGTTCGTGCTGCGCCATCCGGGCAAGGTCGTGCTCGCCGCGGCGACCGTGGTGGCGCTCGCGATTCCCGCGTATTTCACGCTGGGGCAGGAGTTCATGCCGCCGCTCAACGAGGGCACGATCCTCTACATGCCGACGACGCTGCCCGGCATCTCGGTGGCCGAGGCGCAGTCGCTGCTGCAGAAGCAGGACCGCGTGCTCGCGTCGTTCCCCGAGGTCGAGCGTGTGTACGGCAAGGCGGGCCGCGCCGAGACGAGCACCGACCCGGCGCCGTTCTCGATGATGGAGACGACGGTCATCCTCAAGGATCCCGCGCAGTGGCGCGGCAAGGACCGCTGGTATTCGGGCTGGATGCCGGAGCCGCTGAAGGGGCTCGTGCGGCCGATCTGGCCGGACCGGATCTCGTGGGACGAGCTGACGGCCGAGATGGACGCGAAGCTGCGCATCGCCGGCGTGACGAACGCGTGGACGATGCCGATCAAGGCGCGCATCGACATGCTCACGACCGGCGTGCGCACGCCCATCGGGATCAAGATCTTCGGCTCGGACCTGAAGGAGATCGAGCGCCTCGGCGGCGAGATCGAGGCGCTCATGCGCACGGTGCCGGGCACGCGCAGCGTGTACGCCGAGCGCGTCACGGGCGGCTACTTTCTCGATCTCGAACCGCGCATGGACGCGCTCGCGCGCTATGGGCTCACGGTCGCCGAACTGCAGGACGTGATCCTGTCCGCGGTCGGCGGCGAGAACGTCACGACCACGATCGAGGGCCGCGAGCGTTACCCCGTGAACGTGCGCTACCCGCGCGAGCTCCGGGACGACATCGGAAAGCTCGGCCGCGTACTCGTGAAGACGCCCGCCGGTCCGCAGGTGCCGCTCGCGCAGCTCGCGAGCATCCGGCTGAACTCCGGCCCTTCCATGATCCGCAACGAGAACGGCTTCATGGCGGGGTACGTCTACGTGGACATGACCGGGCGCGACGTCGGGCGCTACGTCGAGGAGGCGAAGAAGCTCGTGCGCTCGCACGTCACGCTGCCGAAGGGCTACGTGCTGCAGTGGAGCGGGCAGTACGAGAACATGATCCGCGTGAGCGAGCGGTTGCGGCTCGTCGTGCCGGTCACGCTGGTGCTCATCTTCGCGCTGCTCTTCATGAACACGAAGTCGTTCTTCAAGACGTCCCTCGTCATGCTCGCCGTGCCGTTCTCGGCGGTGGGCGCCATCGGGCTGTTCCACCTGCTCGGCTACAACGTCTCCATCGCGGCGTGGGTGGGCATGATCGCGCTGCTCGGGCTCGACGCCGAGACCGGCGTGTTCATGCTGCTGTTCCTCGATCTCGCGTACGACGACGCGAAAAGCCGAGGCCGGCTGCTCACGCGCGCCGACCTCGACGACGCGATCCTGCACGGCGCGGTCAAGCGCGCACGCCCGAAGATGATGACGGTGTGCGCGGCGTTCATGGGGCTGCTGCCCATCATGTGGTCCACGTCCGCCGGCGCCGACGTCATGAAGCGCATCGCCGCGCCGATGATCGGCGGGCTGGCGACTTCGTTCCTCATGGAACTGCTCGTGTATCCCGCGATCTACAAGCTCTGGAAACTCAAGACCGACCTCAAGCACCTCACCACGTAAGAAGGAGAGCCCCATGAAGCGCGTCCTGCTCGCCGTCGCCGCCGTCCTGATCGCCGCCACTTCGTTCACCGCCACGCCCGCCTCGGCGGCGAGGCCGAAGGAGCAGCGCGTCTTCGTGAGCGTCACGGCGAAGGGATTCGAGCCCGCGAACATTCCGGTCAAGGCCGGCAAGCCGATCGTGCTCGTCGTCACGCGCAAGACCGACCGCACGTGCGCGACCGAAGTCGTGATGAAGTCGCCCGCGATCAACGTGCCGCTGCCGCTCAACAAGCCGGTCGAGATCAAGCTCGCCGCGCAGAAGCCCGGCACGTTGCGCTTCGCGTGCGCGATGGACATGATCACCGGCCAGATCGTCGTGAACTGAACTCCCGCCCTGGAGCAACGCCCATGAAGCGCCGTCCCGCCGTTCTCGCCGCCTTCGCCGCCGTGTCCCTGCTCGCGCTGCTCGTGCTCGGCGGCTGCGCCGCGCTGCAGCAGATCGCCGCGCTGCGCACGGTGAGCTTCGCGTTCGCGAACGTGTCCGACGTGCGCTTCGTGGGCATCCCGATCGACGAGGGCACGACGTTCTCGAAGCTCGGGATCGTCGAGGTGGGCAAGGTGACCGCGGCCGTGATCGCGAAGAAGGCGCCGCTCGAGCTGGTGGCGCACGTGAACGCCACGAACCCGCCCGACAACACCGTCTCCGCGCGCATGGTGAAGATGGGCTGGAAGTTCTTCGTCAACGACGCCCAGGCGCTCGCCGGCGACATCGGCCAGCCGGTCGTGATCGCGCCCGGTGCCACCGCGGACGTGCCCGTGTCGGTGCGCGTGGACCTGTACTCGATCAGCAACGGCACGGCGCGCGAGATGGTGGACCTCGCCGTCGCGATCGCGGGCAAGGGGCCCATCCGCCAGGAGCTGAAGCTCGAGCTGACTCCCACGATCGACACGGCCATCGGGCCGATCACGTACCCGAGCCCGGTCGTGATCCGGCGGACGGCGACGCGGTAGCCTACGCCGCGTTGCCGCCCGCGTTCGCGCGCTGGTGCCAGATCCAGAGCAGCACGCACGAGCCGAGCACGGAGGCGACGAACCCCATCGGGAATCCGGACGGCCAGCCGAGCAGCGCGAAGATCAGCTTGCCGACGATGCCGCCGATGAAGCCGATCAGGATCGTCATCGGCCAGCCGACGTTCTGCCGTCCCGGGAACACGGCGCGGGCGACGAGCCCCACGAGGAATGCGCCGATCAGGTTGAAGATGATCCAGCCACCCACGAAGGTGGCGAACAGCGCGAGCACGGCGGTCATGAGGGGCCTTCCGTTCGGTTGAGGTTTCGATGCGGAGGCAGGGGAGCCCCATGAGAACCGAACGGGCCCTCGGGCGCAACGCGGGCACCGCTCGAGCCCGGGCCGCGCCCCCGGCGATCGCCGCCTTCCCCCCAAATCACGGCGCCCGCCCCGGGAATCCGGAGCGGGCGCCGTGCCTCTTGCGAAAGGCGCTGCTACTTGCCGGTGTAGTACTTGTCCGCGACGTCGAGGGCCTTGTCGATGGCCGCGAGGCCTTCGAGCGCCTCGGCATCGGTCGTGGTACAGGGCGGGGTGACCTGAAGGCGGTTGAAGTGCGCGAATGGCCACACGCCACCGGCCTTGCAGGCGCCCATGACCTCGAGCATCGGCTTGGCCGCCGCGCCCGACGCGTTGAACGGCACGTACGGCTCGCGCGTCGCGCGGTCCTTCACGAGCTCGATGCACCAGAAGACGCCCAGTCCGCGGACTTCGCCGACCGACGGGTGCTTGTCCATGATCTTCTTGAGCGCCGGTCCGATCACGTCCGTGCCCAGGTGACGCGCGTGCTCGACGATCTTCTCTTCCTTGAAGATGTTGATCGACGCCACGATCGAGCTGGTCGCGAGCGGGTGCCCCGAGTAGGTGAGGCCGCCCGGGAACACCTTCTCCTTGAACGTGTCGGCGACTTTGCGCGAGATGATCACGCCGCCGACGGGCAGGTAACCGGAGTTCGCGCCCTTGGCGAACGTGATGAGGTCCGGCGTCACGTTCCACTTGTTGACCGCGAACCACTCGCCACAGCGGCCGAAGCCGGCCATGACTTCGTCGCAGATCATCATGATGCCGTGCTTGTCGCACAGCGCGCGCACGCCCGCGAGGTAGCCGTCCGGCGGCACCAGGATGCCGTTCGTGCCGACGACCGACTCGAGGATGATCGCGGCCACGGTGTGCGGCCCTTCGACCATGAGCACGTTCGCGAGATGCTCGAGCGCGCGCTCGCATTCCTGCTCGCTCGTCTGCGAGTAGAACGCGGAGCGGTAGAGGTACGGGCCCCAGAACTTCACGGCGCCCGCCGCGCCCGGTTCGTTGGCCCAGCGGCGCGGGTCACCGGTCAGCGTGATCGAGGTGCCGGTGGCGCCGTGGTAGCTGCGGTAGGCCGACAGCACCTTGTGGCGGCCGGTGTGACCGCGCGCCATGCGGACGGCGTTCTCGACGGCCTCGGTGCCGCCGTTGGTGAAGAACACCATGTCGAGGTCGCCGGGGGCGAGCTCGCAGATGAGCCGAGCGGCTTCCGAGCGCATGTCGTTCGCGAAGCTCGGGGCGATCGTGCACAGGCGGCCGGCCTGCTCCTGGATCGCGGCCACCAGCTTCGGGTGCTGGTGCCCGATGTTCACGTTGACGAGCTGGCTGGAGAAGTCGAGCCAGGTGTTCCCCTTGTCGTCCCACATCCGGGAGCCCTGGGCTCCGGCGATGACGACGGGATCGATCATTCCCTGCGCCGACCACGAGTGGAAGACGTGCTTGCGGTCGTTGGCGTGGGCGTTGGCGAGATAGGGCGAGGTGTTCGTTTGGGTGGTAGGCATGGCCGCATGGTACGCCCGCGCCCCGAAAAGCGGCAACGGTCCCGGCGGACCGGTCCGAGGGGGCCGGAAGGGCGAGGGGTTCCTCAGGCTCGTTGCAGCGGCTCGAACTCGTTGTTGTCCTTCGTGAGGAGGTCCAGGAGGCGCGGGTTCACGAAGAGTATTTCGCGACCCACTTTGCGCTCCTGAAGGATGCCGACACGCACGAGGTCGCGCAGGTATCGGGCGGCTGTCTGCCGGACGGCGATCTGGCGATCGACGATGTTCGAGATCCGGCAGTAAGGCTGCTCGAAGAGCAGGTCGACCAACTCGCGGGTGTAGACCTTGGGCAGCGTGCTCCGGACGTATTCGACGGTCTGTTCGGAAAGTGCTCGCACGGCTGCGATCTTCGCTCCCGTCCAGCGCGCGGTGTCCTCGATGCCTTTAAGCATGTACAGCAGCCAGTCCTCCCATGCTCCATCCGTCGTGACTGCAAGCAGGAGTCGGTAGTACTCCGGTTTCGTCGCGATGATGTATCGACTGAGGTAGAGAATGGGCAGCGGGAGCAGCTCTTGCTCCACGAGGAACAGGCTGTTCAGGACGCGGCCGGTGCGTCCGTTTCCTTCGGTGAACGGGTGTATGGCCTCGAACTGGTAGTGGGCCGCTGCCATCCTCACGAGCGGATCGAGCGGGCCTTCCGAGTGGAGGAACGACTCCCAGTTCGTCAGCAGGTCACGCAGCACGTCCTCGCCCTCGGGGGGCGTGTAGATCACTTCGCCGCTCGACGAGTTCGCGAGCTTCGTTCCCGGCACTCGGCGAACCTGCATGTCGACGCCTTTGATCTTCGAGCACACGGCTTCAGCGGTTGCGGTCGTGAGCGGTCGGTGTTCGAGTGACTGGTGTCCCTCGAGAAGTGCCTGCCGGTAGCGCAGGGCTTCCCGAGTCGCGGCGTTCGCTCCGGCCGCTCCGTTCATGTGACGAAACAGCTCGTCCGCCGTGGTGACGATGTTCTCGATCTCCGAACTGGCCTGGGCCTCGAGCAGCGGCAATGTGTTGATGAGCATCGCCGGGTTCGGGAGGAGCGCGGCCGCCTGTTTCAACTCCGCCAAGGCCGCTCGTGCCGGGATGCACTGCTTCAAGACGATGGCTGTCTCCAACCCCATGGTTGGGGACAGCTTCGGGAGTTGGTTGTAGGGCAGGTCTCGATCCCAGACGGGCTGTGACATGTTGCAAAAACCTCCTTTTTACGACACGTCCGGACCATATGTCGCTCCCTGCGACACATCAACAACAGCCTGTGGGCGCCCCGAGGACCGCGGGCCCTGTGAGAAACTGCCGCCCGCCCTTGTCACCAACCCCCGCCCTCGCGACATGAGGGGGTGACGCACGACGGACCGCCGCTCCCGGAACGACCGGCGGGGTCCCGAACGCGAGACAGGGAGAGCCTCCGATGACGCCCTTGACCCCCGAGATGATCGATACGGCCCAGACCGGCGGGACGCTGGTCGCCGTGAACGGGAAGACCTATCCGCTCGAGTCGGCCGCCGTCACGGCGCGCGCCGAGGGCGGTTTCGCGACGACCACGCTGGCGCAGGTGTACGCGAACCCGTACGACGAGCCGCTCGAAGTGCAGTACACGCTGCCGCTGCCGGCCGACGGCGCGGTGCTCGGCTACACGATCACGATCGGCGAGCGCGTGATCCGCGCCCGCGTCGAGACGCGCGAGAAGGCCGACCGCCAGTACAAGCAGGCGCTCTACGAGGGCCGCACCGCCGGGCTGCTCGAGCAGTCGCGCCCCGACACGTTCCAGCAGCGGCTCGGCAACGTGCCGCCGCGAACGAAGGTCGCCATCGCGATCGACGTGCTGCACCCGCTCGCGTTCGTGCCGGGCGACTCGGTCACCGGCGCGCCCGTGTGGGAGTACCGCTTCCCGACGGTCGTCGGCGTGCGCTACTTCGGCGGCCGTACGCCGGACGCGGTGGAACTTTCGCCCGATCGCGCCGCGGACGGCGTGCCGGTCGAAACGACCTTCACGCTGCGCGTGGGCGGCGAGCACGGCGCGAGCGCGCGCTGCTCGACGCATCGCGCGACCGTCTCGCCTGGCGAGGACGGCGCGGCGACGCTCGCGTTCGAGCGCGGTGAAGCGCTGGACCGCGACATCGTCGCGCGCTGGGACGCGTGCGCGGCGGAGATCGGCGTGCGCGTGGCCGAAGGCGGTGGTCTCGAGGGCGACGACGGCCGTTACGCGCTCGTCACCGTGGTGCCGCCCGCCGTGCCGGTGCGCACATGGTCGCGCGACGTGACGCTGCTGCTCGACACGAGCGGATCCATGGATGGCCTGCCGCTCGATCTCGCGAAGCGCGTCGCGAGCGACCTGCTGCGTAGCCTGGGCGAGGGCGACCGTTTCGAGGTGATGGAGTTCTCGAGCCGGCCGCGCGACCTCACGAAGGGCGTGGTGGCGTGGAGCGAGCAGTCGCTCGCCGCGGCGCTCGCGGAGATCGGTGCGCTCGAAGCCGGAGGCTGCACCGAGATGGACACCGCCGTTCGCGCGGCGCTCGCACGCGTGAGCGCGACGGCGCAGCGCCAGATCGTGCTCGTGACCGACGGCGACATCGGGTTCGAGAGCGAGGTCGTCGCCCAGGCGGCCGGCGCGCACAACGTACGGCTGCACGTCGTGGGCGTGGGCTCGGCGCCCAACCGCTCGCTCACGCAGCAAGTGGCGGCGGCCGGGCGCGGCACCGAGGTGCTGGTCGAGACCGAGGCGCAGGCGTTCGAGGGCGCGCGCCGGCTCGTGGCCGCGACGGCGAAACCCGTGCTGACCGGCGTGACGGTGTCGGGCACCGCGCTCACCGGGCTCGAGCCGGAAGCGCTGGGCGACGTGTTCGCGGGCCAGCCGCTCGTCTTCACGGTCGAGCTGAGCCGCGCGGGAGGGGCGCTGGAGGTTTCGGGTGACCTCGCAGGTGACGACGGCAAGTGGTGGCACCACATCACGGTTCCGGCGCGGGCGAAGGCGACGCTCGAACCGAGCCCGCTGCCGCTGGGCGCGCTCTTCGGGCGCCAGCGGATCGCGGAGTTCGAGCGTCAGGGTGAAGGCGAGCGCTTGATCGAGCGCCTCGGCCTGCGGCACCAGATCGCGAGCAGCCGCACGAGCCTGATCGCCATCAGCGAGGAGCCGACCGTGGACCCGAAGCAGCCGCGCCGCGTCGAGCGCCTGGCAGTCGAGGTGCCCTACGGCGTGTCGGCGGAGGGTGCGGGGTTGAGTGAGTATGGGCGGGGAGTGGTGCTCTGCTGTCTTGCGAGCGATGTCAGCGAATCCCGAGTCTTGCCTGAGTTTCCGCACGTGTCCTGCCGCAAGCCGATGAGCATGCTGCCTCCCGCTCCCTCGCACTTCCTCGAGGCCGTCCGCTGGTACGACTCGCGCTCCATCGAGTGCGAGCTGACGCTCGGCATGGAACCGCAAGGGCTCTTCCAGCGGGAGGCGTTCTGGGTCGCCCCCGACGGAACGATTCACGAGGTACGGCTGCACTGGGCCAACTGGACGGGCGAGAACCGACCCGGCCACTGGACGAAGCTTCTTGTCGAACTGCCCGAGCACTGGGCCGGGAGCACGGAAGGACTGCAGTTGCTACGGATCGGCTCGGTCGAGCTCCCGTTCCATTTCCCCGCGAAGCGCCCGGAGCAGCCGTGATGACGGAAGTCGACGAACTCTGGAGCCGCATCCCGCTCGACGGGGAGCATGCCTTCGGACAGTGGGCGGGGCGCGTCGAGCGTCCCGTCCGGCTGCACCTGCGGCCGTGGGCGGCGCGCGTGGACGTCGAGTGCATCGTGCAGGAGGCGCTGCTGCGCATGTGGCTGCGCGCGAACGACGACGCGGCCGAGCCTCTCACCGGCGAGAACGCATCGCTCCGATTCTGCTGCGGCCTCGCGTGGAATCTCGCGCGCAACGAATCGCGCAGGCGCGCACGTGAAACCGTGACCGATCCGCAGAAGATGCCGGAAGTGAGCGTGGGCCCGGAGGAACCGTCTGCTCCGGGTCTTCGCCGCGCGATCGCCGACTGCGTGCAGGCGCTGGGCGCGAAACTGCGCTCGGCGCTGCTCGCGCGTCTGGAAGATCGCGGCGTGAGCGGCGACCACGAACTCGCCGAGTCGCTCCGCATGAAGAAGAACACGTTCCTGCAGAACATCGTGCGCGCGCGCAAGCAGGTCGCCGTGTGCCTGGACGGCAAAGGGGTCGTATTCGAGGAGATGCTGCGATGAGCGCGAACTCGCCCGAAGACCTGCTGGTCGAAGCCACGCTCGGTGCCTGGCGCCTCCGCGACCGCGACGGCCTGCCCATGCCGCCCCCGGAGTGGGCCGACCTGAACGATGCCGGCCGCGTGCGCGCCTACGAGGCGCAGCTGCTCACGCGTGAGTGGGAGCGCGCGCTCGCCGGCGACGGCCTCAGCAGCACCGTGCACGCGGTGCTCGCGCGGATTCGGTAGTCTCGCGCGCATGACGCAACCCCACGATCCCGATCGTCCCGACCCGTACGGCGGCGCGGCGCCGCCGCCGACGCCGCTCGGACCGTCCACGCCGCCCCGGCCCGTGCACGACCCCGATTCGGCCGAGGCGTTCGCGGCGGAGCTCGAGGCGCTCGGCTACATCCCGCCCGACCCGGACGAGCCGCCGCCGCTCGACCTGTGGGCGTCGGTCGGCGACGTGCTGCCCTGGGGCTCGCTGCTGCTGCTGTTCTCGTGGGCGGCCATGTACCTGCTGCTCGGGGCGCACGGCGCGCTCTCGGAGCCCGGAGCGATGTTCGCGTGGGGGGCGAACGCCACGCAGATGCCGCTGCGCTCGGGCGCGTGGCGGTGGCTGGCGTCCACGTTCCTGCACGCCGGCGCGGCGCACCTGTTCTTCAACGCCGTCACGCTCGCGGTCCTCGGCCCCGCGGTCGAGCGCATCTTCGCGCGCTGGGGTTTCTGGATCGTGTTCGTGGTGGGAGGCGCGTTCGCGTCGTTCGCCAGCATGCTCGCGCGCGAGGCGTTCGCCTCCGGGCAGAGCCTGAGCGTCGGCGGTTCGGGCGCGTTGTTCGCGCTGGGTGGAGCGCTGCTCGTGGTCGTGTGGCGATTGCGCCACCGGCTCGCGGTGGCGCGCTCGCGCGCACTCGTGGCATCCGTGCTCTACCTGATCGCGCCCGGCTTCGCCGCGGGCTACGCGCACCCCGGCACCGACAACGTCGCGCACGCGGGCGGACTGGTCGCCGGGCTCGTGCTCGGCGCGCTGCTGCCCACCGACGCGCGGCTCGAGGGCCGCGGCCCGAACGCGGCGCTCAAGGCGCTCGCGTCCGGGTGCGTGCTGGCGCTGCTCGCGTCGCTCGCGCTGGCGCTGAAGTCGGGGCTGGCGCGATAGAACGGCGCGGTCGCGCTACTTCGCGACGAGCACCATCTTGCTGACCGGCTTCGCCCGCCCCTGCGAGAGCCGCACGAAGTAGGCGCCGGGGGCGAAGCGCGTGCCGGAGCCCGCTTCGACGCGCATCGTCGTGCCGGCGGCGCCGGGGACGAGTTCACGCTGCGACATGCGGCGGCCGGCGACGTCGAACACCTCGAGCTTCGAAGGCTCGGCCGTCGGCAGGTCGCACAACAGGGTGAGAGTCGGGCACAAGGGCGAGTTCACCGCACGCACGCCGAGCACGACGGGCAGCGGCGCGATGGACTGCGCGACGGCTTCTTCGCACTGCCCGCTCATCTTCGCGAGTGCCGAGTCCGCCTTGTGTGCGTTCTCGAACCAGCGCCGGATGTACCAGATCTCGCGCGAGGGCGGCTGGCCCGGAACGAGTTGTGCCGCATCGCCCCGCACGAGATAGAAGATGTGATCCGCAGCGTCGTTCAACATGACGTCCTTCGGTGCGCTCGCGAGGGTGAACCGGAACTGGAAACGATGCGCGATCACGACGCGGTAGTGCTCGACCGAGTCGGGGTGCTCCGGGTCGGGGCCCGATTCGAAGTCGCGGATCGACGTCTTCGCCGAGCGCACGTTTCCGAACATCACGCCGGCGTTCTCCAGTTCGCGGTCACGGTCGATGCCGTTCACGTAGGCGAGTCCACAGCTGTCGCCTTCGGAAAAATGAAAGCGATAGTCGGCGGCGAGCGCCGACGCGAGTTCGTCGAGCGAGCGGTGTTCGTAGGCGTCCACCGCGCGACGGATGGCACTGGTCGGGGAGCCGCGCAGCGTGCGCGGAATCGTCGGGGCGTTCTCGGGGGCGGGCGCGGCGAACACCGGAGCGGCGGCGAGCAGGAGCGGCAGCAGCAAGCGGCGAATCATGTACGGCCTCGTGGGCGAATGTGGGCCGGGGGAATGGTGGCATCTTCCGCGAGCGGCCCGTCCGCCGCAATACGAAAAACGGCGCCGCCCCGAGTCCGGGACGGCGCCGTTCACACACCTGCCGTGTTCCTACTTCAGCACGAGCATCTTCCGCTGCTGCGTCACGCCGCCGGCCTCGATCCGGCACAGGTACATGCCGGCGGGCAGGCCGCGCGATTCGATCGTCATCTGGTGCCTTCCGGCCTCGCGCGGGCCGTCGAACAGCGTGCGCACTTCGCGGCCCTGCACGTCGAACAGCTTCAGCTTCACGTGCTGCGCCACCGGCAGCACGAAGGCGACCTGCGTGGCCCCGCGGAACGGGTTCGGCCAGTTCTGCGCGAGCGACAGCATCCCCGAGCGTCCGCCCGCCACGTCGGTGACGTGGATCGAGTCGCTGCCGCCGAACTGGTAGTAGCGCGCCGCGAACTCCTGCAGGTACTGGTTCGCGATGTCGGCGTCGTGAACGATCAGCGTGTTCTCGTTGTTCGAGTTCTCCGCCGAGCTCGACCAGTTGTGCGAGCCCGTCAGCACGAAGCCGTTCCACGACGGGTTCTCGGCGTCGCCGATCAGGTACTTGTGGTGGAGCAGGCCGGAGGCGTTGGACTTGAGCAGCACGTCCACGCCGCCCGTGACCAGCGTGCCGTACTCCGAGCCGGTGTCCGAGCTGGAGTCGAGCGCGCCGCGCACCTTGCGGCCGGCGTTCTTCTGGGCGATGAGCGCGGTCGCCAGGTTCGAGCGCGTCATCGTGAGCAGCATGAACCCGAGCGAGTGCTGCGCGGAGGCGATCGCGGACTGGATCTCGAAGTCCGTGCCGTCCGAGGGGCTGAAGAAGCACTCGACGTTCCGCCCGCCGACGACGAACCGGTGCGGCGTGTCGTCGAGCTTGCGCGCGCCCATGCGCGACGCGCTCGCGTTCGGCGTCTGCGTCGTGCTGCCCCACATCTCCTGGAACTCGAGCGTGAAGACGTTGCCGAGCGCCTGGTCCTGCAGCTCGATCACGTTCTGCATGTCGTTGTTCGTGCCCGGGTCGGTCGGGTTCCACGAGCCCGTCCACACCCAGACGCTCTCGGGCGCGCCACCGCGGCCGTCGATCACGAAGAACTTGTCGTGCATGAGGCCGAGCCCGAAGTTCACGGGATCGAAGCGGTCGTTGATCAGAGGGACGCCCGCGCCGGTGAGCGCGGTGAAGCCGCTCGCCGACGAGTTGTCGTACTCGCAGATCACGCGCACCTGCACGCCGCGGTTCTTCGCGGCGATGAGCGCGTTCGCGAGCGCGGTGCCCGGCGTGCCGCTCAGGTTGTAGACGGCCGCGTCCACCGAGCGCTTCGCGTTGTCGATCCGGTTCACGAGCAGCGACGTGAAGTCCGCGTTGCCGTTCGCGGCATGCACCGTGGCGAGCGACGTGTTCACGCTCTTGTTGAAGTACACGTGGATCGCGCCCGTGCTCGCGGGAGGGGAGGCCGTGCTGAACAGGAGGTCGGCCGAGAAGTTCGTGCCGTTCACGTCCGTCGAACCGACGCTGTAGTGGTAGACCGTCGCGGGCGAGAGGCCCGTGAGCGTGACCGTGTGGGTCGTCACCGCGGCGCCGTCGGTCGCACTGTCGCCGTACGCCGTCGTCGTGCCGTAGCGCACCGTGCTCGTGCTCGCGACGTCGGTCGTCCAGTGGATCTGCACGGACGTGGGCTGGAGGTGGTCTTCGTACGGCGTGCCGACGAGCACCGGACCGGGGTGGGCGATGATGTCGTCCGGCGTGCGCGGCGAGATCTCGTAGTCCGCCGTGTACGGCGGACCCGGTGCCGGCGTACCGGGCTTGAACTGCTTGAGGATGCCGATCACGTCGAACACCGACGGAGGCGTCGGCCAGCTCGCGGGCACGAAGATGTTCGTCGTGCCGGAAGGATCGGTGATCGTCGAGGTCGTCGGGTTGTACGAGCAACCGTCGATGCGAATGAGGCGGCCTTCGTTCGGCTCGGTGCCGTCCAGGTGGAACGTCGCGTTGACGGCCGCGCAGGTCACCACGGCGGGAGCCGGCACGGGACGCCCGGTCGCGTGCTTCACGATCAGATTGAAGTCCACGTTCACCTCGGTGAGGCCGCGGAACTGCAGGATGTTGCCCGTGACCGTGACGCTGTCGCCCACGTCGAACGTGACCGGCGAGATCGCCGAATTGAAGAGGTTGATGCCACCCGTCTGGTCCTGCACGTAGACGTCGGTGCGCGTCGTGCTCAGGTTGGCCGTCACGATGCCGGTGATGGTCGCCTCGGCGCCGACCGCGTAGGGCGCCGCGCACACGCCGTTCGCGTCGTTCACGTGCACGACCGAGATCGGCACGAGCTCGAGCACGCGCGCGCTCGGCTGCGACGAGATCGGCGTGAGCGTGCCGGCCGCGACGGCCGAGCGGACGTGGAACGCCGAGGTGCCCTTGGCGACGGGCGTGGTGAGGTTCTGGATCACGACGTCACCGGGATTCGCGGTGGACAGCGCCGCGCCGTCCACGACCACCGTGTCGCCGTTCACGCTGGCGGTCGCCGACGCGAACGCCGCTCCGACGAGCGACACCGAGGCCGGTGAATGCGACCACGTCCACGTGGGCGGGATCGCGATCGTCAGCTTCGTCAGCGTCTGCGACGAGTCCTGCGCGAACGAGAACGTGAGCGCGGCGAGCGGGTGGTCGCCGTAGACCACCGTCGGGTTCACCGTCACGCGCCCGGTCCCGTTGCCGCCCGAGGCGAACGCGGGTTCGATGGGCGTGGCGGCATTCTGGGGATTGCGCCCGTGCGTCTGCACGACGTAGTCGGCGCCGTTCACGTTCGTGTCCTGGCCGTTGCCGAGCAGCGCGTGCGCGCCGCCCGTGAAGAGCGAGTCGGCGGTGGAGGTCGCGAGCGCCTTGCGTTCGACGGAGTTGTTGTTCGCCGTCGTTCCGTGGTTCGGGGCGGCCGTGCCCTCGGGCGCGTTCGCGGTGCCCCAGCCGACGAGATCCACCTCGACGGCGGACGCGTCGATGATGCGCTCGTGGCCGTTGTCGGCCATGCCCGTGCCGCTGTTCCACGCGCCGGACGTGAAGTCGGGCGTCACCGCGCCCACGTAGCTCTGGTTCGCGATCAGGAAGTAGCCGTGCGCCGCGATGAACGTGTTCGCGGGGAGCACGGCGCGGTCGTTCCACGTGGTGCCGGTCGCCGACTTGTACTGCAACTTCCAGCCCGAGATGTCCACGGGTGCGTTGGTCGGGTTGTACAACTCGACGAACTCGTCGGTCGCAGCGGCGGGGCCGCGCGTCGCGAACTCCGAGATGACGACGTGGTTGGCGGCGGCGTGCGCGGCGTTCGCGGTGCACAGCACGGCGAACGCGAGAGCGGGGAGGAAGCGGGAGAGCCGGGTCGTGAGTCGCATGGGTGCTCCGAGGGTCGGTCCGCGCGTGGGGGCTCGGGAAGTGGGGCGAAAGCCTAGCACGCGTTCGGCCACGGAACGCGCGCGAAAACGCGGATGGCCCTCGTTTCGGCGCGCGAAACGAGGGCCACCGGACGGTGAACGCGGGCTACCAGACCGAGACGCGGTCTTCGGGCTTGCGGTACATCGCGTCTCCCGGCTTCACGCCGAACGCGGTGTAGAAGTCGTCCACGTTCACGACCGGACCGTTCACCCGCAGGAATCCCGGCGCGTGCACGTCGGTCATGATCTGCTGCGCGAGCGACTGCGGACGGCGGTGTCCCAGCCACGACAAGGCGTAGCCGAGGAAGTAGCGCTGCGTCGGGGTCTGGCCGTTCACGATCACGTTGCGGCGGTACTGCTCGGTCTTCTTGAACGCTTCGAGCCCGAGCACGACGCCGCCGAGGTCCGCGAGGTTCTCGCCCAGCGTCGCCTGCCCGCGCACGCGCTTGTCGCCGACCGTGTAGCCGTTGAACTGCTCGACGAGCTTCTGCGCGCGCTGCGTGAACGCGACGGAGTCCGCGTCGAGCCACCACGCGTTCAGGTTGCCGTTCTCGTCGCCCTGCCGGCCTTCGTCGTCGAACCCGTGCGTGATCTCGTGGCCGATCGTGGAGCCGCCGGCGTACGAGTAGAGCAGCGCGTCGTCCACGAGCGAGTCTGGCACACCCGGGATCATGAACATGGCCGCAGGCAGCACGATCTCGACCTTCGACGGGTCGTAGTACGCGTTGTACGTCTGCGGCGTCATGTCCCACTCGGTGCGGTCGATCGGCTTGCCGAGCTTGGCCGCCTCGTGCGCGAACCACCAGCGGTCGGCGCGCACGTGGTTCGCGACCCACGAATCGCGTTCGAACTGCAGCGTGGAATAGTCGCGCCACTTGTCGGGGTAGGCGACCTTGCGCGAGACCTTGGCGAGCTTGGCGAGTGCGCGCTGCTTCGTGGCTTCGCTCATCCACGGCAGCGTCCGCATGCGCTCGGCGTACGTCGAGATGATGTCCTGCGTGAGCTTCTCGTAACGCGCCTTGGTCGCGGGCGAGCAGTACTTCTTCACCCACTCCTGGCCGAGCAGTTCGCCGATCGAGTCCTCGGTCTCGTCCACGACGCGCTTCCAGCGCGGACGCTGCGCCGTCGTACCGTTCATCACCGTGCCGTAGAAGCGGAAGTTCTCACGGTCGAAACTCGTCGCGAGGTACGGCGCGAAGCCGTGCACCGCGGTCCAGCGCAGGTAGGTCTTCCAGTCCGCGAGCGGCGCGACCCGCAGCAGCGAATCGGCGGCGCGCAGGAACTCCGGCTGGCCGACGATCACGCTGTCGGCGGCGCCGAGGCCCATCGTCGCGAACTGCGCCTGCCAGTTCGACGAGGGGTACTTCTTCGCCAGCTGCGCGAGCGACATCTTGTGATAGTTCGCCCACGGGTCGCGGCGCTCCTCGAGCGTGCGCGAGCGGCGCGCGAGCGCGCTCTCGATGCGGAACACGGTCTCGGCCGAGCGCTTCGCCACGGCCGGGCTCTCCCCGAGCAGCGCGAACATGGCGGCCACGTGCTTGCGGTATTCCCCGCGCACGTGCGTCGTGCTCGAGTCCTTGTCGAAGTAGTAGTCGCGGTCCGGCATGCGGATGCCGCCCTGGAACAGGTGCACGACGTACTTCTCGCTGTTGCGCTCGTCCTGGCCCACGTACATGCCGTACAACGGACGCAGCCCGTCGGCCTGGAACCGCGCGATCGCCGCGGTCAGGCCGGAGCGGTCCCGGATCGCCGCGATGTCCGCGAGCCACGGCGCCAGCGGCTTCGTGCCGGCGGCCTCGATCGCGGCCGAGTCCATGCCGGTCGCCCAGAAGTCGCCGACCTTCTGCGCGCTCGTGCCCTTCGCGGCGCCGGAAGCCGCGGCGGCCCGGCAGATCTCGACGCGCTGCCGGTAGGTCTCCTCGTACACGAGGTTCGCGATGCCCCAACCGCGCTCGCTGGCCGGGATCGGGTTCGCCTTGATCCAGGCGCCGTTCGCATAGGCGAAGAAGTCCGCGCCGGGGGAGACCGTCGCGTCGATGTTGCGCACGAGCGGGTCGGCCGAGGCGGGAAGGGCGGGTGCCGCCGCGAACGCCGGTGCGGCGAGCAGCAGCGCGCCCGCGGCGAGGACGAGGGCGTGGCGGGAGAGGGTCGGCATCTGCGGCATGAAGGCCTCCGGGTCCGGAACTGTCGGGTAGTGGAGCGCTTGACCGGGGCAACGTAGAGGGCTCCGGCCTCGCGGGGCCAGCCCGACGGGCGCAACGCGGGCACCGGCGCGACGAGCGCGGCGGAAATATTTCTCCGGAGGGGTCTCGCCCGGGCTCACCCGTCCGAGACTGCCGTGCAGACCGGGGTCCGGAGTCCGCCCGCGCTCGCGTGGCGTGGGGCTCCGGCGACACCCATTGCGCAGGACGCGCGACTCCACAGGACATCGGTTCCCGCCACGAGCGACACGTCGCGTGCGGCGGGCGCACCTCCCAACGGGGACGTGACCGTCATGAAGTGGACCATCCGCAACCGCCTGCTCACGCTCGCGATCGTCGGCGCATTCGCGACGTTGCTCGTCAGCGCCGTGAGCCTGAGCGCGCTGCACCGGCAGGAACGCACGCTCGACTACGTGCTCGTCTCGTCGGTCGCGGTGCGCAATCACACGCTCGGCGACCGCTACCTGAACGCGATGCACGCCGACGTGGCGCTCGCGTACATCGCCGAAAGCCCCGAGGAGCAGCTCGCGGTCGTCGAAAAGACCGTGGCCGACGCCGATTCCTTCCGGGCCTGCGTGAACGCGAACCTCGCGCTCGCGATCGATCCCGCCGTGCGCAAGGCGATCCTGGCATTGAAGCCCGCGATCGACGCGTACGTCGAGCAGTCCTCGCTGATCGTCGCGCTCGCGATCCAGGACCACGCCTCGGCGCGCGCCGAGATGGCGCCTTTCCTCGAACAGTTCCGCCAGCTCGAAAAGGGGCAGGAGGAGGTCGCGCAGCTCATCCGCAAGGCCGACGTCCTCACGGTGGACCGGGCGCGGCGCGACGCGCACGTGCAGCTCGTGCTGCTGCTCGTCATGGCGGTCGCGGGCTCCGCGCTCACGCTGATGTTGTCGTTCCTCATCATGCGCAGCGTGGTCGGTCCGCTCGACCAGGCCTCCGGCATCATGAAGGAGATCGCGCAGGGCGAAGGCGACCTCACGCAGCGCATGAACCTCCGCTCGAACGACGAACTGGGCGAACTCGCCGCGGCGTTCAACCGCTTCACGACCGCCATGCACGACGTCATCCGTCAGGTGCGCGCTGCGGCGGACGAGGTGGCGCAGGCGTCCACCGAACTCTCGGGTGCGTCCGACACGATCTCGGCCTCCGCGCAGCAGCAGGCGGCGGGGCTCGAGGAGACGGTGTCGAGCCTGCGCGGGATCACGACTTCCGTGCAGCAGAACGCCGAGAACGCCGGGCTCGCGAGCACGCTCGCGGACGACGCGCGCCGGGTCGCCGAGAAGGGCGGCTCGGTGGTCTCCGAGGCGGTCGAGGCGATGAGCGTGATCAACGCTTCGTCCACGCGCATCGCCGACATCATCACGACGATCGACGAGATCGCGTTCCAGACCAACCTGCTCGCGCTCAACGCCGCGGTCGAGGCCGCGCGCGCCGGCGAGCAGGGCCGCGGCTTCGCGGTGGTCGCGAGCGAGGTGCGCAACCTGGCCCAGCGCTCGGCCGGGGCCGCGCGCGAGATCAAGTCGCTCATCACCGACTCGGTCGGCAAGGTCGAGAGTGGCAGCGCGCTCGTGAACCAGTCGGGCGACACGTTGCGCGAGATCCTCGACTCGGCCGCGCACGTGAGCCAGATCGTGTCGCGCATCGCCGGCGCCAGCGCCGCGCAGTCGGCCGGGCTGCAGCAGATCAACTCCGCGATCGCGAACCTCGAACAGGTCGTGCAGAACAACCAGCAGGAGACCGACCGCCTGCACGGCACCGCCGGAGAACTCGCCGAGCAGGCCGGCATCCTCGACTCGCTCGTCGCGCGCTTCCGACTCGACCCCGGCGCCCCGCCGCTGGCGGCGATGCAGTCCGAGCAAGCAGGACTGTTCTCGTGAGCGCCCCCCGCCGAGCGCCCACCCAGGTCCCTCCGACTCCACCGCAGGAGGCCGCCGTCATGCCGTTCCTCGCGAGTTCCACCCGCCGGGCCGTCGCTCTCGTCCTGTTCGCCGTCACCGCCCTCGGAGCGGCGCCCGCCGTCGCGCGCGCCGACGCCTCGGAGGACAAGGCCCGGCTCGTCGCCGCGTTCGTCGAGAACGTCACGTTCCCCGGCTCGGCTCTCGCCCGCACGAAGGGCACGCCCACGTTCGCCGTGCTGGGCGAGGACGAACTCGCCATCGCGCTCACGACCGCGCTGAGCGCGATCGACGTCGCGGGCAAGCCCGTGTTCGTGAAGTTCGTGCGCAAGCCCGCCGACACCGCCGGCGCGCAGGTCGTGTTCATCGCTTCGAGCGCCCACGCCCAGGTGGGCGAAGCGCTCGCGGCCGCCGCGGGGGCGATCACGATCGCCGACAGCCCCGGCTTCCTCGGCGCCGGCGGCACGGTGACGTTCGCGGGCGGCAAGCTGAGCGTGGCGAAGGCGAAGCTCGAAGGCGCGGGCTACAAGCTCGGCGCGAAGGCGCTGGCCGCGGCTCAGTAGCGCGCGAGCAGCGCCTCGATGTGGGCCTTCGTCTCGGGCCACTCGTCGTCGATCACGCTGAACCACACGGTGTCGCGGCGCGAGCCGTCGCCGTGCAGCATCCACTTGCGGAACGTGCCCTCCTCGACGAACCGCAGCCGGCGCATGGCGTTCTTGCTCTTCTCGTTGCCGAGGCTGGTCTTGAGCTCGACGCGGAACAGCTTCCACGTCTCGAACGCGTGCGTCAGCATCAGCAGCTTGGCCTCGGTGTTGAGCGAGGAGCGCTGGAACTCCGGCCCGAGCCACGTCCAGCCGATCTCGGCGCGGCGGTACTCGGGCACGATGTTGCCGAAGCGCGTGCTGCCCGCGACGCGGCCGCTCGCCCGGTCGATCGTGACGAACGGCAGGGTCACGCCGCGCGCCTGGTCGGCGAGCGCGGTCTCGAAGTAGCGGCGCAGCGCCTCGGGGCCGTCGATCTTCGCGACGGTGAACTTCCAGAGCGAAGGCTCGAGGCCGATGGCCACGAGTCCGTCCCAGTGCCGCTCCAGATCGAGCGGCTCGAGCCGCACGTGGCGGCCCTCGAGCACGACGGGCGTGAGATCGATGTCGGTGTCCATGCCGGCATGATCCCCAGCCGGCCGAACGGCGTCCAACCCGGCGAACGATCGCCGGGGACGGCTCGCGCCGCCCGGCCGCGGACGAACGATCGTCGGCGCCGGGAGGCCGGCGCCGTCGGCGCCGGCCGCACGGC
>JBGANH010000035.1:0-21382 GCA_044222365.1 Candidatus Eiseniibacteriota bacterium
ACGCGAGGATCGCGTTGGCCCACGCGGGCGGAGCGAACGCCGCGAGCGCGCCGGTCGCCATGAGCGCGGAGCCGAGCGCGGGCACGACGGAGACCGAGAACGCGCCGCCGCCGGAGACCGCGGCGCCGTACGTGAGCAGCCAGGTGGCGGGCAGCAGCGCGTGCGCGCCCGCACGCACGAGCGCGGCGGTGAGCACGATGCCCGCCGCGGCGGGCGTGGCGAACGCGAGCAGGAAGCGCCGGCCCGCGACGCCGAACAGGGGCAGGCCGAGGCGCTGCGCCTTGAGCGCGGCGCTGCTCACGCTGATCGCGGCGGCGACGAGCGCCTCTCCCAGCCAGATCGCGACCCAGCGGTCCTGCGTCGGGTTCGCCGGTGCGAGGAAGGCGGCGGCCAGCGCGGTCACCCCGACCGCGACCTGCCCCCAGCCCGAGAGCGACGTGAACTCACCCGCGCGCTCGATCGCGGAGCGGATGTAGCGCAGGTCCGCCTCGACGTGCTGGTGCAGCGGGATCGGATCGGGCGGCGTGGAGCGAGGGGCTTCGGGCGTCGTCATGGGACGAGCATCGGCGCGGCGCCCACGACCGTCAAGTACTTTGTGCTGAAAAGCCGGGTCCGGTCGCCGCGTTCGTCACTTCTTCTTCCCCGGTGCCGCGGCCTTCGGGCCGGTCCCGGGCGTCGCCGCGCCGGCCGCCTCGTTGAGCGCCCAGTCGTACTCGGCGAACTGCACCTTCCAGCCCGTGAGCGGCTTGACGTAGTAGAACTCGAGGAACTGCGGCACGGCTTCGGGACCGCCGAAGTCCTTCGCGTACCACTCGAAGATCTTCGAGATCGTCATGACTCGCTTCGCCTCGTCGAAGCGGTTGCGCGCGGGATCGTTCACGAACCGGCGCATGGCCTGGTCGAGCAGCGAGTCCACGTCCGCGCCGTGATACGCGCCCGAGCGCAGGGGCGCGCACGACACCGACGCGCAGCAGAGCGCCGCGTGCAGGCGCGGGTCCGGCACCTGGCGGAACATGACCGTGTGCTGGAGCGCGTCGAGCGACATGGCGCCGTCGGGCGTCCGCAGGATCGGCGGCCAGCGCGCGCACACGCCGCGCACGACCGTCGCGTTGTAGAGGTTGATCCAGTACGCCATCCGATCGGGACCGGGCAGCGTGTCGGCCTGGACCTGCGCGAGCGCGATGAGGTAGCGGTCGAGCTTGACCATGTCGCGCGACGCGAGCCCCACGTAGTCCACGCGGCCCTCGCGCACGTGCGCGGCGAGGATCTGGTCCCACGCGTCGTGCAGGTGCGCGACGGCGCCCGCCGCGGGCGCCTGTTCGTAGATCGGGGTGGCTTCGGCGCGCACGGCCTCCGGCCGTGCCGAGAGTGCGGCGCACGCCAGCGCACACAGGAGTATCGCTCGCTTCATTCCCAACTTCCTCCTCCGGAGTGGATCGTGCCCGCGGACGCACCCGCGCGCTCACGCGCCTGCTTCTCGAGGCACTGCACGACGAGTGCGGTCCAGCCGGTCTGGTGACTGGCGCCGGCGCCGCGGCCGTGGTCGCCGTCGAAATATTCGTGGAAGAGCAGCAGGTCCTTCCAGTGTGGATCGCTCGCCCATCGTTCGTCCCCGCCCGCGAACGCGCGGCGCCCGCTTTCGTCGGCCACGAACAGGGCCGTGAGCCGGCGCGAGAGTTCCGCCGCCACCTGCCGCAGGTCGAGCCAGCGATCGGAACCTGTCGGGCACTCCACCTTGAGCGTGTCGCCGTAGAAATGGTGGTAGCGCTCGAGCGCCTCGAGCAGCAGGTAGTTGAGCGGGAACCACACCGGCCCGCGCCAGTTCGAGTTGCCGCCGAACAGTTCCGTCGTGCTCTCGGCCGGGGAGTAGGCCACCCGATGCACGCTGCCGTCCACCGCGAACTCGAACGGCCGGTCGGCGTGCACGCGCGACATCGAGCGGATGCCGTGCGGTGAGAGGAACTCGCGCTCGTCGAGCAGCACGCGCAACACGCGCTCGAGCCGCTCGCGCGACGGGATCGCGAGCAGCCGGTGCCCGCCGTCGGGCCGTCCGTCTCCGTCCACGTCCATGTAGGCGATGTGGCTCGCGAGGTCGCTGCGGTTCTCGACGAACCACTGCAGGCGCTTCCGAAAGCCGGGCAGACGCTCGATGACGTCCTGCTCGAGCACTTCGACGGCGATGAGCGGAATGAGCCCGACCGCCGAGCGCAACCGCATGGACGTCGCCTTCCCGTCGAGGTGGATGCGGTCGTAGTAGAACCCGTCCTGCTCGTCCCAAAGCCCGGTGCCGCCGAAGTGATTCATGGCGTCCGCGATCGCGACGAAGTGCTCGAAGAACTTCGAGGCGAGGTCCTCGTACGCGGGGTCCTCGCTCGCGAGTTCGAGCGCGATGCTGAGCATCGTGCCGCAGTAGAACGCCATCCACGCGGTGCCGTCCGCCTGCTCGAGCCGCCCGCCTCCGGGCAGCGGCTTGCTGCGGTCGAACACGCCGACGTTGTCGAGCCCGAGGAAGCCGCCCGCGAACAGGTGGTTGCCGTCGAGGTCCTTGCGGTTGACCCACCAGGTGAAGTTGATGACGAGCTTCTGGAACACGCGCTCGAGGAACAACCGGTCGCGCTTCCCCTTCGGTCCGCTCATCTTGTACACGCGCCACGCCGCCCACGCGTGCACGGGCGGGTTCACGTCGTCGAACGCCCACTCGTAGGCGGGCATCTGCCCGTTCGGGTGCATGTACCACTCGCGCGTGAACAGCACGATCTGCTGCTTCGCGAACTCCACGTCCACGCGCGCGAACGGCAGCATGTGGAACGCGAGGTCCCACGCCGCGTACCACGGGTACTCCCACTTGTCGGGCATCGAGAGCACGTCGCGGTTGTAGAGGTGCGTCCAGTCGCGGTTGCGCCCGGCGGCGCGGCCAGCGGGCGGCGCCGGCAGCGCCGGGTCGCCCTCGAGCCACTCCTTCACGACGTAGAAGTAGAACTGCTTGCTCCACAGCAGGCCGGCGTACGCCTGGCGTGCGACCCGGCGCTCGTCCTCCCCCAGTTCCGCGGGGATGCGCGCGGCGTAGAACGCGTCGCACTCGACGATGCGCGCCGCGAACACGGCGTCGAATCCGGCGCCGAAGGGCTCGGGCTTCGCTTCGCCCTCGGCCGTGAGGCGCAGGCGCAGGACGCGCGATTCCCCGGCCGCGAGCGTGAGCACGTGGTGCGCCGCCGCCTTCGTTCCGAAGCGCTGCGTGCGCACGACGTCCGCCGCGCCGCGCACGACGTGCTCGTGGAACGCGTCCTTCACGTACGGCTGCCGGTTCGGCGTGCGGTAGAGCCGCTGCTGGTTCGTCTCGTTCTCGGTGAACAGCAGCTCGGGCGCTCCGCCGTCCGAGCCCTCGACGTCGAGACGCCAGCGCCCGAGCGTCGCGTGCTCGGCGAGCATCGCGTGCGTCCCGGCGGCCTCGATGCGCGGCCGGCGCGGATAGGCCTCACCGGTGCGGTTCCAGCTCCACGTGTTGCGGAACCAGAGCTGCGGCAGCACGTGCACCGTCGCCGTGTCGGGTCCGCGGTTGCTCACCGTGACGCGCACGAGCACGTCGTCGGGCGACGCCTTGGCGTACTCGGCCTGCACGTCGAAGTAGCGGTTCCCGGCGAACACGCCGGTGTCGGCGAGTTCGTACTCGGGCTGGTCCTTGCCGCGGCGGCGGTTCTCGGCGACGAGCACGTCGTACGGGAACGCGGCCTGCGGGTACTTGTAGAGCGCCTTCAGGTAGGAGTGCGTCGGCGCCGAGTCGAGGTAGAAGTACTCCTCCTTCACGTCCTCGCCGTGGTTGCCCTCGCGCCCGGTGACGCCGAAGAGCCGCTCCTTGAGGATCGCGTCGCGGCCGTTCCACAGCGCGATCGAGAAGCACAGCCGCCCTTCACGGTCGCAGATCCCGAGCAGCCCGTCCTCGCCCCAGCGGTAGGCGCGGCTGCGCGCGTGATCGTGCGGGAAGTACGACCAGCTGTCGCCGTCGGCGGAGTAGTCCTCGCGCACGGTGCCCCACTGTCGCTCGGACAGGTACGGGCCCCAGCGCTTCCAGTTGCTCGTCCGCGCGGCGTCCTGCTGCAGTCGTGTGGTCTCGGGATCCACGAAGCACTCCACGGGTGGCGGCACGCGCACGTGAGGGAGTGGGCGGGCACGACGGGTTTCGGCACAGCCTAAGCGAGACTGTGGCGCGAAGTCGCAGGGCATTCGCCGGGGCCGCCGGGCCGCGCTCGTGCGCGGGGCCGCCGCGCCCGTCCGCGCTTCGCGCTTTCTCGTCAACCTCGGAGGGCGCAGCCGTGTCTTTGCACTGCAGAGTGCACCCGACCGGACCCACTCCTCTCCTCTCCGAGGCTCCACATGTCTTCACGGCTTCACCGGTTCTCGCGCACCCTTCTCGGCGCCGCCGGCGTCGCGCTCGCGTGCGCCGCGGCGGAGGCCTCCGCCGCGACCTTCGTCGGGCACGAGCACCAGATCCGGCTCGAGCCTCCCCGCCTCACGCAGGCGCCCGCCATCGACGGCCGCGTGGACGAGGCCGAGTGGGCGAACGCGGCCCGGCTCGAAGGCTTCACGCACGGACGCCCCATCGAGGGCGTGAAGGACACGCTCGGCACGCTGTGCCTCGTGGGCTACGACGGATCGAACCTCTACGTCGCCTTCCGGTGCCGCGAGCTGCCCGGCCTCGTGCAGGCGCCGATCGTGAGCCGCGACAACATCTGGTCGGGCGACTGGGTCGGCATGAGCATCGACTCGTACCACGACCGCCAGCGTTCGTACTTCCTGTGCGCGAACCCGCGCGGCGTGCAGGCCGACGGCGTGGACCAGGAAGGCGTCGACAGCGACACGTCCCCCGACTTCCAGTACACGAGCAACGGCCGCGTCACGGCGGACGGATTCGAGGTCGAGTTCGCGATCCCGTTCAAGTCCCTGCGCTTCGCCCCCGCCGAGCGCGTCGCGTTCGGTTTCAACGCGATCCGCGACCAGCGCCGCACCGGCGCCCACATGTACTGGGCCCCCGTCACGCGCAACATCGCCGGCTACCACCGCCAGATGGGCGACCTCGAAGGTTTCCAGGGCATCCGGCCCGGGCGGAATCTCGAGTTCAATCCGTACGTGACGTCCTCCGGCACGGCCGCGCGCGGGGACCAGTCGGTGCGCTGGGACGACGCCGAGCACCGCCAGGGATTCGGGATCAAGTACGGCATCACGAGCGCGCTCACCGCGGACGTCACCGTCACGCCCGACTTCAGCCAGGTCGAGGCCGACGCGGGCGTGCTCGACGTGAACGAACGCTTCGCGATCTTCTTCTCCGAGAAGCGTCCCTTCTTCCTCGAGGGCGCGGACATCTTCTCGACTCCGCTCAACCTCGTGTACACGCGCCGGATCGTGGACCCGCTCTACGGCGTGAAGCTCACGGGCAAGGCCGGCCGCACGGCGATCGGCATCCTGAACGCCGCGGACCGCAGCGCGGGCGAGAGCGTGCGCGGGCTGCCCGACCGGGTGAACCCTTACTTCGACCACGACGCGCAGTTCGTCGTGGCACGCGCGCGGCACGACTTCAACGACCGCGTGAGCCTCGGCGGCCTGCTCACGAACCGCTCGCACGAGGACGCCTACAACCGCGTGGGCTCGCTCGACGGACGCGTGACGTTCCACCGCAATTGGACGCTGAGCGGGCAGACCGTGCACTCGTGGAACGCCGATCCCGACCTGCGCGCCACGATGGCATCGCTCGATTCGGCCACGGCCATCAACGTGCCCGGGCACCTCGCGGCGCTCGACGGCCGGCGCGGCGAGGGCTTCGCGCACCGCGCGAACATCGCCTACAGCTCGCGCGCGTTTTCGTGGAACACGAACTTCGAGGACATCACGCCGGGCTTCCGCACGGACGCCGGCTTCGTCAATCGGCCCGGCACGTTCGAGATCTTCCACTGGTTCCAGGGGCATCTCGACGCCAAGAAGGGCAGCTGGTACCAGTGGCTCGACCCGCGCATCGGCATCCAGCAGCTGTACGACCACGGCGAGCAGGGCGTGACCGGCAAGCTCACCGACTTCTCGGCCCGGCCCGAACTCGTGGTCCACGTCGACGGCAGCACGGCGATCGGCGCGGGCGTCAACCGTCTCACGTCGTGGTACGCCGGGCGCAGCTTCGAGCCGCAGTTCCGCCAGTTCCTGTGGGCCGAGACCGGCCGCTGGCGCGCTCTGCGCCCCGGCTTCTTCGTGAGCCGCGGCTCGACGGTGATCTATTCCGAAGTCGCACCCGGGCACAGCATCGCGCCCGAAGTGTGGGCCGACCTGCGCGTGAGCGAGCGCTTCGACGGCGGCTTCTCGATGACCGCGACGCGCATCCGCCGCGACTCGGACGATTCGCGCTACGCCGAGGCCGTGATCCCGCGGCTCCGGCTCGCGTACCAGTTCTCGCGCGAACTCTCGGTGCGCTGGATCACCGAGTGGATGGACCGCCGCCGCTACGACGAGGACGACCGGCAGGTCGCGCGCGACCGCGCACTCACCGAGGACCTGCTCGTCTCGTACCTGCTGCGCCCGGGCACGGTCGTGTACCTCGGCTACGGCACGCGGCTCACCGGCGAGGAGACCGGCCCGCTTCGCGCCGCGAACCATTCGTTGTTCATGAAGGCGAGCTACCTGTGGCAGTTGTGAGGGGGACGCCGCGGGCCGGGAAGCGCGTCGTGTGGCGGAACCACGCGCGCTCCCGCGGCGAACCCGAATCCGGAGGCCTGTGGTGACGCGCTGAACCACGGCCGAAGATCCTTCGCCTGACCGGGCGAGGCGAACGGCGGACGAAGAGGGCCCTCGACACGCCCTTCGAAGTCCGCCGTTCCGTTGGTGCCCCCGCCGCCGTGCGCTAAGTTCCCGCGGCATTCCAACCGACGGAGGTGGCGGTGGCGCAGTTCGGCAGGGCGATGCTGGCCGATTGGCCGCTCGATCCCGACATGGCGTATCTCAATCACGGCACCGTCGGCGTCACGCCGCGCGCCGTGATGGCGAAGCAGCAGGCGATCCGCGAACGCATCGAGCGCAACCCGGCGCAGTTCATGTTCCGCGAGCTCGCGCGCCTGCACGACATGCCCGCGCCCGAGTTCCCCGCGCTGCGCGCCGCCGCCGAGGCGATCGGCGCGCGAGTCGGCGCCGCGGGCGACGATCTCGTGTTCGTGGACAACGCCACCGCCGGCGTGAACGCCGTGCTGCGCTCGCTGCCGTGGGGCCCGGGGGACGAAGTCGTCGTCACCGACCACGGCTACGGCGCACTCGCGCTCGCGGCGGAAGCCGTCACGCGTGGCGTCGGCGCGGTCGTGCGGACGATCGCCCTGCCGCACCCCGCGGCCGGCGCCGACGCGTTCGTCGCGGCGATCGCGGCCGGGCTCGGCGAGCGCACGCGGTTCGTCCTCGTGGATCACGTCACCTCGGGCAGCGCGCTCGTGCTGCCGATCGAGCGCATCGTCGCGGAGTGCCGCCGGCGCGACGTGCCCGTGCTGGTGGACGGCGCCCACGTACCCGGCGCCATGCCGCTCGACATCGAAGCGATCGGCGCCGACTGGTACGTCGCCAACCTGCACAAGTGGGGCATGGCGCCGCGCAGTTGCGGCTTCCTGTGGGCGCCACCGCACCGCCAGAGCGGCCTGCACCCGCCGGTCGTCTCGTGGGGGCTCGACACCGGCTTCACGCGCGAGTTCGACTGGATGGGCACGCGCGACCCTTCGCCGTGGCTCGCCGCGCCCGCGGGCTTCGAGTTCCTCGAGTCGCTCGGTCTCGACGCGCTGTGGAAGTGGAACCACATGCTCGCCTGGGGCGGAGCGCACGTGATGGCCGCCCGCTGGGGCACGGCGTTCGAGACGAGCGAGAGCATGATCGGCTGCATGGCGACGGTGCCGCTGCCCACCTCGGCCGGCTCGACGCCCGAGGACGCGCAGCGGCTGCGCGACGCACTGCTGTTCGAGGAGCGCATCGAAGTGCCCGTGCTCGTCCGCGACGGCCGCTTGCACATCCGCATCTGCGCACAGGCCTACAACGAGCCGCGGGAATACGAACGGCTCGCGGAGGCGGTCGCCCGGCGTACGACCTGACCGGCCGTTCGGAAGGAGCCGGACGCCGGTCCGAAAGAGCCATTGTCCGCCCCCGGTCGCGCCCGTAGAGTCCCGGCGTGCCAAGAGACGTCGTGTCGCATTCGTATTCGCATCCGATCCGGAGGCGATTCGAACGGACCGATCTCCGATCACGGTGGAGCGCGCTCACTGGGTTCCTCTCGCTCGCGCTCCTGGTCGGGGGGTGCTCGCGTTCCACCCCCGGCGACCCGGGCGCGGCTCCCCGGTACGCGGCCGCTCCCGACTCCACGCTTCCCGCCGTCGTCGCGTTCGCGGTGCATCCGCTGCACAACCCGCAGATGCTCGCGCGGACCTACCAGCCGCTGCTCGACCGCGTGAACGCGGCGCTCGACCAGCGCGTGTCGCTGCGGCTCGAAGCCTCGCGTGACTACGCCGCATACGAAGCGAAGATCCGCGCGCGCGCGCCGGAGTTCCTGCTCGCGAATCCCTGGCAGACGTTGCTGGCGTGCTCGAACGGCTACGACGTGATCGCGCAGGCGGGGCTGCCCGAGGACTTCCGCGGGCTCCTGCTCGTGCGCCGGGACTCCGGCATCCGTGACCCCGCCGACCTGCGCGGCAAGGCGATCGCGTATCCCGCGCCGACCGCCCTCGCGGCCTGCATGATGCCGCAGTGGTTCCTTCACGAACGCGGCCTCGACATCGGGCACGACGTCGAGAACCTCTACGTCGGCTCGCAGGAGTCCTCGATCCAGTCCGTCCTCATGGGCCGTGCGGCCGCCGGGGCCACCTGGCCCCCGCCGTGGCGGGCGTTCCAGGCGGAGCATCCGCAGGAAGCCGAGCAGCTGCGTGTGGCCTGGGAGACGCCCCCGCTCGTGAACAACGCCGTGCTCGTGCGCCGGGACGTTCCCCGGCCGCTGCGGGACGGCGTCCTGCGCGAACTCCTCGCGCTGAGCGAGGACGAGCCGGGCCGCTCGCTGCTGAGCGCGATCCAGACCGCGCGCTTCCTGCCCGCGGACAGCTCGACCTACGAGCCCGTCCGCCGGTTCATCCGGCGCTTCGAGCGGGAAATCCGCCCCGTGGAGGGCCGGTGAGCGCGTTCACGCGGTACTGGAGTTCCAGCGTCCGCCGGCAACTCGTGCTCTCGGTCGCCGGCGTGCATGCCGTGCTCATGGCGGCGTTCATCTGGGATTTCACGCACCGCCAGCAGGACATGCTGCGCGAGCACGAGACGCAGCAGGCGTTCGCGGTCGCCCAATCCATGGCGGCGTCCTCGACGAGCTGGCTCACCACCGGGGACGTCTCCGGCCTGCAGGAAATCGTCGAGGCGCAGCGCAAGCAGCCCGATCTCGCCTACGCGATGCTGCTCGACGCGCGCGGCCACGTCCTCGCGCACACGGACCGCGAACGACTCGGCAGCTACATCCGCGACCTGCCGGCCGCGTCGGTCCCGCACCGCCTCACCACCTCACCCGAACTCCTCGATCTCACGATGCCCGCCACGCTGGACGGACGCCTCATCGGCTGGGTGCGCGTCGGCTTCGACCAGCTGCCGATGCAGCGCCGCCTGCGCGCGCTCGCGCTGTCGGGGACCGGCTACGCGCTCGGCGCGATCGTCGTGGGCGTGCTGCTGGCGTGGCTCATGGGCACACGGCTCACCGAGCGCCTCTACGCGATCCGCCGCGTCACCGCGCTCGTGGGCTCGGGCCAGCCCCGATCCCGCGTGCCCGAGCTCGGCCACGACGAAGTCGCGCGGCTGGGGCACGACTTCAACGACGCGCTCGACGCGATCGAGGAACGGGAGCGCGAACGGCGCGCGGCGGAAGCCGCACGCTTCGCGAGCGAGCAGGAGGCCGCGGCGACGTTCGAGCTCGCGGACGTGGGGATCGCACACGTCGCGCCGGACGGCCGTTGGCTGCGCGTCAACCAGCGGCTCTCCGCCATGCTGGGGTACGCGCCCGAGGAACTGCTCACGCGCAGTTTCCAGGACATCACGGTCGAGGAAGACCTCGCACCGGACCTCGCGCTGCTCGAGGAATGCCTGCGCGGCGAGCGCGACTCCTACCAGATGGAAAAGCGTTACGTCGCGGGTGACGGCCGGATCCTGTGGGCGCAGCTGACGACCAAGCTCGTCCGCCGCCCGGACGGCTCGCCCAGCTACTTCGTCTCGATCGTGGAGGAGATCGATTCCCGCAAGAAGGCCGAGCTGGCGCTCCGCGAGAGCGAACAGCGCGTCCGCCTGCTGCTCGATTCGACCGCCGAAGGCATCTTCGGGATCAACCATCTCGGGGACTGCACGTTCGTGAACAAGGCCGCGTTGCGATGCTTCGGCTACGGGAGCGAGGCGGACGTGCTGGGCCGCAACGCTCACCAGCTCTTCCATCACTCGCATCACGACGGCAGGCCGTACGCCGAGGGCGAGTGCCCGGTCGTGCGCGTGCTGCAGACCGGGGCCGGCGTGTCGCGGGACGACGAACACTACTGGCGGGCGGACGGCACGTCGTTCCCGGTCGAGTTCTTCGCCCGCCCGATGTTCGCGCGCGGCCGCGTCGTCGGCGTGGTGGTCACGTTCACCGACATCACCGAAACGCTGCGTGCGCGGCAGGAGCGCGACTCGCTCGAGGCCCAGCTGCGCCAGTCGCAGAAGATGGAAGCCATCGGCCAGCTGGCCGGCGGCGTCGCGCACGACTTCAACAACCTCCTCACCGCGATCCTCGGGAACGCCGGACTGCTGCAGTTGTCGGGGGACCTCCGCCCGGGACAACTGGACCTGCTCGACCAGATCCATCAGGCGGGACAGCGCGGCGCCACCCTCACGCACCGGCTGCTCGCGTTCAGCCGGCGCCAGTCCTTCCAGAGCACGGTGCTCGACCTCAACCAGATCGTGCGCGGCATGGCGAACATGCTCGACCCGCTCGTCGGCGAGGCCACGAGGCTCGAGTACTCGCTCGCGGGTGAGCCACTGCGGACGCGTGCCGACGCGGGCATGCTCGAACAAGTGCTCATGAACCTCGTGCTGAACGCGCGTGACGCGATTCCCGGCGGCGGGAGCATCGTGATCCGGACGTTCGCGGCCGAAGTGCCTTCCACCGATCCGCGCGCCGCCGCCTTCGACGGCCGTGCCGTCGTGCTGGAAGTCTCGGATTCCGGGCCGGGCATACCCGCGGCGCACATGCCGCGCCTGTTCGAACCCTTCTTCACGACGAAGGACGTGGGCCGCGGCACGGGGCTCGGACTGTCCATCGTGCACGGCATCGTCGAACAGCACGGCGGCTGGATCGAGGTCCAGTCCGAACCCGGCGCGGGCACGCGGTTCCTCATCTACCTGCGGAGCGAAGGCGCGGCACCTGCCGACGAGCCCGCGGAAGCGGCGAACCGCGGAGTGCTGCCGCGCGGCTCCGAGACCATCCTGCTGGCCGAGGACGATCGCGAAGTGCGCCGCTTCGTGGTCACGGCGCTCCGGCAGGCCGGGCACGAGGTGCTCGAGGCGGGGAACGGCCCCGACGCGATCCGGCTGTGGGAGGAACAGCGCGACCGCATCGCGATCGCGATCCTCGACATGGTCATGCCCGAGGGCATGACCGGCATGCAGGTCGCCGAGCGGTTGCACCGGGATCGTCCGGGCCTGCCCGTGCTCGTCTGCAGCGGCCACACGACCGAGGACGTCGCGGCCCTCTCCCGCAACGATCACCGCTTCACGTTTCTCCCGAAGCCCTACTCGCCCGCGCAATTGCTCGAAGCGCTGCGCCGGCTGCTCGACGCGCGCGCGTAGCGCTCGCGCCTACCTTCCCCAGCGCGCCGTGCGGTCCGCGAAGTCGAGTTCGAGCACGCCCATGCGCGCGAGTTCGGGCAGCCCGAGCAGCGCCGGGATCCGGCCGTCGCCGCGCAGCGCGTCGAACGGCGCCAGCGTGGCCACCCGAAGCGGCACGTCCGGCCACGCGGGTGCATCGCCGACGGCGGCCGCGGGAACGGTGGCCGCGAGCGTCGCCGTTCGCCGGTCGCTGGTGCCGCGCACGGATCCGGCGCCGCGCGCGGCGCGCGCCCACGGCTCCGCGCTCACCGAAGCGCTGTCGGCGAACGAGTCCGGAGCGCCCGAGTCCACGATCCAGCGCGCCGGCCGCCCGGCGATCGAGCCGGGCAGCACCGCGTGCCCGTTCGCCCATCCGAACGGCGCCACACCCTCGGGCGCCGCGAGCGCCCGAACCGGATCGAACTCGAGCGTGCCCGCCGCGCCTTCGCGCGCGGGGACGTCGAGCCGGACGCGCTGCGCGCGACGCAGCACGTCGATCCCGAGAATGCCGACCACGTCGTCTCCGAGCCCCGGCGGCAGTGGCATGACGACGGCGTCGAGCGAGTCCACGCGTACGCCGCCCAGCACGAGCGACGGGAACACCGTTTGTCCCTGCGCCGCGGGCGAAGGCCCGGTCGCGCCGCCGCTCACGTGCTCGCGCTTCGTGGGTCCGCCCGCCGCGTACTCGAGCATGCCCGCGCTCTCGATCGCCTGGCCCGCGGGCACGAACTCGCGCGCGACCACGCTCTCGCCCGCGCCGAGATCGAGCACGAACCGGCCCTTGCCCCCGTCCGGTCGCACGCCGTCCACGTACAGGTAGCGGCCGCGTTCCAGCACCATGCGCCCGCGCGGGGCAGCCGCATGCGGCCGCGCCCACGTTTCGGTCTGCACGATCCAGTCGCCGTCCCCGAGCGCGAAGGGGAGCTTGCCCGCGAACATGTTCACGACGGGCCCCACGGTGTCGCGTTCGCAGCGTTCGCCGCGCGACAGCCACCAGCCGCTGCGCGTGCCGTCGCCGCCGGTCACGCTCACGTGCACGTCTTCGCGCGCGAGGTCGGCGAGGCGCCGGGTCGCGCGCTCCTGCATCGAGCCGTCGGGCCGGCGGAACGACACCTGCAGCGCGTCGCCGCGATGGCGCACGACGAGCATGCCGCGATCACCGGGACGCAGCAGCGACGCCGACGTGCCGGGGCCGACGGGCAGCAGCAGGTCGATCACGCCGCTGTCCGGCTGCACCGGGAAGACTGCGACCTGTCCGGGAGGCAGCGAATCCACGTCCACGCGCACCCCGGCCGGGCTGCCGGGGTCGCGCGTGAGCAGGAACAGCCGCGCGTCGGCCGCCCACGCCGCGCGCGTGGCGGCGTGCAGCGAGAAGCACAGCGAGACGGCGAGCAGGCTGGCGGCGATCGGCGGGCGTTTCATGCGGCGGCTCCGGAGCGAAGGGGAAGTCGGTCGCCCGATTCGACGGGGCGGGCGGCGCGAAGGTTGGAACACCTCCGCGCCACGGCCGCGCCGCCGGCGCCTCCGCTCCACGCTCAACCCTGCGGCACGAAGCCCCGCTGCCGCAGGTGTTCCTCCACGGCCTCGCTGCAGAGATTCTCGGGGGGCTCGTTCCAGTGATTGAACGACGGCTCGCGCTTCGCCCCGGCGTCGAGCAGCAGGTCCACGATCGCGACGTACTCGTCGTCGGAGGAGCGGCAGTTCGCCGAGCCGTGCGCGGCCCACGCGAGCGGCGTGCTGCCGTACGTGGATTCGCGCGGGTCCACTTCGACACCGGCTTCGAGCAGCGCGCGCACCGCGTCCACGTGCCCATGCCACGCCGCCTGGTGGAGCGGCGTCGAACGGCCGTGGCCGTGCACCTCGAGGTCGAACCCGAGCGCCGCGAAGACCCGGAGCGCCGCCGCCTTGCCGTACTCGGCGGCGCGCACCGGCGCGCGCCGCTCCTCTTCGTCGAGCGCTTCGAGCAGTCCCGGATGCGCCGCGAGCACCGCGCGCGCCGCGGGCTCGTCGCCGCGCATGGCGGCGCCCACCAACGCGTCGGCCGGGCGCGCCGAGCCGCGCGCGCCGTGCTCGCGCAGCACCGCCGCGATCGCGACACTCCCCGAGCGCTCGGCGAGGTCGAGCGCGGTACGGCCGTCGGCGCGCGCGAGGTTCGGGTCGGCGCCGTGCGCGAGCAGCGCGCGCACGAACGCGAGCGGTCCCCCGAAGTCCGCGAGCCGCTGCAGGGGCGTCTCGCGCGCCGCTCCGCTCGGCACGTCGGGATCCGTGCGGTGTTCGAGCAGCCACTCCGCGCCGCGCGTCGCCGTGGCCGCCATCGGGTTCGGTTCGCGGTGGCCCGCGAGGAAGTAGAGCACCGTGTTGTTCCACTGCGAGTGCGGCGGCGAGAAGTCCGCGCCGTGCTCGAGCAGCGCGGCGAGCACGCCGCGATGATCGCGCTCGGCCGCGTGGTACGACGATTCGCCGTCGTCGGGCCGCGCCCCGTGCTCGAGCAGCAGCCGCACGAGCGCCGTGTGCCCCGCGCGCGCCGCGAAGTAGAGCACCGACAGCCGGATGTGCTCCGAGCCCGGCTGCGGCACCGAGTCGTTCGCGTCCGCACCGGCGTCGAGCAGCCGGCGCGCGATCGCGACACACGCCTCGGAGTGCGCGGGCGTCGTGTCGAACAGCGGCGACGCCGCCAGCGCGACGATCGGCGTCCACGAGGTGCCGGCGAACGGCGCGATCGCCAGCGCGTGATCCCGGTCGAGGAACGCGCGCACGAGGGCCTCGTCGCACGCCGCGCACGCGGTGTGGATGCTCACGCGCGCCACCTCGGGATGCGTCGCGAGCACGTGGCGCATGGTCGCGGCGTCCTCGGAATGCCACGCCCCGACGAAACGTCGCAGCTGCGCGGCGATCGGCTCGGCGGCCTCGTAGGCGCGCTTGAGCTCGGCCCAGTTCGCGACGCCGGCCTCACGCGCGAGCGCGTGCTGCACGTCGGCGAGCTTCACGGCGGCGGCCGTCTCGGCGGCGGTCAGTGCCGCGAGCTGCGGCAGCCGGGCACGGACGCGTTCGAGCGCGGCGGCGTCTCCGGCGCGGCAGTCCTTGAGCAGGCGCTTCGCGAGCGCACGGGACTGTTCGAACGAACGAGCGGGTTCGGGAGCACCGGGCTCCCGGACGAAATCGGACATGCGACGATCCTCCACGTCGCCCGGGGTCCGCACGCTGGGGCAGAAGGTTCGTCGATGGACGAATCGGTGGTCCGGCGCAGGTGAGCGAGATCTTTCCGCGGACGGGAGGCGCCCTGCAGCGCACGCGCGCAGGTTGCCCGACGCGCGTGCCCGCGCGCAACGAGGAAAAGCCCGGCGCGGCGGCTACCGGCGCCAGCGCACCTCACGCGCGGGCGGAGCCTTGCCCTCGGGCGGATCGGCCTTCACGACGAAGTCCACCTCGGCGCCCTCGGGCAGCTCGGCGAACGACACGTCGTCGTCGATGTCGCTTTCGTGGAAGAAGTATTCCGGTCCGTCCCACTCGCCACAGCCCTGCACGCGGATGAAGCCGTAGCTCTTGTCCATGCGCTTGTGGCAGACGACGCCCGAAAGGGGCGTGCCCATCGGAGCCCACTTCGCCGGCTGCTCGGGCGACGGCGCGTTCTCGCGACGGTCGCGCGAGAACGAATGCCGGCACTCTTCGCAGTAGAACTTCTCGCCGCGCTTCGGGTAGTAGGTCGTCTGCACGCGCCGGTCGCCACGATGCTGCGGCGCCTGGCACTCGAGCACGTGCGGGTCGTAGCGCCGGGCGAGCGCGGGCAGCAGGTCCTCGAGCCAGATCATGTCGAGATCGCGCACGCGCGCGGTGTCGAGCGGATCGGAATACTCCCCCGCGCACGCGCCCTGGATGGACGCGATCGCGACGCGCTTGCCGAGCCGCCGCACGCTCTGCAGCACGGGCTTGAAGTCCTGGTCGCCGAGCACGGCCACGGCGACGTCGTACGCGTTCGGCATCGCGGCGCTGAAGAGCATGGAGGTCGCGAGCGCGATGTCCACGCACTTCTCCTTCGGCTCGAACGTGCTCGCGGGATCGCGGTCGGTCTTGCGCAGTCGGTTGCCGCGGAAGTTGATCGGGAACGCCTCGACCTCGTAGTGGTGCTGCTGGCGGAGCATGCCGAAGAAGTTCAGCCGCCGCTGCACCGGGTCGGCGTCGCGCGGGTCCACGTTGTCGGCGTAACTGCCGAACAGGTGCGTGCGCACGACCGTGTAGTCGGGATGCCCGAGCTGGCGCGTGACCTCGTCGGCCAGCACGCGGGGCAGTTTGCCGAAGTCGAGCATGAAGCCCGGGATGCCCGAGGCTTCGACGAGGCGCGGGGTGTTCGAGTACAGCCACGTGCCGTCGATGAACAGCATCAACTTGATCATGACGCGAAAGCTCCTGGCAGGAACGGACCGTCGAAATGGACAAGTGCTCCGCGCGCCGGGCGGACATGACATGGTCCGCTCTCGCCGGAACGCGCGCACCATAGCACGGCACCGAGCGCTCCCCGCCGCCATGTTATGGTGCGATGCGCGGGATTTCGCGGCCCCGGCGTGCCGGTGAGGCGCCGCGCGGCCCCGATCCGGTGACCCGCGCGAACCCCGGAGCGACTCCCCGAACCATGCCGCAGACACACCAGCACCCGACCGAGCCCCCGGCCGCGCGGCCCTCCGCGACGGCATGGCTCGCGCTCGCGGCGATCCTCGCCGCGACGATCGTGCTGTTCGTGCCGGTGCTGAAGACGGGCTTCTTCGCGGACGACTACCTGTTCCTCGACCAGGTGCGCGACCGCTCGCTGCTCGAGGCACTGCGCGCGCCCGACCCGCTCAGCAACTTCTTCCGCCCGGTCTCGCGCCAGCTGTACTTCTGGATCGTCGCCGGGCTCACGAACGAATCCGCTTTCGCGTTCCACGCCGGCAACCTCGTCTCGCTGCTCGGCGTGATCGTGCTGCTGTGGGCGCTCGTGCGCAGGCTCGCCGGGGACCGCGCGGCCGTGTTCGCGGCGGCCTTCCTCGCGCTGCACTACACCGCCGACATTCCGGTGCGCTGGGCGTGCGGCAGCCAGGAACTGCTCGCGGTGGCGGGAGCGCTCGGCGCGATCCTGCTGCACCTGAACGGCCGGCACCGCTGGGCGGGCGTGGCCATGCTCGCCGCGGCGTTCTCGAAGGAAGTCGTGTTGCTCGCGCCGGTCATCGCGGTCGCGGCCGACCGGCGCGGCGGCGAAAGCTGGACGCGCACCGCCCGGCGCGCCTGGCCGCTCGCGCTCGCCGTGGCGGTCTGGGGCGCGATCGCGCTCGCGATGCCGCACACGCACAAGACGCAGGCGACCGAGGTCGAGTTCGATCTCGTCGCGTTCTGCTCGCGCCCTCTGCGCACCTGCTGCGTCCCGCCCGGGCCGAGGGCTGCCCGGCGGCTTCTGCCGAAGCCGCGGCGGCGCGCTCGCGGCGCCGGCGCTCGCGCTCGCGGCCGTGCTGGTGGTGTGGCGCACGCGCGACGCGGGCGCGCAGGCCGCCGCGGCGCGCCGCGCGGACGGCACGCTGCGCACCGGGCTCGTGTGGATCGCGGTCGCGACCGCGCCCGTCGCCGCGGTCGCGCTGCTGTGGAGCGCGTACTACTACCTGTTCGCGGTCTGCGGCGTGGCGCTCGTGCTCGGCGTGCTGCTCGCGCGCGTGAACGCGCGCCCGCCGCGGCGCTCGTGCTCGCGGCGAGCGCGTGGGGCTCGGCGCACGCGCGCGCGCTGCCCGAGTTCGGCATCGGGCGCGACGCGTGGACGCCGGTCTCGCACATCAACGCCGCCTACATCGAGCGCTCGAACCTCGTGACGAGCCGCTACCTGTCGGCGCTGCAGCGCGCCCACCCGACGCTGCCGCACGGCGCGACGCTGTTCTTCGTCGGGCTGCAGTCGAACGTCGCGTTCCAGCGCGGCGACGGCCCGCTGCTGCGCTGGGCGTACCGCGACCCGAGCCTGAAGGCGTACTACCTGAACATGTTCTCGCGCGAGACCTTCCGCGAGGGCCCCACGTTCTTCTTCGTCGGCTCGGGCGACACGCTCGTCGAGATGGAGGGCGGGGACGACCTGTACCTGCGGCTCGCGCTCGGCATGATCGTGAGCGACCAGCCGAACAACGCGTACGACGCGCTCGACGTCGCGGTGCGCAAGCATCCCGCCGACCTGCGCGGCACGTACTGGCACACGTGGGTGGCGCTCGCCGAGGGCGACACCGCGACCGCGCGGCGGCGGCTCGCGGCCGCGGGCTATCCCGCCGGCGCGCCGCAGCCGGGCGCGCGCGAGGCCGCGATCGCCCGGCTCGCGCGGCGCGCGACACGGCGGGCGCGATCGCGATCGCGCTGCACGAGGTGCGCGCGAACCCGCTCGATGCGAGCGCGCACGGCCTCGCCGCGGACCTCATGCTCCTCCGCGAACGCAGGTCGCCCGACGCGGCGGTCGAGGCGTTCGCCGCGCGTGTGCTCGCGCCCGGCGACCCGTACGCGTGGCGGCGCTGGGCGATGATCCAGCTCGACCGCAACCGTCCGCTGCAGGCCATCGCCTCGTTCGAGCGCTATTTCGCGCTGGGCGGCGCCGAGGCCGCCGCGGACGCCGAGGCGCACGCGTACGTGGACGCGACGCGAAAGTCCATCCCGCGGGGATCGTTCGACTCCGAATGACGAGAGGCCGCGCCCGGGTGGACGCGGCCTCTTCGCTTCGCGGCGGGATCAGACGTGCTTGAGGCCGAGTTCCTTGAGCGAGATCTCCTCGATCGGGCCCGGCGAGTTGTCCATCAGGCTCGTCGCGCTCGCGGTCTTCGGGAACGCGATCACGTCGCGGATCGAATCGCGGCCGGCCATGAGCATGATGATGCGGTCGAGGCCCAGCCCGATGCCGGCGTGCGGCGGCGACGCGTAGCGGTAGGCGTCGAGCAGGAAGCCGAACTTCTCGTAGGCCTCCTCGTGGCTCAGCCCGATCACCTTCATCACGCGCTCCTGGATGTCGGGGCGGTGAATGCGGACCGAGCCCGAGCCCAGCTCGTTGCCGTTGAGCACGAGGTCGTACAGCTGCGCGTACACCTTGCCGGGATCGGTCTCGAGGTACTCGAGATGCTCCGCGTTCGGCATGGTGAACATGTGGTGCTTGGGCTCCCAGCGCTTCGCCTCGTCGTTGTACTCGAACAGCGGGAACTGGCGCACCCAGAGGAAACGCCAATCCTGCTTGTCCGGCGCGGCGCCGAGCAGGCCCTTCTTCTCGAGCTCGGCCTGGCCGAGCTGCGTGCGCAGCACGCCGAGCGCCTTGCACGTGCGCTCCCACGGACCGTTCGTGAACACGACCGCGTCGCCGTCCTTCGCGCCGCACGCGGCGAGGAACTGGTCGAGCAGCTCGCCCGGGAAGATCACCTGCTGCTTCTCGCGGTCGGCCGCGCTCACCTTGAAGAACGACAGTCCGCCGGCGCCGGCCTGCTTCACGACGTCCTCGAACTTGCGCAGCTGCGTGCCCGAGATCTCCGAGCCGCCCGGGATCGTCATCGCCACGGCGACGCCGCCCGGCGCCTTCGCGCCGTTCGCCACCACGTTGCGCGGCGACTGCGCGCAGATCGCGGTCACGTCCTTGAACTCGAGCCCGAAGCGCAGGTCCGGCTTGTCGGAGCCGTACGTGCGCATCGCCTCGTCGTAGGTCATGCGCAGGAAGGGCGCCTTCACGTCGACGCCGAGGCATTCCTTCCAGAGCGTGGTGAAGAGGCCCTCGACCGTCGAGAACACGTCTTCCTCGGTCGCGAAGCTCATCTCGACGTCGATCTGCGTGTGCTCGGGCTGGCGGTCGGCGCGCAGGTCCTCGTCGCGCAGGCAGCGCGCGAGCTGGAAGTAGCGGTCGCAGCCCGCGATCATCAGCGTCTGCTTGTAGAGCTGCGGGCTCTGCGGCAGCGCGTAGAACGCGCCGTGGTGCACGCGGCTCGGCACGACGTAGTCGCGCGCGCCCTCGGGCGTCGGCTTGACCAGCAGCGGCGTCTCGATCTCGAGGAAGCTCTGGCTCGTCATGTACGCACGCGCCGTGAGCGCGGCCTTGTGACGCAGCGCGAGCACCTGCGCGAGTTCGGGGCGGCGCAGGTCGAGGTAGCGGTACTTGAGCCGCAGGTCCTCGCCCGCGAGCTGGTGTTCCTCGTTCACCTGGAACGGCAGCGGCTCGCACGCGGACAGGATGCGCAGCTCGCGCACGTCCACTTCGATCTCGCCCGTCGGCATGTTCGGGTTGAGCGCGTCCGCCGGGCGCGGGTTCACCGTGCCGCGCACCGCGATCACCCACTCGTGCCCGAGATGCGACGCGCGGTCGATCAGCGCCTTGCCGCCGGTCTCGGGATAGAACACGACCTGCGTGAGTCCGTAGCGGTCGCGCAGGTCGATGAACAGCACGCCGCCGTGGTCGCGCGTGCGGTGCACCCAGCCCATGAGCGTCACGCTGCTGCCGGCGTCGGCCTTCGTGAGCGCGCCGCAGGTGTGCGAACGCCGCCAGTCTCCGAGTGCATCGAGGGTGTGCGTCACGCCGTCTCTCCCGTCGCGCGCACCTTCGCGCGCAGTGCTCCGGCCAGCGCCTCGCGCGCCAGCACTTCCTGCGTACCCGACTTCGAATCCTTGAGCGCGACTTCGCCGCGCTGCCACTCTTCCTCGCCCATGATCACGAGGAACCGCGCGCCGGACTTGCCGGCCGCCTTCATCTGCGCGCCGAAGCCGCGCGCCTCGACGTCGCATTCGACGACGAACTCGCGGCGCAGCTCGCGCGCGAGCGCCGTCGCGGCCGCGCGCGTGCCGTCCATCGCGACGAGACAGACGCTGTCCGGCGCGCCGGCCTTGATGCCGCGCTCCTCGAGCACGAGCAGCGCGCGGTCGAGCCCGATCGCGAAGCCCACGCCGGGCGTCGGCGCGCCGCCGAGCATCTCGACGAGGCCGTCGTAGCGCCCGCCGCCGCCCAGGGCGCTCTGCGCGCCGAGCGAACGGTCGTGCACTTCGAACGCCGTGCGCGAGTAGTAGTCGAGCCCGCGCACGAGGCCGTGATCGAGCTCGTACTTCACCCCCGCCGCCTCGAGCCCGGCGATCACCGCGTCCCAGTGGGCGCGGTCCGCTTCGTCGATCACGTCGAGCAGGTGCGGCATGTTCCCGAGTTCGGCGAACAGCGCGTGATCGCCCGTGTCCTTCGTGTCGAGCACGCGCAGCGGGTTCGTGACGAGCCGCGCCTGCGAGTCGGCGGACAGCCGGTCGTGCACGGGCGCGAGCCACTCGCGCAGGCGCTCGCCGTAGGCGCGGCGCGAGGCTGGCTGGCCGACGCTGTTGACCAGCACGGTGAGGTCCGAGAACCCCCAGGCCTCGTACAGGTCCACGAACAGCGTGATCATCTCGACGTCCGCGCCGGGCGCGGGGGAGCCGATCAGCTCGCAGTTGAGCTGGTGGAACTGGCGGTAGCGGCCCTTCTGCGGGCGGCCGTAGCGGAAGACCGGGCCCGTGCTCCACAGCCGGTGCACGCGCGAGCGCC
>JBGANH010000036.1:0-20878 GCA_044222365.1 Candidatus Eiseniibacteriota bacterium
GCGATCCTGCGCGGCGGGCGCTTCGGCGAGTCGCACATCCCCTACGGCGCGCGCATCGGCGAGGTGAAGCTGCAGAAGTGGCGCGACGGCTGGCTCAACCTCACCCACCTCGTCGCCAAACGCTTCGGAGCCGCATGAAGGCCCTTCCCGGCATGAGCGCGCCGCCGGCGGCCGGCCACCGAAAGGCGGCGGCCTGATGTGCGGCTTCGCGGCGTGGTACGACCCGCAGGGCTCCGCCCCCGAGCGCGCCTGGCTCGAAGGCGCGGCCGCGCGCATCCGCCATCGCGGTCCGGACGACGAGGGCTTCTTCCTCGAGGCCGGCGTCGGGCTCGCGTTCCGCCGCCTCGCGATCGTGGACGTCGAGAGCGGGCACCAGCCGCTGAGCAACGAGGACGGCAGCATCTGGATCTCGTTCAACGGCGAGATCTACAACCACGCCGAGCTGCGCGCGCAGCTCGAGGCGAAGGGCCACCGCTACCGCACGCACTCGGACACCGAGACGCTCGTGCACGCCTACGAGGAGTGGGGCCCGGACTTCGTGAAGCGCCTGAACGGCATGTTCGGGTTCGCGATCTGGGACCGCCCGCGGCGCCGGCTGTTCGTGGCGCGCGACCGCGTCGGCATCAAGCCCGTCTACTGGACGCGCGGCGCGAACGGCACGTACGCCTTCGCCTCCGAGATCAAGGCGCTGTTCGAGTTCCCCGGCGTCGTACGCGCCCCGCGGCTCGACAGCGTCGTCGAACACCTCACGCTCCGCTACGTCGCCGCACCGGCCACGATGTTCGAGGGCGTCTTCAAGCTGCCCGCCGGCCACTCGCTCACGCTCGAGGCGGGCCGCGAGACGCTCGCGAGCTGGTGGCACGCGGAGTACGGCCCGAAGCACGATCCGTCGGAGGACGACGCACTGGCCGAAGTCGAGAAGCGCCTCGAGGATTCCGTGCGCTCGCACTTGATGAGTGACGTGCCGCTCGGTGCGCTGCTCTCGGGCGGCGTGGACTCCTCGCTCGTCGTCGCGCTCATGAGCCGCATCTCGGACCGCCCCGTGCAGACGTTCTCGGTCGGATTCGACGCACCGGGCCCGTACAGCGAACTGCCGTTCGCGCGCCGCGTCGCCGAGCACTGCCGCACCGACCATCACGAGATCGTCGTCGGAGCCGCGGATCTCGCGCGCGAACTGCCGCAGCTCGTCTGGCACCAGGACGAGCCGGTGAGCGAACCGGCCGCGATCCCGACGTTCCTCATCTCGCAGTTCGCGCGCCGGACCGTGACCGTCGTGCTCACCGGCGAGGGCGGCGACGAACTGTTCGCCGGCTATCCGAAGTACGCCGTCGAGCCGTGGGCGCGCGCGCTGGCGCACGTGCCGGGACCGTTGCGCGACCTCTTCCTCGATCACGGCATCGACCGGCTGCCGTTCCGCTTCCGCAAGCTCCAGGTCGTCGGCCGCAGCGCGCGCTTCCGCGACGAGGCCGAACGCCTCGCCGCGTGGTTCGCGGGCTTCACCGGCCGCGAGCGCGACGCGCTGCTCGGTCCCGCGCTGCGCGAGCGAGCCGGCGCCGGCGTCGCACCCTTCCGCCGCGCGCTGTCCGCGACCGCGGCCCGCGAGGCGCTCGACCGGATGCTCGACGTGGACGTGCGCACGTGGCTCGTGGACGACCTGCTCATGAAGATGGACAAGATGAGCATGGCCGCCTCGATCGAGGCGCGCGTACCCCTGCTCGACAATCCGCTCATCGACTGGGCCACGCACCTGTCGAGCCGCCACAAGATCCGCGGGCTCGAAGGCAAGGTGCTGCTCAAGCGCCTCGCCCGGAAGCTGCTGCCGCCCGAGGTCGTGGACCGGCCGAAGGTGGGCTTCACCGTGCCGTTGTCACCGTGGTTCCGGAACGAGCTGCGCGAGCTGCTCGGCGACACGCTGCTCTCCCGCGCCGCGCTCGGTCGCGGCTACGTGCAGGAGCCCGTGCTGCGCGGCTACGTCGAGGACCACCTCGCCGGAAGGCGCGACCGCGGCCGCGAGCTGTGGACGCTGCTCACGCTCGAACTCTGGCACCGGCACTGGATCGACCGCGCCCCGGAGCGCGCGACGCCCTGGACCGTCCCGCCCCGGGTGGCGGCGCAGGCTCCCGCGAGGACCGCGTGAACGCCGCCCGTCTGGCCAGCCCCAATGCATTGCCGCATAATGTCCCGCGGCTTCATGCCGTACCCGGCCGCCTCTCGCCCCACCACCCGTGGCCCCGCCCGCTCCGCACCGCACGGGGAGAGCAGCTGCGCCCACAGCCGCATGCCCGGAGCCTGCCCTCGTGAAACTCGTCATCCAGATTCCCTGCCTGAACGAAGAGGCCTCGCTGCCCGCGACCTTCGCGGACCTGCCGCGCTCGCTTCCCGGCGTCGCCACGATCGAGTACCTCGTCATCGACGACGGCAGCACCGACCGGACCAGCGAAGTCGCGCGTGAACTCGGCGTGCACCGCGTCGTGCGGTTCCCCTCGCGGCGCGGACTCGCGCGCGGATTCGAAGCCGGACTGCGCGAAGCGCTCGCGATGGGCGCGGACGTCATCGTGAACACCGACGCCGACAACCAGTACCAGGGCCAGGACATCGGCAAGCTCATCCAGCCGATCCTCGATCGCCGTGCGGACATGGTCGTGGGCACGCGGCCGATCGACAACATCGAGCACTTCTCGCCGCTCAAGAAGTCGCTGCAGAAGCTCGGCAGCGGCGTGGTGCGCAGGCTTTCGGGCAGCGACGTGCCCGACGCGACGTCGGGCTTCCGCGCCTACTCGCGCGAGGCGGCGATGAAGCTCACCGTCCTCACGAACTTCACGTACACGCTCGAGACCATCATCCAGGCGAGCCAGAAGAACATCACCGTGACCGCGGTGCCGATCCGCACGAACGGCATGCTGCGCGAGTCGCGGCTGTTCAAGGGCATGCGCGCGTACATCACCCGCTCGCTCGGGACGATGTTCCGCGTCTACGTGCTGTATCAGCCGTTGCGCTTCTTCCTCACCATCGCCTCGCTCTTCGGCGCGGGTGCGCTCGTGCTGTTCGTGCGCTTCTTCTGGCTCTACTTCACGACGACCGGCCAGACCGGCCACGTGCAGTCGGTGATCGTCGGCGGCGTGCTCGCGATGATCGCGGCGCTGCTCGCCGCGTTCGGCATCCTCGCCGACCTCACGGCGATGAACCGGCGCATCCTCGAGGAGATCGTCATGAACTCGCGCGTGCTGCGGTACGGCCGCACGCGCAGGGAACAGGAGCCCTCGTGAGCGGCGGACCGCTTCTCGAAGACGACATCGTCGTCGGCAACCGCTTCGACAAGCACGGCTCGGGCAATCCGGTCGTACGCCGGCTCATGGAAGGCTTCGACCGCGGCATGTTCGGCATGCTCGCCGGCATCCCGAAGCCGAAGTCCGTGCTCGAGGTCGGCTGCGGCGAAGGGCACGTGACCGACAAGCTCGCGAGGTTCTTCCCCGGCGCTCGCGTGCTGGGCACGGACTTCTCGACCGCCATCATCGACATCGCGAAGCGCTCGCACCCCGACCGCGACTTCGAGGTGTGCTCGGTGTACGACGCCGCGAAACTCGGCCGGTGGGACCTCGTGGTGGCGTGCGAGGTGTTCGAACACCTCGACGATCCCGCGAAGGCACTCGAAGTGGTGGCGTCCGTGTCGTCCGGCCACGTGCTGATCACCGTGCCGCGCGAACCGCTCTGGCGCATCCTCAACATGCTGCGCGGCCAGTACTGGTCCGCCTGGGGCAACACCGACGGGCACGTGCAGCACTGGAGCCGCGGCTCGATGGTGAAGTTCGTCTCGGGCCGTCTCGAGGTGGTCACGACGCGCTCCCCGCTGCCGTGGACGCAGGTGCTCGCGCGGGTGCGGGGCGCCGGAGCGGGGGCGTGAAGAAGGGCGCCGGCATGCTCCTCCAGTTCGCCGTCTCGGTGGCCCTGCTCGCGCTGCTCGTACGCAAGGTGCCCGTCGCGGATGCGCTGGGAGCGTTCGCGCGCGTCAAACCGCTCACGATCGTGCTCGCCGTGTCGCTGTCGCTCGCGGGCTACTGGGGCCGCGCGAGGCGCTGGACCGTGCTGCTGCAGCGCGCCGGGCTCGTGATGCGCACGTGGACCAGCTACTGCCTGACGCTCGTCGGTACGTTCTACGGGCTCTTCACGCCGGGACGTGTCGGTGAGTTCGCCCGGGTGCTGCATCTCGACGCGCCGCGTTCGCGCACCCTGCCCTCGGTCGTGTGGGACCGCGTCACGGACGTCGTGCTGCTGGAACTCATGTCGCTGCCCGCGTTCGTGCTCGTGCCCGCCTGGCGGGGCGCCCTGCTCGCGATCTTCGCCGCGCTGGTCGCCGTGACGATCGCCGGCGTCCTGCTGCTCTCGCATCCTCCCGTGCTCGCCGCGATCGCGCGGGCGTTCCCGTTCCTCGCGCGCCCGGTGGCGCGCTGGACGGAGAGCAGCGACGGGCTCGCCGCCTCCCCCGCGTTCGCCTCCAGCCTCGGCTACGGCCTGGTCTTCTACGCGTTCGGGTATGCGGGCGCGTGGGTGCTGCTGCGCGACCTCGCGCCGGGCACCTCGCCCCTGCTCCTGCTCGGGCTGCCGGTCATCCCGCTGCTCGGCAACCTGCCGATCGCGTTCGGCGGCCTCGGGCTGCGCGAGCAGGTGAGCGCGGCGCTGTTCGGGCAGTTCGGCGCCGGCGCGGCGACGGGCGCGGCATTCTCGCTGCTCTGGTTCCTCACCGCGACGCTGCTGCCAGGGCTGGTCGGGCTGGCGCTGTCCGCGCTGCCCGCATCGCGCGGCCCCGCGCTCGGGGAGGGCCGCCCGTGAACGGCTCGACGATGCTGCGCCGGCTGACCAGCCCGTTCGCGCTCGTGACGATCGCGCTCGTCCTGCGCTTCGCGTTCGTGCTCAGCATGGGCAACCGCTTCTACTTCGCCGACACCGCCGAGTACGAGGAGGCGGCGCTCCGGGTGCTCGCGGGACACGCACCCGGCGACAGCTCGCCACGCGCACCGCTGTTCCCGATCGAGATGGCGCTCGGCTTCCTGATCGGCGGCAAGCACAACTTCCTCGCCGTGCGCATGCTCCAGCTCGCGCTCGCCGCCGCGCTGAGCCTGCTCGGCATGCGGCTCGCCACGCGGCTCGGCGGACGCGCCGCGGGCGCGATCACCGGCATCACGCTGGCCTTCGCGCCGACGCTCGTGTTCACGACGGGCATGCTCTACCCGACCATGCTCTACAGCACCCTGCTCATGGCGGCGGTCTCGGCGGCGATCGCCGCGGACGACGCACCGAGCGCGCGACTCGGCGCCGGCATGGGTGCGGCGCTGTCGCTCGCCTACCTCACCGACCCGGTCGCACTGGCGCCCGCGCTCGCGCTGTTCGCGTGGCTCGCCGCCGGCGTGCGCGCGAACCGCCGCCTGCTCGGCACGCTCGCCGCCGCCGTGCTCGCGGCCGTCGTCCTGCTCGGACCCTACGTCGCGTGGCGCAAGGCCGCGTACGGCAACAAGGCCGTCTTCATGCAGAAGGCGCAGTACGTCCTGCACTACTCGCGCACGGACTCGCTGCTCGCCGAAGGACGCCGCGTGCAGCTGCCGAAGGGAATGCCCTACACGCCGCTCGCGACCGGCGCGTTCGTGAAGCAGGAGCTGCGCATCCTGCGCGAGCAACCCGCCGCCTACCTGCACGACGTGGGCAGCGAGTTCCTGCATTTCTTCCAGGCCATGCCCGACCGCATCCAGACGCAGAACCAGTACAGCCGCGGCCCGGTGCTGCTGCTCGGCGCGGTGTATTTCGTTCCGGTGCTGCTGTTCTCGATCCTGGGCCTGCTGTTCGGCGGCGGGGCGCCGCGCCAGCGCTGGGCGCTCGCGCTGCTCGTGCTCGCCACCGCGTTCCTGTACTCGCTCTTCTTCACGCAGACTCGCTACCGCATCCCGGTCGAGCCCATGATGGCCGTGCTCGCCGCCCTCGGCGTGGTGCGGGTGTTCCCCGCGCTCGGACGGGCGTTCGGGGACGGCGACGCCGGGCCCCCCGGAACTCCGCGCGCCTGAGCCCCATGCCCATCGTCCGCCCGCTGGAACCCGCCGATCGCGAGCGCTGGGACGCGTACGTGCGCGCCTCGGCGCATTCGCACTTCGGCCAGCTCACCGCGTGGAAGGATCTCACCGAGCGCGCCTACGGCGTACCCGCGCGCTGGTGGCTCGCCGAGGACGGCGGCCGCATCCGCGGTGTCCTGCCGCTGTTCGAGAAGGGCGGCCGCACCCCGCAGTTCTTCTCCGCTCCCGGCGGCCTGCTCGCCGACGACGAGGCGACCGCCGCGGCGCTGCTCGAGCCCGCGCGCGAGGCACTCGCCCGGCGCCGGCTCGCCTGGATCGAACTGCGCGACCAGAAGACCGCGTGGCCGGGACTCGAGACGAACGACGAGCACGTCACCATGGTGCTCACGCTCGCCGAGAACCCCGAGGCACAGTGGAAGGCGTTCGACGCCAAGCTGCGCAACCAGATCCGCAAGGGCGAGAAGGCCGGCTTCGAGCGCCGGTGGAACCGCGACGCCGCGACGTTCCACCGCGTGCTGCTCGAGAACATGCGCGACCTCGGCTCGCCGATCCGGAACGCGCGCTACTACGAGGGCGCGCTCGCGGCGCTCGGCGAGGACGCCGAACTCCTCGCGATCGAGCGCGAGCACGAGACCGCGGGGGTCATGTTCACCGTGCGCCACGCCGGCACGATGACCGACCCGTGGGCGAGTTCGCTGCGCCGCTACTTCGCGCACTGCCCGAACCAGGTGCTTTACTGGGAGGCGCTGCAGCGGGCGTTCGCGCTGGGCATGAAGCGCTTCGACTTCGGGCGCAGCCAGTGGAACTCGGGCACGTTCGCGTTCAAGCGGCAGTGGGGCGCCGAGCCCGTGCAGCTGCACTACCAGTACGTGCTCGGCACCGCGAAGACGTTCCCGACGCTCGCCGCGCAGAAGGGCTCGCTCGACGCCGTCGTGCGGATGTGGAAGAAACTCCCCGTGCCGGTCGCCGGATTCCTCGGCGAGCACGCGAAGAAGCTGTTCCCGGAGGTGCTGTGATGGCCGGACCGAAGATCACCGCGCGCGTCGCGCGCCGCGACTACGAGCGCACGATCGCGCCGCGCCCCCTCTGGCGCGTGTTCCTGCAGAAGCAGCTGCACATGATCGCGCGCGGCACGATCCCGCCGGAGATGCGCATCCAGCTCTACCGCTGGATGGGCATCTCGGTCGGGAGCCACTGCTTCATCGGGCTCGATACCTGGCTCGACGACCAGTTCCCCGAGCTGATCGTGATCGAGGACGACGTGACGATCTCGTTCCGCGTGACGGTGATCGTGCACGACGACGCCAAGCGCATGGACCGCACGCAGGCCGGCGCCGGTGACGGCACGGTCGCGCCGGTCGTGCTGAAACGCGGCTGCTACCTCGGCGCGGGCTGCCTGCTGCTGCCGGGCGTCACGGTCGGCGAAGGCGCGGTGGTCGCGGCCGGCGCGGTGGTCACGCGCGACGTGCCCGCGGGCACGGTCGTGGGCGGTGTGCCGGCGAAGGTGATCAAGGACGCCTCACGGTGAAACTCGCGCCGCGCGTCTGGGTGCTCGCCGCGCTGTTCGTGCTCGCCATCGCCGGGCTGAAGGCCGACGGCCCGCTCGGCCAGGCCGGCGCCTACGTCTGGCTCGGCGTGTTCCCCGGCATGGCGGTCGCGCGCCTGCTCGTCCCGCGCGCGGGCACCGCGACGCGCTGGACGCTCGGACTGCTGCTCTCGCCGCTCGTGAGCGCGCTCGTCGCGTGGGCGCTACTTCGCGCGGGGCAGGACCTGCAGACCGCCTCACGCCTCGTCGGCATGGGCGGCTGGCTGCTGTTCGCCGGCGGCGAGGGCCGCACGATCGGCCGCGACGGCGACACGGAGGAAGAGGCCCCGGTCACGCGCTGGGCGTGGATCGCGATCGCGGCCGCGGTGTGCTTCGCGCTGCTCGGCCCGTCGTTCAATCCGTGGATCCGGATCCGCTCCGACACGTGGGTGCACGGCGCCATCGTGACCGAGATCGCGCAGCACGGCGTGCCGCCCGTGGACCCGCGCTTCATCGGCATGAAGCTCAACTACGTCTGGATCTTCCACCTGTTCGTCGCGCAGCTCACGAGCCTGCGCGGGCAGGACCCGTTCGTGTTCATGGTGCTGTTCAACGGCGTCGCGATGGGCGTGCTCGTGAGCACGGTGTGGCAGACGGCGTGGGCGCTCTGGGACGGCGAACGCGCGGCGCGTGGCGCGGTGCTGCTGCTGACCCTCGGGCTCAACGCGGGCGCCTGGCTCCTCTGGCCGCTGCGGCTGCTGCGCGGGCTCACGGGCGACGTACGCGGGCTCGACGAGTTCCGACGCATCGTCGCGCACTCGCGATGGGACTCGACGGACGTGCTGTACGAGTTGCACGCGCCGTTCTCGCACATGGTGAACTTCTGGGACAAGTACACGCTCGGCGGCCCGCTCGGCGGCGCGTACCTGTACCTCCTGCTGCACTTCTGGGCGCTCGCACGGTGGCTGCGCGACGGCCAGTGGCGCTGGCTCGCCGTGGCGTTCGCGGCCGGCGCGGGCGGCGTGCTGCTGCACAGCGTCGTCGCGCTCGGCGTGATTCCGGTGACGACCGGGGCGGTCGTGCTCGCGCTGCTGCTGCGATCGAAGGCGCCGTGGCTGCCCGCGCCGGGCCGGCTCGCCGCGTTCTGGGCCGCGACGGTCGCCGGCTTCGCCCTCGCGCTGCCCTATCTCGTCTCGATCGCCACGGGGTGGAGCGCGAAGAAGTCGGGCATGCAGCACCAGGTGATCCAGATCGGCTGGGTGATGCCGTGGACCATCCTCACGGCGTGCGGCGTCACGGGTGCGTTCGCGCTTCACGGCGTCCGCCGCGCGTTCGCCGAGAAGCGCGCGCTCGCGGCGTGGCTCGCGATCTGGACCGGCGGTCTCGTCGCGCTGGCGTGCATCGTCCACCTGCCGGAAGGCAACGAGCACAAGTTCGTCTGGGAGATCTCGGCCGCGCTCGCGCTCCTGGGCGGCGGCGCCGCGCTCGACGTGGCGGATCGTCTGCGCGCGAAACTCGGCGCGCCGGTCTCCGCGGCGCTCTTCGCGCTCGTCTTCCTCGTGCCGCCCGTGCTGTTCCTGCGCGGCTACCTGCTCGATCCCATGCGCACGCGCGCCGAAGCGCTCGCCCCGGCGCCCGGCGAACGCGCGATGTACGCGTTCCTGCGCGACTCGACCGATCGCGACGCCGTGGTGATCGACCACCGCTCGCGCGATCTCGTGCTCGTGCTGGGGCAGCGCCGCATGCTCGCGGGGACGATCTTCAACACCGAGCGCGCCGGCTTCCCGGCCGACGACCTCGCCGCGCGCCGCGCGCTCACCGACGACCTCTACGGGCCGGTCGCGACGGCCCGCGCCGACGAGGCCTACCTCGTGCAGGCGGCGGTCGCCGCGCGCGCATTGCACCGGGTGAGCGAGGCGTACGTGCTGTATCGTGCGGGCGACTTCGCCCCCGGCGACGAGCCGTGGGCGCGGCTGGAGGCGGCCCTGCCGCAGTCCGTGACGAAGCGCTACGACCGCGACGGCTTCCGCCTCTACCAGTTCCGACTTCCCCCGCCCTGACGATCCGGACATGAGCGCTCCCAACCCGTTTCCGCATCTCGCATCGTTCTCGTTCGACATCGAGGACTGGCACCACAGCGAAGTGAACCGCGTGAGCGACGAAGTGCGCGAACGCGAGAGCATCGTCGTGAAGGGCACCGAGGCGATCCTCGACCTGCTCAAGCGGCACCGCCTGCGCTGCACCTTCTTCGTGCTCGGCGACGTCGTGCGCGACCATCCCGCACTCATCCGCCGCATGGTGGACGAAGGCCACGAACTCGCCTGTCACGGCATGTCGCACCGCCCGGTCTGGCGCGCGACCCCCGAGACGTTCCGCGACGAACTGCGCGAGTTCCGCGGCGTCGTCACCGACGCGCTCGGCGAGTTTCCGGTGATCGGGTTCCGCGCCCCGACCTTCAGCATCGACAGGACGAACCCGTGGGCGCTCGAGGTGCTGCGCGCCGAGGGCTACCGCTACGATTCGAGCATCTTCCCGATGAAGGTGAAGATGTACGGCACGCCGGGCGCGCCGTGCTGGATCTACCGGCCCTCGCCCGTGGACCTCACGAAGCCGCGCGCTACCGCTGCCGGTCTTCCGCGCCGGGCTCGACTACATCCTGCGCCGCCGCCCGTTCGTGCTCTACCTGCACCCGCGCGAGGTCACGCCGGAATCGCACCGCATGGCGCTCGACCCGCTCGACGGCTTCATCACGTACGTGAACCTGCACACGGTGGTCGAGAAGCTCGAGCACCTGTTCGGGCGCTACCGCTGGGCCCCCATGCGCGAGATCCTCGAGCGCGAGGGCTGGCTCGGGCCGCCGAAGGCGTAGTCCCGCCGGAATGCGGAGAGGCCGCCGCGGGTGCTCCCACGGCGGCCTCTCGCGTGTTCGGACGTCGGCTTCGGCGTCAGGCCGGCGTCGCCTCGGCTTCCGCGCCCGGCAGCGCCTCGCCGGCGGTCTCGGCCGCCGTCACGGACGTGCGGACCTTGGCGAAGAGCACGTACACGGCGGGCACGACGAGCAGCGTGAAGATCGTGCCGATGATCATGCCCGAGACGAGCGTGATGCCGATGCTGTTGCGCGCACCGGCGCCCGGGCCGTGCGCGAAGATGAGCGGCAGGTGACCGAACACCGTCGCAGCGGTGGTCATGAGGATCGGGCGGAGGCGCGTGCCCGCGGCCTCGACCACGGCCTGCACCTTGTCACGGCCCTTCTCCTGCAGCTCGTTCGCGAACTGCACGATCAGGATGCCGTTCTTGGCGATGAGCCCGACGAGCGTGATGAGCCCGACCTGGCTGTACACGTTGAGCGACGTGAAGCCGAGGAACGTGAACAGCATGGCGCCCGACAGCGCGAGCGGCGCCGAGCCCGCGAGGATCACGAACGGATCGCGGAAGCTCTCGAACTGCGCGGCGAGCACGAGGAAGATGAGGATCGCCGACAGCAGGAACACGCCGAGGAACTTGCCGCCCTCGGTGCGCAGCTGCCGCGACTCGCCGGCGTAGTCGATCGTGTAGCCGCGCGGCAGGATGCGCTTCGCTTCCGCCTCGAGCACGCCGAGCGCCTTGTCGAGCGGCACCCCGGGCGGGATGACGCCCTGGATGCGCACGGCGTTCAGCTGCTGGAAGCGCTTCAGGTCGCGCGGCTGCGTCGTGGTCTGGAGCGACGCGAACGTCGCCAGCGGCACGAGCTGGTCGCCGGGGCCGCTCACGTAGAGCTTCTGCAGCTGCTCCGGCGTGAGGCGCTCGGCACGCGAGACCTGCGGGATCACCTTGTAGCTGCGCCCCTGGATGCTGAACCGGTTGACGAAGTTGCCGCCGAGCATGGACGACAGGTCCTGCCCCACGCGGCGCATGTCCACGCCGAGCGAGCGCACCTTGTCGCGGTCGAAGACCACTTCCGCCTGCGGCTGGTCGAACTTGAGGTCCGAGTCCACGTACATGAACACGCCGCTCGCGTACGCCTTCTGGATGAGCTGGCCGGCGAACTGCGCGAGCTCCTCCGGCGGCGCCGTGGACGCCATCACGAAGTCCACGGGGAAGCTGCCGCCGCCCGGCAGCGCCGGGGGCACGACCGAGATGATGCGGATGCCGGGGATCTGCGAGAGCTTGCCCGACAGCTCCATGTTCACCTGCGCGGCGCTGCGCTTGCGCTCGTGCCACGGCGCGAGGTTCGCGCCGCCGAAGCCGCCGCTCGGGAACGTGATCTGGAAGATGTTGCGCGTCTCGGGCAGCGACTTCATGACGTCGTGCGCGCGCTCCGTGAACAGCCGCGTCTGGTCGAGCGTGGCGTTGGGCGCCGCCTGCACGATCCCGAACACGACGCTCTGGTCCTCGGCGGGCGCGAGTTCGCGCTGCGAGAACAGGTAGAACGGGATCATGAGCAGCGTGAACACCACCCACACGGTGAGCACGGCGCCGCGATTCGCGAGCGCGCCCGAGATGCGCTTCACGTAGTCCGCGCGGATCGCCTCGAAGCGGTGATTGATCCAGCCCGCGAAGCCCTTCTCGGAGTCGCCCTCGCGGATCAGCCGCGAGCCCATCATGGGCGACAGCGTGAGCGCCACGATGCCCGACACGATCACCGCGCCGGCGAGCGTGAACGCGAACTCGCGGAACAGCGAGCCCGTGAGGCCGCCCTGGATGCCGAGCGGGGTGTACACGGCGGCCAGCGTGATGGTCATCGAGATGATCGGGCTCACGAGCTCCCGCGCGGCCGCGAGGGCCGCGGGTATGGGCGCCATCCCCTCGTGCACGTGCCGCTCGATGTTCTCGACCATGACGATCGCGTCGTCCACGACGAGGCCCACCGACAGCACGATCGCGAGCAGCGTGAGCAGGTTGATCGTGAAGCCCGCGACGAGCATGAGGAACACGGCGCCGACGAGCGAGATCGGGATCGCCACGACCGGGATGATCAGCGAGCGCACCGAGCCGAGGAAGAAGAAGATGACGAGCACGACGATGAGCAGCGTCTCGACGAGCGTCTTCAGCACTTCGTCGATGGCGCTCTGGATGTACACGGTCGAGTCGTACGGGATGCCCGACTTCATGCCGACGGGCAGCTGCGCGTCGATCTCCTTCATCGCCGCACGCACTTCCTTGATCACCTCGAGCGAGTTCGCCGTGGGCAGCACCCAGATGCCCATGAACGTCGCGGCCTCGCCGTTGAAGCGCACGTCGGTGTCGTAGTCCTCGGCGCCCAGCACGACGTCGGCCACGTCGCCGAGCCGCACGACGTCCGAGCCCTGCTGCTTGATCACCATCCGCTTGAAGTCCTCGGGCGTCTTGAGGTCGGTGTTCGCCACGAGGTTCACCGACACCATCGAGCCCTTGGTGCGGCCGAGCGCGGACAGGTAGTTGTTCTGCGCGAGCGCGGTCCAGACCGCCGACGGCGCGAGGCCGCGGGCGGCGAGCCGGTCGGGCTTGAGCCAGATGCGCATCGCGAACGTGCGGCCGCCGAGGATGTCGGCGCGCTGCACGCCGCTGATCGCGGACAGGCGCGGCTGCACGACGCGCGTGAGGTAGTCCGTGATCTGGTTGCGGTCGAGGTCCGTGGACGCGAAGCCGAGGTACATGGACGCGAACTGCGAATCGGCCGTCTGCACGGCGATGATCGGCGCCTGGGCCTCGGGCGGAAGGTCGTTGCGCACCTGCGCGACCTTCGCCTGCACCTGCGTGAGCGCGGCGTTCGTGTCGTAGTTGAGCTTCAGGTGCACGGTGATCGTGGACACGCCCTGCGCGCTCGACGACTCGATGTAGTCGATGCCGTCGGCGCTGGCGATCACGCGCTCGAGCGGCGAGGTGATGAAGCCGCGCACGAGGTCGGCGTTGGCGCCCACGTAGGCCGTGGTGACCGTGACGACGGCCACGTCGGAGCGCGGGTACTGCCGCACGCTGAGCGAGCGCACGGCCTGCAGGCCCGCGATGAGGATGACGAGATTGACGACGATCGCGAGGACCGGCCGGCGGATGAAGAGGTCGGTGAGCTTCATGCGGTCAGTTCTCTTCCGGCTTGGGGTCGGCGCTGTTGCCGGGCGTGACCGCGTTGTTCACGACGACCGCCGCGCCGCTGCGCAGCTTGAACACGCCGGAGGTGACGACCTCGTCGCCGTCCTTCAGGCCCTTGAGGATCGCGACCTGGTCGCCGCGCTGCCCGCCGAGGACGACGAACTGCTGCTTCACGCCCTTGAACGTCTTGCCGTCCGGGCCCTTCTGGTCGCCGACCACGAACACCGAGTTGCCGTAGGGCGCGTAGTTCACCGCCGACGTCGGCACCGCGAGCAGGCCGCGCGTGCCGCCGAGGGCGAGGCGCACGTCCACGAACATGCCCGGGCGCAGGAGAGCGCGCGGGTTCGGCAGCGTCGCCTGCACCTGCACGTTGCGCGTGGACTCGTCCACGATCGCGTTGACCGCGGTGACGCGGCCCTTGTAGCGCACCGTCTTCGCGGTGTCGGCCGTGACCTCGATCGCGGAGCCGACGTGCAGCGTGGCGAGTTCCTGCTGCGGCACGGCGAAGTTCACGTAGACCGGATCGAGCGACTGCAGCGGCACGACCGGGTCGCCACCGCTCAGGAACTGCCCGACGTTGACCTGGCGGATGCCGGTCACACCCGCGAACGGCGCGCGGATCGTCTTGCGCTCGAGCAGCGCGCGCGACTGGCCGACGGCGGCCTCGGCGATGTGGAACTGCGCCGCGACCACGTCGAAGTCGGCCTGCGCGATGTTCTGCGTCTCGAGCAGCTTCTTCGAGCGCTCGAGCTGCGCCTTCGCGAGCTGCAGCTGCGCCTCGGCGCCCGCGAGTTGCGCGCGCTCCTGCCGCGCGTCGAGCGTGACGAGCACCTGGCCCGCCTTCACGTGCGCGCCGGATTCGAACGAGATGGCCTCGACGATGCCGGGAAGGTCCGCGCTCAGCACGACGCCCTGAACGGGCGCGACGCTGCCGACGGACTCGAGCGTGGCCGGCCAGTCCACCGTGCGCGCGACCGTGGTCGTGACGGCCTCGGGGGGCATCTTGAAGGCTTTGCCCTGGGCGATGGCGCCCTGGATCTGGTTGAACTTGTAGAAGCCGATCGCAGCGAGGAACACCACGATCGCGGCGATCGTCTGGAGCAGGCGACGGGACATGAGGCGGGTACTCCGGAAAGGTGCGGACGAGGGACGCGCGGGAGCGAAGGCATCCCAGCGGCGCGGATGGTCCGTTCTTCGATGACGGTCACGGGCGCGCGATGCAGGCCGATTCTCGCGGGGCGTGCATCGGGCCCGTCCCGTCCCGCGGATGGAGTGCGGCCGTCCCGCGAAGGAGACGGAAGGGAGAACCGGGCGCGCACCATAACACGAGCGCGGGGCCGCCGACGGTCCCGTGCGGTGCGCTCGTCGGGCCCCCGTCCGACGCTCGTCCGAATGCGTCCGCTCAGCGCCCCGCGGCGCGGCGGAAGACGTCCTCGAGCCGTGCGAGCACGGCGTCGGGCGCGTGCGCGCGAAGTGCGTAGGCTCGCGCGCGGCCGCCGGCCTCGGCGCGGCGCGCGGGCGCGCTCATCCACCCCTCGACGGCCGCCGCGAGCGCGGCCGGGTCCGTGACGACTTCGCCGAGTCCTTCACGCGCGACGATGCCGTCCGGGTCCACGCACGAGACCGTGGGCACGCCGTGCGCCCACGCTTCGAGCACGGTATTCGGGAAGCCTTCCGCCGGCGACGTGTGCACGAACAGGCCCGCCGCGCGGTACAACTCGCCGACGCGCTCCTGGTCGAGGTAGCCGCGCACTTCGAGATTCGGCAGCTCGCGCGCGGCGGACTGCGCCCGCTCCCACCACGTCGTCGTCTCGGGCGGGATCGGCACGATGCCGCACATGACGAAGCGGCGTTCCGGCAATGCCCGCGCGAGATCGAGGAACCAGTCCGGGCGCTTGGACGCCTTGTAGGTCGCGAGCCACACCACGGTGGAGTTTGTCGCAGCGTCCGCGGCACGCTCGGGCACTTCGACGAGGTTACGCACCACCGTGGACTCGACGGCGAACTCGCGCCGGAACGACTCGCACTGGGCGTCGGTCTGTGCGACCACTGCGCGCGCACCGCGGAGCGCTCGCCGGTACCACGCGCGGTCGCGCGGGTTGCCGAGCAGCGGCAGCGAGGCGAGCGCGTCGTGGTCGTGCGCCGCCCCGAAGACGAACGCCCGGCTCCTGAGCCGCGCCGCCTCGTACGCGGTGCCCGCCTCGAGCGAAGCGCCGCGGACGTAGTAGACGTCGGCGTCGGCGGAGAGCAGCGCCGCCATCGTGCGGCTGAGCCGAGGATGGAAGAAGCGCAGCACCGGCAGGCCGTCGTCCAGGCGGTAGCTCTTGAGCACGCGCACGCCGTGCGCCGTGACCGGCGAAGGCTGGCCGTAGTCGCAGCTCACGATCGTCATCTCGACGCCGCGGGCGGCGAGGCCGCGCGCGAGCCGCGCCTGCTGCACCTCGGCGCCCCCCGTGAACGCGACGCGCCCCTCGCTCCAGAGCGGCCAGAGCAGCGGCGCGTGGAAGCAGACGCGAAGCGGGCGCGTCACCGCGCGCTCCTCCGTCCGGCCGCCTTCTCGAGCGCCGCCTCGAGCGCCGGGCGCACCGCGTCCCAGGCGAAACGCTCCGCGGTCCGGCGTGCCTCCGCGCCGAGCCGTGCGGCGAGCGCGGGATCGCTCGCGAGGCGCTTCAGCGCCACGGCCAGCGCCGCGGGGTCGTCGGGCGCGATCACGAGTCCGTTGACGCCGTCCACGAGCAGGTCGCGCGTCCCTGCGCACGGCGTCGCGACCACGGGACGGCCGTACGCCATCGCCTCGAGCAGCACGTTCGGCAGACCCTCGCCGCGGCGTGCGGCGAGCACGGCGACGCTCGTGTCACGCATCAGGCCGTCGAGCGCCGCGCGCGAGACGAAGCCCGCGAAGCGCACGTCCCGCCCCGCGGCGCGCGCCTCGAGCGCCGCGCGCTCGGGGCCGTCGCCCGCGATCGTGAGCGGCAGTCCGGCCGCGCGGGCGGCGTCGATCACGACGTCCATGCCCTTGTCCGCGATCAGCCGTCCGACGCTCGTCACCCGCGTTCCGGGACCGAGCGGACCTTCGGGAAGATCGAGCCCGTTGCCGATCACCCCGAGCTTCTCGCGCATCGCCGCGAGCCGCCCGGGCGCGTGCCGCTCGAGTTCGTGCAGCAGGTCCACGCGGTTCTGCTCGCTCTGCACGAGCACCGTGCGCGCACCACTCCAGACGCGCGGGCTCACGAAGCCGTGCACGCGCGAATCGCCGAGACGGTACTCGGCCTCGCCGCGGATCCAGACGATCGCCGGAATCCCGAGCGCACGCCCGGCGCGCACGCCGGCGAGCCCGGAGACGAACGTCTGGAAGCACAGCAGCACGTCGGGCCGCGGGCTCAGGCGCCGCACCGCCGCTTCGATCGCGGCGACGTCCGCGAACGTGCGCCAGAGCGGCACGCGCGAGACCGGCAGCCGCACGACCGTGAAACCGTCGCGCTCCTCGCGCTCGGGCTGGTCGGCCGGGTCGCGGCGCGTGATCACGGTCACGCGATGGCGGTCGGACAGGCGCTTCGCCCAGCCCTCGGCCTGGATCTCGGCCCCGCCGAAGCTGCCCGGCGGGAAGTGCCCGATGAGGATCGCGACGTGCACGGATCAGCCCTTCGCGGTCGTGGCCACGGCCTCGTGCAGCGGCAGCGGGCCGTCCACCGGCTCGGCGAGCGATTCACGCGGACGGTCGAGCCACGTCTGCGCCCAGAGTTCGAGGCACACGAGCGTGAACACCTGGCGGGCGCGCTTGTCGTCCCGCGCGCCCTCGCCCGCCAGGACGGCTTCGACGCCGGCGGGGTCGAGCCAGCCGCGGTCACGCGCACGCCTGTCGAGCAGCACCTCGCGCGCGAGGCGCCCGAAATCGTTCCCGAACCAGCGCTCGAGCGGCACGCCGAAGCCCTGCTTGCCGCGCGCGAGGATGTCGGCCGGCAGCAGCATGCGCGCGGTTTCCTTGAGCGCCCACTTGGTCACGTCGCCGCGCAGCTTGAGGTCGAACGGCAGCCGCGCCACGTATTCCAGCACGACGTGGTCGAGCAGTGGCGCGCGCACCTCGAGCGAGTTGAGCATGGACGTGCGGTCCACCTTCACGAGCACGTCGTCCGTCATGTAGGTCATCGCATCGAGATACAGCAGCGCCGGGATGTCCCCGACCGCCGACTTCGCCCGGGCGTGCACGGCGCGTGCGGCCGCGTAGGGATCGTGCCGTGACGTGCTCGCGCGCAGCGCCGCCGAGAGCACCGCGTGGCGCTCGCGCGGCGGGAAGTGCGACATGGCCTCGAGGTGCCGGTCCACCACCGAGAGCCCCATGCGGTGCAGCTTGCGGCCCAGCGCGTGGTCGGGACCGAGCAGCGCCGAGGGCGAGGCGAGCAGCCGCCGCAGCGGCCGCGGCACGAAATCGAACTTCGCGTAGCGTCTCGCCCACGGATAGGTGACGTAGCCCGCGAACGCCTCGTCGCCGCCGTCCCCGGAAAGCGCGACGGTCACGTGCTGCCGCGCCATTTCGGCGACGTGGAAGGTCGGAATCATGGACGCGTCCGAGAACGGCTCGTCCATGCCCCACACGAGGCGCGGCATGAGCTCGAGCGCGCGCGGGCGCACGACGAGCTCGCGGTGTTCGGTGCCGAGGTGCCGCGCGACCTTGCCCGCATGTTCGAGCTCGGAGAAATCCTGGTCCTCGAAGCCGATGCTGAACGTCTTCACCGGTGCGCTGCTCGCCGCGGCCATGAGCGCCACGACCACGCTCGAATCGATGCCACCGGAGAGGAACGCGCCGAGCGGCACGTCGGACATGAGGCGGATGCGCACGGACTCCGCGAGCAGTTCGCGCAGCCGCGCGATCGCCTCCTCGGGTCCGATGCGCGGGTCGGATTCGACCGGCAGCGACCAGTAGCGCTCGACCCGCACGCCCTTCTCGTCCGCGATCAGGCAGTGCGCGGGCGGCAGCTTGCGCACGCCGCGCAGGATGCTCTGCGGGCTGGGCACGTACTGGTACGTGAGAAAGTCCGAGAGGCTCTGGGGATCGACTTCGCGCGGCACGGACGGATCGATGACGAGCGACTTGAGTTCGCTCGCGAACACGATGCGGTGCCCATCGTCGTGATAGAAGAGCGGCTTCTTGCCGAGCCGGTCGCGCGCGAGCAGCAGCCGGCGCTGCGCCTTGTCGTAGAGCGCGAACGCGAACATGCCGCGCAGGTCCTGCAGCAGTGCCCCGCCCTTCTCCTCCCACAGGTGCAGCAGCATCTCGGTGTCCGAGTTGCCGCGCAGCGTGTGCCCGCGCGCGACCAGCTGCGGCTTGATCTCGGGCCAGTTGTACAGCTCGCCGTTGAACGTCACCCAGACGCTGCGGTCCTCGTTCGGCATCGGCTGGTGCCCGGCCGCGGACAGCTCGACGATGGACAGCCGCCGCTGCGCGAGCGCGACCGGCCCCTCGCACCACACGTCCCAGTCGTCGGGGCCGCGATGGCGCTGCGCCATGGCCTGGCGGCGCACGAGCTCGCGGTCGGGCTCACCGGAACGGTAGTGGAAGACGCCGTTGATGCCGCACATGCTCAGAGCCCTCGCTCGGGTGTGGACGGAGCTTCGATGCGCAGCGTACTCACCTTCACGCCGCTGTAGTAGTCACGATGGAAGAAGATGTCGGAGAGCCGGTAGTTCGGATAGTGCGGCTGGCGCAGCATACGCACCTCGACGCGCCACTCCCCCGGCGCGAGGTCGCGCGGCAGGTTCAGCACGGCGCTCTCGCGCACGATCTCGTCGGGCCGCCAGAGGTCCGGGCCGTAGGCGCCGTTGACGGGCAGGTGGTCGCGGCGGAAGCGGTAGAGCCGGCCGTGCGAGATCTCGTAGAGCTTCCGCGCGGGCTTCTCGATCCAGGCGGGGGCCGAGAAGTCGGCGGGCATGTCGCGGTCCACGCGCACGGCCACGAGGTACGAGCCCGCGCTCAGCGCGCGCGGCGCGCGCCAGTCGAGCGTCACGGTGACGGAATCGCCCGCGCGCACGACGGCGGGCTCCACGTGCGCGCCCGCGAGTTCGGGCAGGTCCGCCCCCATCGCCGCCGCGAGCGTGTCGCGCGCGGGATCGTACGGGCGCACGAACGGCCGCGGCGTGGGCGCGGCCGCGAGCGTGTCGAGCGCCGCCGGACGGATCGCGTACACGACGAAGTCGCCCGAGTCGTACACGCGCGCGAAGGCCTCCGGGTGCGCGTCGAAGCGCGCGCGCGCGAGCGTGTACCAGCCGTGCGAGGGCGCCCAGTAGTCGAGGCGCGGGGTCTCGGCGAAGCGGTCGTTGAGCGCGATCGCGGTGACGCCCCAGCGCCGCGTCACCTCGCGCGTGCGCTCCCACGTCGCGTACGGATCGAGCGCGTCGCGCGCGTCGAGGATGCGCGTGAGCCCGAGCGAGTCGTTGGGCGAGCTGTGCTGGTCCACGAGCGTCGAGACCCAGTGCCGCGTCATCATCGGGATCGAGTACGAGGTCGCGGGATCCGACAGCACGACGCTGCCCTTCGGCAGTTCGCGGTCCATCCACGCGAGCGCGTCCTTCCAGCGCTCGACGCTCGTCTTCGCCTGCGCCGCGAGCACGTCCTGCGGGCGGCCGAGCACGTGCATCGCGTCGAGCAGCGGCAGGTGCACGAGGAACACGACGCCGGCGAGCGCGGCGCCGCCGCGCAGGCGCGCGAGCGCCGGCCCTTCGCGCAGCGACTTCCACGATTCGGTCACCGCGAACGCGAGCGCCCCCGCGAGCGGCAGCAGCCACACGAACCGCATCGTGAGGTAGCCGAGCTTCGGGCGCAGGATCGCCACGACCGGCGGGCAGAACATGAGCAGCGCGCACGCGAGCGAGGTCGTGAGCAGGTAGAGCACCGGCGTGCGGCGGGACGCCTTCGTCCACACCCACCACGACAGCGGGAACAGCAGCCACGCGGTGCCGAGCCAGTCCCACAGCACGCCGTACGAGACGATCGTGGCGCCGTCCCAGAGCGTGAGCAGCCCCTGCGGCTCCGTGTGGATGACGTTGTTGGGCGCGTACGAGAGCCGAGCGCGCCAGAGCAGGTACGGCAGGCACGCGAGCCCGAGCGCGAGCGCGGTCCCGAACAGCCGCTTCGCCTCGCGCGACAGCCCGCGGTCGCGGACGAGCACGCCCACCCACAGCGAGCCGAACACGACGGCGAACTGCAGCGACGCGAACACGTGCGCGGCGACGGCGCCGAGCGCGAGCGAGATCG
>JBGANH010000037.1:0-20857 GCA_044222365.1 Candidatus Eiseniibacteriota bacterium
CCGACATGGCGTTCCACAAGTTCTGCAAGGCGATGCTGCAGGGCGACGAGATCCCGGTCTACGGCGACGGCAAGCAGTCGCGCGACTTCACGTTCATCTCCGACGCGATCGAGGCGAACGTGCGCGCGTGGAAGCGCAGCGCGCCGCAGGGCGTCTACAACATCGGCGGCGGTTCGCAGGTGGACGTGCTCGAAGCGGTCGCGATCCTCGAGGAGGCGCTCGGCGTGAAGGCGAAGCTGCGCTTCGAGCCGCGCCCGCCGGGTGACCCGCTCCGCACGCGCGCCGACGCCACGCGCCTGCGCACCGACCTCGACTACGAGACGAAGGTCGCCATCCGCGACGGCCTGCACGCCGAAGCCGAATGGGCGAAGACGCTCTACGGAGCGAAGGCGTGAGCGCGGACCCCCGCATCTCCGCCGTGATCCCGGCCTACAACGAGGCCGAGAGCCTTCCCGAACTGCATCGGGAGCTCGTCGCGTCGTTCGAGTCGCTCGGGATGCCGTGGGAGATCCTCTACGTGGACGACGGCTCGCGCGACGGCACCGCCGAGGTGATCGAGAAGCTGTGCGCCGCGGACCCGCGCGTGCGCGGCATCCTCCTGCGCCGCAACTTCGGCAAGTCGGCCGCGCTCGCGACGGGCTTCAAGCAGGTGCGGGGCGAGTACGTGGTCACCATGGACGCCGACCTGCAGGACGACCCGGTCGAGATCCCGCGCCTGCTCGCGGAACTCGACAAGGGCCTCGATCTCGTGTCGGGCTGGAAGGTGAAGCGCCTCGACCCGATCACGAAGACCCTGCCGAGCAAGCTCTTCAACATGGTCACGTCGTCGGTCGCGGGCGTGAAGCTCCACGACTTCAACTGCGGCTTCAAGGTGTATCGCCGCGAGGTGGTGGACGCGCTCGAGGTGTACGGCGAACTGCACCGTTTCCTGCCGGCGCTCGCGCACTGGCGCGGCTTCCGCGTCGGCGAGCTGGGCGTGCACCACCGCGCGCGCAAGTTCGGGCATTCGAAGTTCGGCGCCGCGCGCTTCGTGAACGGCTTCCTCGACCTCATGGCCGCCGCGTTCATCTCGACGTCGGCCCTGAAGCCGCTGCACGTGTTCGGCCGCATCGGCGTCGCGTTCCTGCTCGTCGGCCTCGGACTCGGCGGCTGGTTCGTCGGCTCGTGGCTGCACGGCGACCCGCAGCGCGTGCGCCCGCTCATGCTGCTCGGCGTCGGCTGCGTGCTGCTCGCCATCCAGTTCATCCTCATGGGCCTGCTCGGCGAGATGATCGCGCACCAGGCCGCGCGCACGGACTATCCGGTGCGCCGGCGCTTCAACCTGGACGCCTGAGCGTGAAGGCCTTCGTCCTCGCGGGCGGGCTCGGCACGCGGCTGAGGCCGCGGCTGCAGGGACAGCCGTTCCTCGCGCGCCAGCTGTCGTGGCTGCGCGACCGAGGCATCAACCAGTCGGTGATTCTCGCGGGCTACGGCGCGGACCAGCTGCGCGAGACGCTCGGCGACGGCGACGCGCTCGGAGTGAAGCTCGAGTGGTCCGTCGAGAGCGAACCGCTCGGCACGGGCGGCGCGCTGAAGCTCGCCGAACGGTTCGTGGACGGTCCGGTGCTCGTCGTGAACGGCGACACGCTCGGCGACGCCGACCCGTGGAAGCTCGAGCGCGACCGCTGGGAGCGGGGCGCCACCGGCGCCGTCGCGCTCTACCGCGTCGAGGACGCGGCGTCGCGCGGGCGCGTCGAGCACGAGGGCGACCGCATCCTGCGCTTCGTCGAGAAGGACCCCGATTTCCGCGGACCCGCGTGGGTGAACGGCGGGCAGTACGCGTTCTCGCCCGAGCTCTGGCGCCACCTGCCGGAGGGGGCGAGCTCGCTCGAACGGGACGTGCTGCCGAAGCTGGCGGAAAAGGGCACACTGGCGGGCATCGAGAACGAGGGAAAGTTCTGGGACATCGGCACGCCGGAAGACTTCGAGCGCGCCGAACGGGAGCTCCGCGCATGAAGCCGAACCTCCATCGCTACATCCGCGCCCGCGCGCCGCTGCGGCTGTCGTTCTGCGGCGGCGGCACCGACGTGTCGCCCTATCCGGAGGAGCACGGCGGCTGCGTGCTCTCCGCGACCATCAATCACTACGCGTACGCCTCGCTGCGTCCCCGCCGCGACTCGCGGCTGACGCTCGCGAGCCTCGACTACGATCTCGTCGCGAAGTACGACCATCCGCGGCGGCTCAAGTTCGACGGCACGCTCGACCTGCTCAAGGCGGCCGTGCGCGCGCTCAAGGTGAAGCGCGGCGCCGACCTCTGGACGCACTCCGACGCGCCTCCGGGCTCCGGCCTCGGCGCCTCGAGCACGCTCATGGTCGCGCTCATCGGGGCGCTGCGCGAGTGGCTCAAGCTCGACTTCACGCCGTACGACATCGCCGAGCTCGCCTTCCGGATCGAGCGCAACGACCTCAAGCTCGCGGGCGGACGGCAGGACCAGTACGCCGCGGCGTTCGGCGGCTTCAACTACATCGAGTTCCTGCCGCAGGGCACGGTCGTCACGCCGCTCAAGCTGCGGCGCGACACCCTCGAGGAGCTCGAGTACCGCCTGCTCATGTGCTACATGGGCCAGACGCGCCAGAGCGCCAGGATCATCGAGCGCCAGACGAAGTCGTACAAGGCGGGCAAGGCGTCCACCGTGCATGCGCTCGACGCGCTCAAGGCGCAGACGATCGACATGAAGCGCGCGCTGCTCCTCGGCCAGATCGACGGCTTCGGCGAACTGCTGCACCAGGCGTGGGAGCACAAGAAGCAGCTCGACGAAGGCATCTCGAACAGCCACGTGGACAAGCTCTACCAGCTCGCGCGCAAGGAAGGCGCGATCGGCGGCAAGATGCCGGGCGCCGGCGGCGGCGGGTACTTCCTGCTGCTCACGCGCTTCGACCGCCGCCACCGCGTCGCGGCCGCGCTCGAGAAGGCCGGCGGCCAGGTGGTGCCCTTCCAGTTCGAGGCGCGCGGCGTGAGGTCGTGGTCCGTCGCGCGCGAGCGCTGAGGACCGGCACGTGCCCGACCGCCGCATCGCCCTCGTCGGCCCGCTGCATCCGTGGCGGGGAGGACTCGCGCAGTATCTCGGCCTGCTCGGCGAGGCGCTGAAGCCCCATGCCGACGTCCGTGCGGTGACGTTCACGCGGCAGTACCCGGACTTCCTGTTCCCGGGCACGAGCCAGTTCGACCCGGACGCGGCGCGGCCGGACTTCCCGACCGAGGCGATGCTCGACTCGATCGGACCGCTGTCGTGGCGGAAGGTCGCCGCGCACCTCGAGCGATTCGCACCCGCCGCGGTCGTGCTCAAGTGGTGGATGCCGTTCTTCGCGCCGTCGTTCGCCTCGAGCGTCGGGCCGCTGCGCCGCAAGGGCACGCGCGTGATCCTCGTCTGCGACAACCTCATCCCGCACGAGCCGCGCTTCTACGACGCCGCCTTCACGGACTGGATGATGCGCAACTCCGACGGCTACCTCGTCATGTCGGACTCCGTGAACCGCGACCTCGACACGCTCAAGGCCGGCGCGCCGCGCCGCCGCGTGCCGCATCCGTTCTACGCGCAGTTCGACCGCAAGCGCTTCGACCGCGACTCGGCGCGCCCGAAGCTCGGACTGTCGGGCGACGTCGCGCTGTTCTTCGGCTACGTGCGCCACTACAAGGGCCTCGACACGCTGCTCGAGGCGTGGCCGCTCGTGCGCGCGCGCCGTCCCGGCGCGACGCTGGTGGTCGCGGGCGAGTTCTACGAGAAGCCCGAGCCGTATCACGCGCTCGTGAAGGCGGCGGGTGAGGGCGCGGTGCGCCTGCTCGACCGCTACATCCCGGACGACGAGGTCGAGGCGCTGTTCCGTGCCGCGGACGTCACCGTGCTGCCGTACCGCAGCGCCACGCAGAGCGGCGTCACGCACGTCGCCTACGCGCTCGGCTGCCCGGTGATCGCGACGAACGTCGGCGGCATCACCGAGACCGTGCGCGAAGGTGAGACCGGACTCACCGCGCCGCCCGAGGACCCGAAGGCGCTCGCGGACGTGATCGTGCGCTTCTTCGAGCAGGGGATGGCGCCCGCGATGGCGCCGCACATCGCGCGGCTGCAGGCGGAGCATTCGTGGGAGGCGCTCGCGGGTTCGACCGTGTCGCTGATCGACGAGCTGAAGCCGGGACGGGGCTGGTCGTGAGCCCCGAGCGCTCGTCCTCGCGCATTCCCGCGCGCCGCACCGCGCGGCTGGTCGCGCTCGCGGCGTTCCTCGTGTTCGCCCTCACGGGTGGCGGCCGCATCTCGGGCAGCGACGAAGTCACCATGTTCGAACTCTCGCGCGCCATGCTGCACGGCGGGATCGCCGTGCCCGAAGGCGCGACGCTGGCCGGCCCGGACGGGCGGTTCTACAGCAAGAACACCGCGGGGCAGGCCGTGCTCGCGCTGCCGCTCGTCGCGGTGGGCGAGATGGCGACGAAGGCCGCCGGCTTCCGCGAAGGCAAGGCCGTGCTCGCCTCGCGCTTCGTCGCCTCGTTCCTCAACGCGGTCGTGACCGCCGTGCTGCTCGGCGCGTTCTACGCGTTCGCGCGCCGGCTCGGCGTGCGCACGCGCGAGGCGCTCGCCGCGACCGCGCTGCTCGGCTTCACGACACCGCTGTGGGTGTACGCGAAGAGCTTCATGGCCGAGCCGCTCGAGGCGCTCGGGCTGCTGCTCGCGCTCGGCAACGCCGCCCTGGCGGGCGCCGGAGGCGCCCAGAAGCTTCCGGACGAAAACCGCCGCACGTGGTTCGCCGCGCTCGGCGCGTTCCTCGCCGTGAGCGCCAAGGCGAGCATGCTGCCGCTCGTGCTCCTTTCGCTCGGGGCGCTCGGGTTCAAGCGCTGGCAGCGCTGGTGCGTGCCGCTGCTGGGCGTGGCGGCGGCGATCGGCGGGCACCTGTTCTACAACTTCGCGCGCTTCCAGGACCCGCTGCAGAGCGGGTACGGCGCGCAGCAGTCGGCGGCCGCGTTCTCGACGCCGCTGCTCGTCGGGCTCTACGGCCTGCTGATCTCGTCGGGCAAGGGGCTGCTGTGGTTCGCGCCCGCCGCGTGGCTCGCCTTCGTGGGCTTCGCCGAGATGACGCGTTCGCGCCAGCACTCGAACGAGCCGCGCCACGGATGGCCCGCGCGCCGCGCCGCGTTCGCGGCGATCGCGACGTGGGCCGTCGCGCTCGTCCAGTTCGGCACGTTCCAGCACTGGGGCGGGGACGGCTCGTGGGGGCCGCGCTACCTCGTGCCGATGCTGCCGTCGGCGTTCCTCGCGGTGGCGTTCGCGCTCGAAGCCGCCACGCGCGCGCGCAAGCGGCTCGCGTGGATGCTGGGCGTCGCGGGACTCGTCGCGACGCTCGGTGGCGTCGGCATTCACTACGGCGCCGAGATGCGCAAGGTCGGCGACTACCCGTACACGCTGCCGCTCGAGCATCCGCACTTCATGGAGGCGAGCCACTTCAATCCGCGCTTCAGCCCGCTGCTCGTGCACTGGGAGATGATCGGCGAGAACTTCGCCGCGCATGTGAAGGGCGAGATGCCGAGGATCGGGGCGGACTCGGCGGAGCCCGTCGTCGCCGACTCCCTTCGCGGCGCCGGAGACGACGGCACCCGCGCCCTCACGCCCTCACGACTCGGCATCTCCGAAAAGGACCAGAACGCGCTTCTGGGCGCGTTCGACCTGTGGTGGATGTACGCGCGTTACGCCGGCATCCCGTCGCTGCCGCTGAACGTCGCGGCGGTCGCGCTGCTCGCCGCGTCGATCTGGGGCTTCGCCGCCGTGTTCGACGCCGCCGCGCGGGAGCGGACCGACGCGTGAAGACCCTCACGGTGATCGTGCTCGGCTGGAACGGGCTCGCGCTCACGCGCGCGACGCTCGACTCGCTCGCGGCGTGCCGCGTGCCCGAGGGCTGGCGCGCTCGGGTGATGCTCGTGGACAACGCTTCCACCGACGGCTCGCCCGCGGCGATCGCCGCCGAGTATCCGTGGGTGGACCTGCAGGCGCTCGCCGAGAACCGCCGTTTCGCGGGCGGCAACAACGTCGGCATCGCGCGCGCGCTCGAACAGGGAGCGGACGCGATCATGCTGCTCAACAACGACGTCGTGGCCGATCCGTGGCTGTACGAGAAGCTGCTCGCGGCGCTCGCCGAGAACCCGAAGGCCGGCGCCGCGGCGCCGCTCATCTATCACGCACTGCCGAGCGACGTGATCTGGTACGCAGGCGGGCGTTGCGACACGCGCTGGGCGCACACCGCGCACGTCGGCATCCGCGAGCGCGACCGCGGCCAGTACCGTGCGATCGAACGCACCGGCTACCTGACCGGCTGCTGCCTGCTCGCGACCGCCGAGTGCTGGCGCAAGGTGGGGATGCTCGACGAGCGCTACTTCATCTACGCCGAGGACGCCGACTGGTCGCTGCGCGCGCGCGCGGCCGGGTACGAGCTGCTCTTCGTGCCGACGGCGCGGCTCTGGCACCAGGTGAGCGCGAGCAGCGGCGGAGCGGCGAGCGCCTGGAAGCTCTACCAGCGCACGCGGGCGAACGCGCTGCTGTGGTCGCGCCACGCGCGCGGACTCGACGCGTTCACGTCGAAGTTGGGATTCCTCGCGCAGCACGTGGCGCTCTTGTTCCTGCTCGCCGCGCGTGGGAACTTCCCCGGCGCGCGCGGCGTGTGGACCGCGCTGGCCGACGGAGTCTCGGGACGGAATCCCGCGGAGGTGAAGCTGTGAGGCGCTGGCTGTGGCTCGCACTCGCGTTGCTGGTCCTGCCTGCCGTGCCGCGACCGGCGTGCGCGACCGTGGGCGGCGACTGGTTGTGCGAGATGCTGGGTTACGAACCGTCCACGCAGCGCGTCTACGTGCACGAGTTGGACGGAACGGGGGGCGGGACGTTCGGCCGGGTGATGTACGCCTCGTGCAGCCGTGAGAGTGCGGGCGTGTTCCGGGACTTGCCCCTGCACCCGAGCAAGGGGGAAGCCGGCGATCCCGAACTGCTCTCGAGACTGGCCGCGCTGCGCGCGCGGCTGGAGCCGCTTCGCGAGCTTTCGTGGCCGACGCTGCCGTTCTCGGCAGTGGTGCTGCAGCGTGACAGCATCCCGAGCGAGTTCGGCCAGCCCATCCGCCTGCGGGTTCGCGCCGAGTTCGGTCCCGCCGTGGAGCTGACCTGCTGGCGCAGCGATGCGGTCACCCGCCCGAAAGTGTTCGAACTGCCGGACGGCGCCGGCTGGCTCTGGGTGATCGCCTTCATCGGCGATCCCTTCGAGTCCGGCTACGAAGTGCAGGTGCCCGTGCTCGTGCACACCGGCACGCGAGAGGCGATCCCGGTCGCGTGGGGGCGGGCCCATGACTGAGTTCACCGCCGTCCGACCCGTGCGCGCCCCGCACGAGCCGCCCGTCTTCCTGCGCGAGGTGATCGCGGCGCAGGCGGCCGGCGCGCGCGTGCTCGACGCGGGCTGCGGGCCGGGCTCATGGCCGTACGCCGAGCGGACCGACCTCACGATCACGGGCTTCGACATCAAGTTCCCGCCGGGACCGCCGAAGCGCGAGTACACGACGCGCGTCTTCCGCGGCGACCTCGCGCGGCTGCCGCTGCCCTCCGAGTACTTCGACCTCACGGTCTGCCACTACGTCCTCGAGCACGTCACCGAGCTGCGCGAGTGCTGCGACGAACTCGTGCGGGTGACGAAGAGCGGCGGCACGCTCTACCTGAGCGTGCCGCGCGCCGCGGCGTTCGACGACCGGCTCTACCGCTTCGCGGGCTACTTCGCGAAGTACGCGCTCATGAAGTTCAAGAAGCGCGTGGAGCACCAGCAGCGCTTCGACCTCGTGGGACTGCTCGAGATGTTCCGCCGCCGCGGCATGACGCTCACGGCGCACGCGTTCGTGCCCGCGGGCTTCTCGTGGATGAACGATGCGCGCACGAAACCGCTGCAGGGCGCGTTCACCGACACGCTCTGCGCGATTCACCGCGCCACGGGGCTCGACCTCGCGACGGACGCGAACTTCGTGCTCACGTTCGTGAAGACGGGGCGCACCGACGGACCGGATGGCCGCGACCGTGCGGCGCTGCCGGGGCACAGGCGCGTCACGCACGTGTGCCGCGACTGCGGCGAACATGCCATCGTGCAAAGCTCGGGGCCTCCGGCCCCGTCCGGACCGTGGCCGAAGCAGTGGGTCTGTCCCTGGTGCGGCAAGCCGAACCCGTTCGGGCGGCCGCGGTGAGCGGCGCGCGAGTGGCGTCATGAGGGTGCTGCACGCGCCGTCCGAGATCGCCGGACAGACGAGCATCCTGTCGCGCGCGCTGCGCGACCTCGGCGTCGAGGCGTGGTCGCTCGCGACCAATCCGACTTTCGCGAACTACCGCGTGGACGAACTGGTGCCGCTCGACCCGCAGCCGCCGCTGAGCCGCTACCTCGGCTATGCGGGACTGCTCGCGAAGCACCTGAACAAGTGGGACGTCTTCCACTTCCACTTCGGGCGCACGCTGATCGCGCCGCACAACCTCGACCTGCCGCTCTACCGGGCGATGGGGAAGAAGCTCGTCTTTCATTTCCACGGCTGCGACGTGCGCAACCGCGCGCACATGCTCGCGACGCACGCGCACTCCACGTGCACCGAGTGCGCGCCGACGTTCTGCATCCCGTCGCGGCAGAAGCGCATCCTGCGTGAGGCCCGAACCCACGCCCACGCGCAGATCGTCTCGACGCCGGATCTCCTGGAATCCGCGCCGCTCGCGCAGCAGATGCACGTCGCGGTCTGGCTCGAGGACTACACGCCCGCGCCGTTCCGCGAGGTGCCGAAGCTCGTGCTGCACGCGCCGACGAACCGTCTCATCAAGGGCACGCCGTACATCGAGAAGGCGTTCGAGCAGCTGCGGCCGCGCTTTCCCGGTGTCGAGTTCCGCGTCGTCGAGAAGCTCGACTGGGCCGAGCTCAAGGTGGCCATGCGCGAGTGCGACCTGTTCGTGGACCAGCTGCACATGGGCTGGTACGGCATGGTGAGCGCCGAGGCGATGGCGTACGGCCGGCCGTCGCTCGCCTACATGCGCCCGGACTTCGAGCCGCTCACGCGCGACTGCCCGCTCGTGCGCACGAGCGTCGAGACGCTCGCCGACGACGTCGCGGCGCTGCTCACCGACGCGCCGCGCCGCCGCGCGATCGGCGAGGCGAGCCGCGCGTACGTCGAGCGCGAGCACGAGTCGCACGTCATCGCGCGCCGCCTCGTGGACCTGTACCGGAGCATCGGCGCCTCGTGAGCGTGCGCGACTCGCTCAAGCGCCTCTCCGGCGATTCGCTCGTCTACGGCCTCGGCCAGGTGGCGGGCAAGATCGTCAACTTCCTGCTCGTGCCCGTGCTCACGCGCGTGCTCGTGCCCGAGCAGTTCGGCGTCTCCGAGAACGTCACGCAGTACACCGCGAGCGCGCTGCTCGTGCTCGTGTTCGGCATGGACGGCGCGCTCGCGCGCTTCTTCTACGAGCAGCCGGACCGCCAGACGCGCGTGCGCATGGTGTCGTCGTCGTTCACGTTCCGCCTGCTCACCGGCGGCGCGGTCGCGCTCGCCCTGGCCGCGTTCGCGACGCCGCTCGCCGGCGCGATGCTCGGCGGCGAGGTGTACGCGAAGTACCTGCGCATCGGCGCCCTCACGCTGCCCGCGACGCTGTTCGTGCTGTTCTCGTACGACGTGCTGCGCGTGACGTTCCAGCCGTGGAAGTTCATCGCGCTCAACCTGACGTGGACGGTCACGGTGGGCGGGCTCACGCTGTACTTCGTGCTCGCGCGCCACCTCGGGGTCGCCGGCGCGCTCTACGGCAAGCTGTTCGGCGACTGCCTGACCGCGGCGGTCGGCCTCGTGCTGTGCCGCCACCACCTGAAGCCGGTGTTCGACCGCGACCTGCTGCGCCGCATGCTCGCGTACGGCCTGCCGCTCGTGCCGGTCTCGATCTCGTACGCCGTGATCGGCGCCGTGGACCGCGCGACGCTGACGCGCGCCTTCTCGCCCGAGGCCGCCGGCGTGTACGCCGTCGCGATGAAGTTCTTCGCGGTGATCACCATGGGCGTGTCGGCGTTCAATCTCGCGTTCGGCCCGTTCGCGTACGCGCGCGCGCAGGACCCCGACGCGCCCAAGCTCTACGCGCGCGTCTTCACGCTGTACGTCGCGATCGCCTCGCTCGGTGCGCTGCTCGTCGGCGTGTTCGCGCCCGGACTGGTGGGGCTGCTCGCGACCGAACGCTACGCCGCGGCGGCCGCGCCGGCGTTGTGGCTGACCTTTGCCGCGGTCGCGCAGGGTGCCTATTCTGTCGCCGTGCTCGGCATCACGCTGGCGCTGCGCACGCGGCTGCTCGGCGGCATCGCCGCGCTCGCGGCGGTGGTCGCGATCGTCGCGAACACCGTGCTCGTGCCGCGGCTCGGCGCCGAAGGCGCGGCGATGGCCACGTGCCTCGCGCACGTCGCCTCCGCGGTGGCCGCGTACGTCGTGTCGCAGCGCGTGCATCCGTTGCCCTTCCGGCCCGCGCGGCTCGCGGCGCTGTTCGGCGGCGCGCTGGTGGCGGGGCTGCTCGCGGTGCGGTTCGCTCCGGCGGGCTGGGCGGGAGTGGGAGTGAAGCTGGTCGCGGTGCTGGGCTTCGTGGCGCTCGCCACGGCGCTCGAAGTCTGGAAGGACCGCGGCGCGGTCCGGCATCGTCCGGCCGCCTGAAGCGGCCGCACGAGGAGAACGCCAACGCATGTGTGGAATCGCCGGCATCTTCGATCGTCACGCCCGCGCCGACCTCGGCCGCATCTCGCGCATCTCGCGCCTCATGCGCCATCGCGGACCCGACGACGAGGGACTCGTGCTCATCGACGCGGCGACCGGTACATGGCGCACGCACGGCGGTCCCGACACGCCAACCGAGGCGTACCGCTCCGAGCACCCGTACGCGCCCGGCCGCACGAGCGGCGGCGTGTCGTCCGACGCGGCGTGGCACGTCGCGCTGCTGCACCGCCGGCTCGCGATCGTGGACCTGAGCCCGGGCGGCCACCAGCCGATGAGCGCGCACTACGGGCGCTTCTGGCTCACGTTCAACGGCGAGATCTACAACTGGATCGAACTGCGCGAAGAACTGCGCGGGCTGGGCCACGAGTTCGCGACGACGTCGGACTCCGAGGTCATTCTCGCCGCGTACCGGCAGTGGGGCGAGGGGTGCCTTTCTCGCTTCAACGGCATGTTCGCGTTCGCGATCTGGGACGGTGACCGCCGCGCGCTCTTCTGTGCGCGTGACCGGCTCGGCGTGAAGCCGTTCTACTACCAGTACGACGGCGCGCGTTTCGCTTTCGCCTCGGAGCCGCGCGCGCTCGTGCTCACGCAGCCGCAGCGCGTGCGCGCGCGCATGGGCGCGATCCGCGACCTGCTCGCACTCGACTGGGTGGACCACGGCGCGCAGACGTTCTTCGAGGGACTGATGCAGCTGCCGCCCGCGCACTCGCTCATGGTGGGCGAGGGTGGGATGGCGATCCGCCGCTGGTGGGCGCTCGATGCGCACGACCATGCGAGCGGCACGCGCGCGGAGTTCGACGCGCGCTACGCCGAGCTGTTCACCGACTCGGTGAAGCTGCGCCTGCGCGCCGACGTCGAAGTGGGGGCGTGCCTTTCGGGCGGGCTCGATTCGAGCGCGGTCGTGACCACGGCCGGCCGTCTCGAGAACCGCGGGCTGCACGCGTTCTCGTGCGCCTACGACGAAGGCCCGGCGTTCGACGAACGTCCGCACATCCGCGCCGCGGTCGAATCGAGCGGCGCGACGAGCCACCTCACGATCCCGAACGGCGACGACTTCTGGGACGTGTTCGACGGACTGGCGGTGCGCCAGGACGAGCCGACCGCGGGCCCGGGCGTGTACTCGCAGTGGAAGGTGATGCAGCTCGCGCACGAGAAGGGCATGAAGGTGCTGCTCGACGGGCAGGGCGGCGACGAGACGCTCGCCGGCTACTTCCGCTACCTGCCCTCGCGACTGCGCGACCTCGCGCGCGCCGGCGACTTCGCCGGGTTCGCGAAGCTGTGGGGCCCGGTGTCCGACAAGCTCGGCTTCTCGACCGCGGCTCTGCACACGTTCGAGCCGTGGCTCCCGGCGGCGCTCGTCGCCGAACTGCGCGGGCGTTTCGGGCAGGGCAAGGACCGCGCGCTGTCGGCGTCGCTGCGTCGCGTCGCGAGCGACGTGCCCGGCTGGCCGCGCGCCGAGCGCTCCGACGTGTGGCGCCACCTCGCGTTCGACACGCTCGTCCGCCAGCTGCCGAGCCTGCTGCGCTACGAGGACCGCAACTCGATGGCGTTCTCGATCGAGACGCGTCTGCCGTTCCTCGACTACCGGCTCGTGGAGTTCGCGTTCTCGCTGCCCGACACCGAGAAGCTCGACGGCGCGCGCACGAAGGCGATCCTGCGACGCGCGCTCGGCGACCGCGTGCCGCCCGGCGTGCTCGCGCGCCGCGACAAGATGGGCTTCGAAACACCGACCGACCTGTGGCTGCGCGGCCGCTGGCCGGCCGAGGCGCGCCGCCGGCTCGCGCGCCCGGGCCCGTTCCAGGACTGGGTGGACGGCGCGTTCGTGCGCGAGGAACTCGACGAGTACCTCGCCGGCGGACGCGCGATCGGACTTCAAGTGTGGCGCTGGCTGAGCCTCGAGGCGTGGTCGCAGGCGTTCCTCGCCGTGGACCCGCGGCTCGGTGAGCGCGACGACGACTACTCGCCGCACGCGGGTCAGCACCGCGGCTGGGTCGAGTCCGAAGTGCGCGCCGTGCGCGCCGCGCACGATCTCGGGGAGCGCTGACCACCGTGGACCTGCTCGTCCTCTCCGAGGTGCGCTGGGGCTACTTCCGGACGCGGAAGCAGTTCCTGCTTTCGCGCTTCCCGGCGCCCTGGCGGGTGTACTTCGCCCAGCCCCCCGGCGGCGGCGCGGACGATCCGTGGGAGCCGAAGCAGGAGGGGCGGGTCACCTACTTCACGGTGCCGTTCCTCAAACCGGGCACGAAATCCGCGCTCTACAACGCCGCTGCGGCGACCACTCCCGGGCGCTGGGCCATCGAGGCGGCCGCCGAGCGCTACCTGAACGGCATGCTCGCCAAGCTGGGGGTGGAACGCGAGCCGGTCGTGCTGGCGTCCAACATCTACACCGCCGGCGTGCTTTCGCGGCTCCGCAAGAAGCTGCTACTGTACGACTTTAACGACAGCCCCTTTCAGTTCTCCGTGAGCCCGCCGTGGGCCCGCGGGTACTGGCCGCGCACCATCCGCCAGGCGGACGCCGTGTTCGTCGTGTCGGAGTTCTATCGTCGGCAGCTCGCCGGGGAGACCGATCGGCCCTTGATCCTGCTCGGGAACGGAGTCGAGATGGCGCACTTCGAGGCGCCCCGCGACGTCCCCGCGGACCTCGCGTCGCTGCCCCGGCCGCTCATCGGGTACGTGGGATTGTTGTCGCACTTCCTGGACTTCGACATGCTGGAGTCGCTTCGCCGGAACCGGCGGGGGGGCACACTGGTATTGGTGGGGCCGGGCACACCGGCGACCGACGCCGCGGTGGCCGAACTGGGCCGCCGGGAGGGAGTCGCGGTGCTGGGCCCGCGTCCGTACGATCAGGTGCCGGCCTACATGCAGGCGCTGGACGTCGGGCTGATTCCCTTCCGCGCGGACGATCCGTTCGTGCAGGGCATCAACCCGAACAAGGTGTACCAGTACTTGGCGGCCGGACTGCCCGTGCTCACGACTCCGTTGCTCGATCTCCAGGAGAGCGCACCCGACCTGCTCTTTGCGACTGATGACCGCTCCATGAGCCGAGCGCTCGCGACGGCGCTCGACGCGCCGGCCGACCGCGACCGGCGACGCGCACTGGCCCGTCCGCACGACTGGGACGCGCTGGCCGCGCGCATGGTCCAAGAGATCGAGGCGCGGCTTCCCGCCGCGTGAACCCGGAGTCGTAGGAACCCATGGCCCAGACCAAGCCCGCCCCGAAGTCGAGCGCCTCCTCCGGCGCGTTCACGCTGACCACGGCGTGGGCCGCGGTCGTGCTCGCGCTGCTCACGCTGCTGTTCTTCCACGAAGTCTCGATCGGCGGGCGCACCTTCGTCTCGCCGGACGCGACCAATCCGCTCGGCTTCGTGCGCATCGGCGAGCAGTCGCTCACGCAGAACCACGTGTACCCGCTGTGGAACCCGTTCGTGTTCCTCGGCATGCCGAGCTTCGGCTCCGGCGCGTACAACCCGTGGATCTACCCGCCCGACTGGCCGCTCGCGCTGATCCAGAAGGTCGTGCCGCTGCCCGAACTCACGTGGCTGCTCATCTACTACTTCCTCGGCGCGTACTTCATGTACCAGCTCGCGCGCGAGTGGGGCGCGCGGCCCGAGGGCGCGCTGCTCGGCGCGGTCGCGTTCGTGTTCGCGCCCAACCTGGTCGCGGTCGGCGCGCACGGTCACGGCAGCCAGCTCGTGAACTCCGCCTACCTGCCGCTCATGGTCTGGCTCGCGGCGCGCTGGATGCGGCGCGGCTCGCTCACCGACCTCGGCGCGCTCGCGCTCGCGGGCGGCTTCCAGTTCCTGCGCGGCACGTGCAGATCTGCTTCTACTCGTGGATCGCGGTGACGATGTGGGCGGGCGTGTCGGTGGTCTCGGCGCTCCGCACGCCGGGCGAACTGCCCGCGCGCGCGCTGCGCGCGGTGGGCGTGCTCGCCGCCGCGGCGCTCGCCTTCGGCGTGGCCGGCGTCTACAACCTGCCGCTCAAGGACTACGCGCAGTACTCGATCCGCGGCGGCGACACGACGGGTGGCGCGGGCTTCACGTACGCGACCGGCTGGTCGCTCGCGCCGTACGAACTGCTCGCGGCCGTGATCCCCAACTGGGTCGGCTTCGGCGGCCAGACGTACTGGGGCGGCATGCCGTTCACGGACTATCCGAACGTGTATCTCGGCGTCGTCGCCGTGCTGCTCGCGATCCCGGCGCTGTTCGGCGGCGGCGCGCCGCGGACGTTCGCGCTGCTGCTCGGCGCGTTCGCGCTGCTCGTGTCGTTCGGCAGCCACTCGCCGCTGTACGCGTGGATGTACGCGCACGTGCCGATGTTCAACAAGTTCCGCATTCCCGTGATGATCGTGATCCTGCTCCAGCTGTCCATGGCGCTCGCGCTCGCGTGGGGCTGGACCGAGGTCATCGCGCCCGACGCGAAGCGCAAGGCGCTGCACGAACGGCTCTGGTGGGTGATCGGCGCCGTCGTCATCGCGTGCGGGCTCGCCGTGCTCGGCGGGGGCGAGGGGCTGCGCACGTGGTACGTGAACACGGCCACGACGCTCAAGCAGGGCTTCCCGGCCGAGGCCGCGCAGTACGCGTTCGCGGCCTTCACCGCGGACACGCAGAAGGCGCTGCTCGCCGCGCTCGCGGTGATCGCGATCGCGATGCTCACGGTGCGCGGCAAGCTCAACGCCGGGCTCGCGAGCGTGATCGCGCTCGTGCTGCTGCTCGGCAGCCTGTGGCCGATCTCGAACCAGGTCATGGCGCCCGTGATCGGCGACCCGATCGCGCGCGACACCGACGCCGGCCGCGACGAGATCGTGGACTTCCTCGAGAAGCAGGGGCCGTGGGGCAGCTTCCGCGTCATGTATCCCGAACTGCGCGACAACCGCCTCGCGGGTTTCGGCGTCGCCGTGCTCGGCGGTTATCACGCCGCGAAGCCGCAGCTCTACCAGGACCTCGTCACGCCGGGGGCGTCGGTCATCCTGAGCGCGCGGCTGTGGACGCTGTGCAACGTGCGCTATCTCGCGCTCAACCAGAACGTGCCCGCCGAGCAGCTCACTCAGGCACTCGGCCCGCTCGGCGCGTTCTTCACGCAGGTGTACGGCGGCCCCGCCGGTGGGGTGTACGAGTACGCGCGCTGGCTGCCGCGCGCGACGGTCGTGAACGCGTGGGCGGTGATCCCGGACACGGGCGCCGCGGCGGTGGACTCGGTCTCCTCGAGCATGCGCGACCCCGCCGTCTTCGCGTTCGTGTCGAAGGATCCCGGCTTCCCTTCGGGGGACGGTTCCGCGCCCGCGGGCGTCGCGAACATCACGAAGTACGGGCTGCACGAAGTCGAGATCGAGGCCGAAGCCTCGAGCGCGGCGCTCGTGCGCCTGTCGGACCTGTGGTACCCGGACTGGAAGGCGACGGTGGACGGCAAGAGCGCCGAGATCCTCCGCGCCGACCACGCGCTGCGCGCCGTCGTGATCCCCGCCGGCAAGCACACGGTGCGCTTCACGTTCGAGAGCGCGTCGTTCCGCAACGGACTCACGCTTTCGGTGATCTGCGCGATCGTCGCGCTCGCGCTGCTCGCCGCCGGAATCCTTCTCGATCGCCGTGCCCATCCCACGAAGCCGAGCGAGGCCGCCTGATGGAAAAACTCGTCATCGTTCCGACCTACAACGAGCTCGAGAACATCGAGGAGCTCCTCACGCGCGTGCTCGGCCTGCCGTACGACCTGCACATCCTGATCGTGGACGACAACTCGCCCGACGGCACCGCGAACGTCGTGAAGGAGTGGCAGAAGAAGACCGACCGCGTGCACCTGCTGCAGCGTCCCGGCAAGATGGGGCTCGGCTCGGCCTACCGCGACGGCTTCCGCTACGCGCTCGCGAACGGCGCCGAATACATCTTCGAGATGGACGCGGACTTCTCGCACGATCCGGACGCGCTCGGGCAGTTCCTCGAGAACATCGGCGACGTGGACATCGTGCTCGGCAGCCGCTACCTGCACGGCGTGACGGTCGTGAACTGGCCCCTCAGCCGGCTCATCCTCTCGTACACGGCCAACATGTACACGCGCATCGTCACCGGACTTCCGCTCATGGACGCGACGGGCGGATTCAAGTGCTTCCGCCGGCGCGCGCTCGAAGGCATCCGGCTCGACCGGGTGAAGTCCGAGGGCTATTCCTTCCAGATCGAGATGTCCTTCCGGTGCTGGAAGCGCGGCTTCAAGATCAAGGAAATCCCCATCATCTTCGTGGACCGTCGCGCCGGAGTCTCCAAGATGAGCCGCAAGATCATCTGGGTAGCGGCCGGCATGGTGTGGCGCCTGCGCTTCCTCGACCTGTTCGGCCAGCTGGAGTGATCGCACGATGATCCGCCGACCCTCCCTGCTTCTCGCGCTCCTTCTGCTCGTCGTCCCCGCCACGTCGCACGCGGCGGGAGCGTGGTCCACCTGGCTGCGCATGTACGCGTGCGCCGACGTGGCCGCCTCGCGCGACACCGTCTGGATGGCGTCGACCGAGGCCGGGCTCGTGTACTACGTGCGGCACTCCGGCACGTTCGGCTCCTACACGCGCGAGCCCGGCGGGCTCGCGAGCAACACGCTCAGCGCGATCGCGATCGACCGCTCGGACCGCGTCTGGGTCGGCACTCCACAGTTCGGCGTGAGCCGCCTCGCCGCGAACCGTTCGAGCTGGGATCTCGTGAACGCGTTCGACGGCCTGCCCTCCGACACGGTGAACGTGCTGCGCGCGGACGGCGACACGGTGTGGATCGGCACCCAGCGCGGCATCGCGCTCTGGGACGGCAGGCAGATCGCGGGTTCCGTGCCCGACCTCGGCACGGCTTCGCCCTTCCGCAGCGACGTCGTCACGGGAATCGTCGTGCTGCGCGATTCGCTCTTCGTCTCGACCACCAACGGCGTGTACGTCGCGCGGCTCTCGCAGCAGCTCGCCACGTGGGCGAGTGTGGACGGTGGCCTCGGCTCGACCGACGTGCGCTCGCTCGCGAGCGACGGCCGTGAAGTCTTCGCGCTGGCGAGCGGCAACACGTACCGCTGGAGCATGACCTCCCACACGTGGGGGGTGGCCGGTGGGCAGGGCTCCGTGAAGCGGCTCACGGACGGCTTCGGTCGCATCCTCTCGATCTCGGCCACGGGCATCTACCGCTGGTCCGTCAACCAGTGGTTGCTCGTTCCGGGTTCGCCGGTCGCCGACGGCACCGCCGACGGCGGGCAGGAGTTCACCTCCGATCCCGACGGCGTGCTCTTCGCGTTCGGCAACGGCGTGTTGCGCATGCAGGCGTCGCCCACGTGGAACGTGGCGGAGCCGCCGGGTCCCGCGGGCAACAGCATCCAGAACCTTCTCGTGGACGGACCGCGCGTCTGGGTGAACACCTACGGCGAGGGCGTCGCGCGCTGGGACGGCGCGAACTGGCGGAACTGGTTCCCGCGCGCGTGCGACGCCTCCTCCGACACGACGTTCGCCAATCCGGCGTTCGCGTTCACGCTGCTGCGCGACCGCTCCGGGCACATCTGGACCGCGCACTGGGAGCAGGGCGTCGAGCGCATCGACCCGACCGTGAATCCCCCGCAGTTCACGCACGTCGTGAGCACCTGCGGTTTCCCGAGCGCCGACACGCTGTGCCGCCACACCGACGGCTGGGCGTCCGCCGTCGACTCGTCCGGGTTCGTGTACATCGGCGGCGACACGCCGGACCGCGGCACGCTCGAGCCCATGGGCATCGACGTGTACGATCCGTCGGGGAATTCCGTGATCAACTGGAAGACGACGAACGCGGGACTCGGCGACAACCAGGTGCGCGCGATCACGGTTTCGAAGGACGGGCAGATCTGGGCGGGTTTCGCCTCGCGCGGCGTGAGCTACGACACGCTCTCGACGACGGGCGCCGACCGCTCGCGCCTGCCGACGTTCGAGCCGGTCGTGGGGCTCGAGAACACCGACATCTTCGGGCTCGTCGCGCAGGGCGACTCGATCTGGGTGCTCACGACGAGCAACGTGCGGCGCATCAGCCGCTCGACGCACGCCCTCGTGAGCCAGCTCGAGATCCCGGCCGGCCCCGCGCCGCGCGGTGCCGTGCGCCCGATCGACGTGGGGCCCGACGGATCGGTCTGGGTCGGCACGTCCGACGGCGTGCGTCACTTCAAGCGCGGCGGTGGCTACGAGGACTTCAAGACCTCGAACTCGCCGCTCGCGAACAACGAACTCCGCGCCGTCTGCGTGGACAGGGCGACGGGCGTGGTCTGGTTCGGCACGGCGGCGGGCATCAACCGCTACGACCCGAACTACGTCGCGCCGACGCCGCCCGCGCTCACGCGGCTCGAGATGCTGCTCTATCCGAACCCGCTCTCGCTGACGCGCATGGGGCTGCAGTTGCGCCTGCGCGGGAACACGACGTCGTATCGCGGCGAGGTGCTCGACCTGTCGGGCCGCGTCGTGCGCGAGTTCGCCGTTTCGGCGAACGACGCGGTGATCTGGGACGGCCGGGACCAGGACGGCAAGCACGTGCAGCCGGGCGTGTACTTCGTGCACGCACGCGGCGGCGGCCGAGAGGGCATCGCGCGCGCCGTCGTGCTGCGCTGACCGGGGAGGAACGCATGCAGGCGCTGGCCGCGCGCTGGCTCGACCGTGCGCCCGCGGACTGGGGCGCACTGCTCGCGTCCGATCCGGCGGCGGCGCCGTCGCACCGCCCCGAACTGTGGGCCGCCTACGCGGCGACGAACCCGGCCCTCACGCCGCGCGTGGTCGCGGTGGAGCGTGACGGACGGCTCGTCGGCGGCGCGCCCGTGCTGATCGAACGCCGGGCCGGGCTCACCTGGCTGCACGCGCTTCCCATGCTGCTCACGGCGGCACCGCTCGCCGCACCCGGCGAGCGCGACGCCGTGGACGCCGCGGTCTCCGGCGCGTTCGCGGCGCTGGCGGCGGAGTGCGGTGCGGTGGGCGGCGAGTGGGCGCTGCATCGTGCCGGGGCCTCCGAAGCGGACGCGCGCGCGCTCGCCGCGGCCGCGGAGCGCGTGGGAGGGGAGACACGCTGGCTGGAAGCGTCGCTCGTGGACCTCGCGGACGGCATGGAGGCCGCGAGCAGGCGCGTGTCGCGCAAGCACCGCCAGGCCATGCGCGCCTCGCGCGCGAAGGGCCTCGTGTGCGCGGAGGAGCCCGGCGCGGTCGAGGGCGTCTACGCGCTGCACGTCGCGCAGTCCCGCGTCTGGGGCGAGCATCTGCCGCAACCGCTGGCGTTGTCCCGCGAACTGCTCGCGCGCGGCGCGGCGAGGTTGTTCACGCTGCGCCGCAACGGTGAACTCCTGTCGGGCACGCTCGTGCTCGACGGCGCGCGCGAGGCGTTCGCGTGGTGGAGCGGGACGCATCCCGAGGGGAGGCGGTTGAACGCATTCCCGCTGCTGCTGTGGAGCGTCGCGGAGTGGGCCGCCGCCGCGGGGCGGGCCCGGCTCAATCTCGGCGCGAGCACCGGCCTGCACATGGTCGCCTCGTTCAAGAGCGCGCTCGGCGCCGCGACCGAACGCTATCCCGTGCGATGGCTCGATGCGCGCCACGCGCCCGCGCCCGCCCGCGCGCTCGCCGCCCTGCAGGCCTTCGTCCGCCGCGGCCGGGAGTTCGGCGCGAAGCACGAGCACCCGGAAGCCGCACACGGCGCCGGCGCGAAGCACGACGCATCGGCTGCCGCACACGGCGCCGGAGGCGCCGACCTGTGAAGATCGCGACGCTCTCCAACGCCTCCGTCGTGCACACCGTCCGCTGGGTCGAGCACCTCCGCTCGCGCGGTCACGACGTGCGCGTCTGGTCGCTCGAGCGCGGGCCCGAGGCGCTCGCCGCGCGCGCTGCCCGAGCCGCCGCTGCCCGGCTTCGTGCGCTATCCGCTCGCCACGCTGCCGCTGCTGCGTGAACTGCGCGAGTTCGCGCCCGACGTGATCGACGCGCACTACGTCCCGAACTACGGACTCATCGGCGCGCTCTCCGGCTTCCGGCCGCTGTCGGTCGCGGCGTGGGGGAGCGACCTGCTGATCGCCGGCAAGCGCGACGCGCTGCAGCGCGTGCGAGCGCGCTTCGTGCTGCGCCGCGCCGATCTCGTGATCGCCGACAGCGGCAACCTC
>JBGANH010000038.1:0-20188 GCA_044222365.1 Candidatus Eiseniibacteriota bacterium
CACGGGGCCCCGGCGCCGGCTGGATCACTTCACGACGATGATGGAGTTCTTGCCGCCGAACACGTCGTCGGCCGAGGCGGGATTGCCCTCGTCCTGCTTCCAGGTCGAACCGTCCACCAGGAACTTGTAGGCGTGTGTGCCGGCGGGAAGCTTGATCGTGGCGGTCCACGTGCCGTCGGCCTGCTGCGTCATCTTGTTGAGGAGGGGCGCCCAGTTGTTGAAGTCGCCGCACACCGCGACGCTGGTGCGCGCGGCGCCCGCGTAGGTGAACTCGACGCCGTTCGCGCCGAGCTTCGGCGCCTTCGGCTTCGCCCCGGGGGCGAGCGGCTTGGCCGCGCCCGCGGCGGGCTTGGCGGCGCTCACGGCGCCTGCGGCGCCTGCGGCGCCCGCGCCGACCACGACGACGCTGTTCTTGCCGCCGTAACCGTCGTCCGCGAACTCGGCGGCGCCCGCGTCTTCCTTCCACGTCGTGCCGTCGATGACGAACTTGTAGGCGTACTTGCCGGGCGAGAGCGGCTTGGTGAGCGTCCACGAGCCGTCGGCCTGCTTCTTCATCGGGTCGGCCGAGGTGCTCCAGCTGTTGAACTCGCCGGCGACGTTCACGGTGTTGCCGGGGCCGGAGTAGCGGAACGTGACGCCGTCCGCGGAAGCGGCCGGGGCGGCGGTCGTGGCGGCCGCGGCGACGGGTGCCGCAGGAGCAGCGGCCGCGCCGGTCGTGACCACGACCACGCTGTTCTTGCCGCCGTAGCCGTCGTCGGCGGTCTCGGGCGCGTTCTCGTCCGCCTTCCAGTCGGTGCCGTTGAGCACGAACTTGTAGGCGTACTTGCCGGGGGCGAGCGCCTTCACGAGCGTCCACGTGCCGTTCGCCTGCTTCTTCATCGGGTCGGCCGACGTGCTCCAGCTGTTGAACTCACCGGCGACGTTCACGGTGGAGGCGTCACCCGCGAACACGAACTGCACGCCTTCGGCCGTCACCGCCGTGGACTTGCCGTTCGCGGCCTTCGCCTTCGCCACCGGGATGGCGGCGGGAGCCGAGTCGTTCCAGGCCGCGGGAGCCACGCCGCCGCGCCAGCCGCCGGCGCAGCCGGGGAGCGCGAACAGCACGACCAGGGTGAACAGCGCACGGAGCAGGGTCTTCATCGGGGCGTCCTCGCGCGCGCCGCGTACGCCGCCGTGGCGGGCGCGGGCGCGATGCTGAAGGTGAGCCGGCGCTCGTCGAGCGTGAACGACCAGTTGCCGGTGGTGGGGATGGTGACCTTGATGTCCTCCGCCGGACCCGACGCGTAGCGCACGGGCGCGTTCGTGACCGGCGCCGTCAGGGTGACGGTCGAATCACCGCCCCAGCCGATCAGGTGGCCGGGCGTGGAGGAGAAGTCGGTGACGAACTTGAAGCGATAGGTGCCCGCGGGAATCGGCGTGTAGCCGAAGAGCAGGTCCGGATAACTCCAGAGCCCGAGCTGGTCCTGCGTCATGGACGTGGTGCCGTTCGTGAAAGCGTCGTCGAGGCTGAAGCCGGGCATGGTGCCGACCACGTACGTCGCGATCGAGAGCGACTCGACTTCGGCGGGGAGCACGATGCCGCCGAGGCGGACGGGGTCGAGCTCCACGAAGATCGGCGCACGGTCCACGCCGCGGAACGCGTGGTCCGCGCGGAACTGGATGATGTAGGTGCCGGGCATGACGCCCGCGAAGTCGAAGTCGGTGGAGGAGCCGCCGAGCACCCGCGTGTCGACGAGCGCACCGACGGAGTCCGACTGCCCCACACCGCCGATCTTGTAGCGCCGCAGCTCGGCGACCACGCGGGGGAAGGGGGCGACGTCGAGCCCGGAGTACGCGGGGTCGAAGTTCACGCTGCCGGTGATGGCGCCGGGAGGCGTCCCGGGCCGGTACCCGGTGGGCACCAGCACGCTGGTCGGCAGGTTCTTGCCGCAGCCGATGAGCGCCGCGAGCGCGGCCGAAAGCGCGAGCAGGCGAATCAGGTGGCGCCGGATCATCGGACGTCCAGTACGGAGTTGTTGCCGCCGTAGCCGTCGTTGGTGCGGTTGGGATTGTTCGGATCTTCCTTCCAGTTGGTCTGGTCGATCACGAACTTGTACTGATAGCGGCCGGGCGGGAGCTTCTCGGTGCGCGTCCAGATGCCGTCACCGTCCTCGTCCTTCATGAGGCCGACGTTGAAGCTGCCCGACTGCGCCTGGCCGGCGAGCCAGTTGTTCTCGGGCCAGTTGCCGGCGAGCTGCACCATCTTCGCGGACGGTGCGTTGAACCGGAAGATCACGCCGTCGGCGGTGATCGTCGGCGGCGGAAGCCGGCGCTTCACGAAGGTGAGCGTGCTGCAGCCGCCGAGCGAGAGCACGGCGAGCGTCGCGAGCGCGGCGAGCGAGAGCAGGATGGGGATTCGGCGCATGGAGTCCTCCCGCTAGAAGCGGACGATGGCCTTGAGCTGGATGCGCTTGGTGTTCTGCAGGCGCTTCTCGGCCGCGGAGAGCTGGGGCGCGAGGCTGTACCAGTTCGTCTCGGCGACCCAGCCGTTGGCGTTCAGGTCCTCGAGGAACATCTCGCGGCCCACGTACCCGTATTCGTTCGTGTTGCGGTCGAGCACCCAGGGATCCACGCCGAACCCGAGCGAGACGGAGGCGTCGGGGCCGAAACGGTAGATGGCCTCGGTGAACTGCGACAGGTAGCCGTTCGCGAGCGACAGCGAGGGGACGTCGTACTTCACCCAGCGCCAGTCGGTCTGCAGGCGCAGCGCGCTCGAGCGGTCGAATCCGAATCGGAGGATCGTCTCGGCGAAGCGCGGCTTCTTGTCGAGGCGGACGGTGGAGTAGTTGCCGGTGAGCACCACGGTCATCGCGTTGGCGCGACGGATCGGGTATTCGATCGACGGCCGGATCTCGATCGCCTGCGGCTCGCCGAGCAGGGTGAGCCGGCCGGTCGAGACGACGTGCTGGCCGCTCTCGAGCCAGAAGTTGCCGTTGGGGAACCAGAGCTGGTGTTCCCACGCGGTGCGCGCGTCGTAGCGGAAGTTGGTCCACGTGACGGCGAGCGTGGTCTTCACCGGCCGTCCGAGGTAGTACCGCCAGTTGCGGTCCCACGCGACGTTCCACTCGGTCATGTGGTTCTCGAGTTCGGAGCCGTCGGCGTAGTCGGCACGCTGGTAGTCCACGTTCGCGGAGCGCACGTGGTACACGGACGGCGCGCCGACGGGGGTGAAGGGCTCCTGCGTCCAGGCGGCGTACTTGTGGTTCTGGCGCTCGAAGCCGGCGCGCAGCGCGACGTCGCCCTGCGCGAAGCTCCACGAGCCGCGCAGCGCGAAGCGCTGGCTCTCGTCGGCCGTCAGGTGCTCGCCGGCCGCGTCCGTGACGACGGCGTCCGCGACGACACCGGTCTCGGAGATCTCGGTCGTCTTCGCCGTGGCGCGCTGGGCGCCGTCCGACAGGACGAGGCGGTGCACGCCGGCGAGGAACTCGCCCTCGATCATGACGTTCGTGCGCGGCGTCCAGCGGCCCTCGAGCCCGCCGCCGTACCACTGCTGGTGGTTGTTGCCGGCGAGTTCGGTGAACGTGCTGTCGCCGGTGGCCTCGACGAGGTCGAGCGTGCCGAAGCGGTAGCCGCGGTCGCTGCGGCCGAGCAGGCCGACGCTGATCTGGTCGGTGACGCGGCGGCGCACGCGCGCGGCGATCATGTCCTTGTCACCGTCGCCGTAGCCGAAGCTGCCGTGGTTGTCGCCGACGTCCGTGGCGCTCGCCTTCGACGCGGAGCCCGTCACGAGACGGTAGCCGCCGCCGGAAGGCGCGAGCGCGAGCCGGCGCGTGCCGGTCGCGAACGAGCCGAAGCCCGGCGCGCTCGTGCCGCCGGGCGTGTTGTTGTCCGCGTAGATCAGCTCGGTGTCGAAGCCGAACTTCGGAGTCTTGAGGCGCACGCCCGATCGCTCGAAGCCGTACGGGTGCGCGTACACGCCGAGATTGCCGACGGAGCGCAGCGGGTCGTCCCACGTGCCGAGCGTCTCGCTGTCGAAGAACGTCACCTGCAGGTCGGGCTGCGTCATCGTCATCGAGCCGCGCTTGAAGTTGAGCCGGCTCTTGTAGTCCTGCACGTCCTCGCGGCGCGGGTTCACGTTCAGCAGGAATCGGGCGGCGATGGCGTCGGAGACGCGGATGTCGAAGCCGAGGTCCATGTCGAGTTCGGGACGCTGCAGCTCGTAGCGCGGGTATTCGACGTCGCTCCACGTGCTCTGGTAGAGCCCGATGGTGCGGCCGCCCATGAGGATCTTCGGGCTGTAGCCGGTGTTCGACGTGGAGGCGGCCTTGACGAGCTCGCCGGACGGTCCGACGCGCACGACGCTGTTGCCGAAGTCGCCGGCCGTCGCGCCGTTCTCGGGATCCGCGAACCAGTTGTTGTCCACGACGAACTTGTACTGCTGTTCGCCGGCCGGCAGCGCGATGACGATGCTCCAGACGCCGTTGGCGTCCTTCGTCATCGGGTGGGCGCCGGCGTTCCAATTGTTGAACGCACCGGCCCACGAAACCTTCGTCGCGTTGGCGTCCTTGTAGGTGAAGCGGATGCCGCCGGACACCTTCTCGGGAGCGGCCAGCGACACGGACACCGTCGCCACCAGCGTCAGGGCGGCCAGCAGGAGGGCGGAGAAGAACGAACGCGCGCGCATCAGAAGTACCCCTTGAGGATGAACTTGACCTGGTCGAACTGGTCGCCGCCGCCGTTGAGCGAGCCTTCGTCCACCGGGAAGCTGCCGCCGCCGATGTAGTCGGGTCCGTAGGAAAGGAACATGTCCATGCTGCCCGTCGGCTTGTACTGCAGCTGGGTGAAGATCGACTTGCGGAGCTTGTCGGGATCGTTGCCGAAGGCGAATCGGTTGAAGAACTTCATCTTCGGCGTGACGTTGATGGACTGCTCGACCACGAACACCTGCTTCGCGAGCTGGGGATTGCCGATGTCGGCGAGCTTGGTCTGCACGCGGAGGTAGGCGAGCGCGCTCTCGACCTGCAGTTCGGTGATGAGGTCGTTGTGCGGGTAGCGCTTGAGCCCGGCGAACGTGTAGCCGTAGTTGTCGATGCTGCGGTACGCGAACTTGCCGGTGAAGCCGTTCACGAACTCGACGTACATCTCGTCGTAGCGGTAGCGCGTGCCGAGCCGCCGATCGAGGTCGCTGCTCGTCCAGCCGAAGTTGTGCGTCAGCGTGACCGCGCGCTCGGGGAGCAGGTAGTAGCTCTGCACGAGGAAGCCCGTCTCGTTGCCGCTGGGGGCGCCGGACGGGTTGTACCAGGACTGGCCGCGCGACCACCAGATGGGCACGACGTTCACGTACCCGGTGCGCGAAGTGCCGAGCCGGAGGCTGCGGATCTCGCCCTCGATGAGCGCGGCGTCCGGCAGCTGCAGCCCGGTCGAACGCTTGCCGATCGTGAGCTCCGAGCGCACGCCGTTCCCGGTGGCGAAGTGCGGGTAGGCCTCCGCGTAGACGAAGTTCAGGTCGGAGCCGAACAGGCGCACGTGCCCGTCGAACGCCCAGATCCCGCGCCCGGGCACCTTGGGCTCGCGCCCGGTCTGCGACGAGACGCTGTCGGCGCTCGTCCAGTTCTCGGAACGGGTCATGAGGAAGCCGAGCTTGAGCTTCGCTTCCTTCAGGAAATCGCGGCGCATGCGCAGCACGTAGAGGTCGTCCGTGCGCAGTGCGTGCGCGGCGTTCAGCGAGTCGAGTGGTGACCAGGGACGAAGGTAGTTGTAGTTGCCCGGATCCACCTGGTTGCTGCGATCACCGGCGACGAACGTCACGTTGAGCCCGTGATCGCCCTTGTACTCGCTGCGCACGCCCTGCCAGTCGCCTCGCCCGTAGAGCATCGGGTCGAGCCGGAATCCGTGCTGGCCGTTGTCGAAGATCTGCACCTGGTACGGCTCGGACCAGAAGCGGTCCTGCCGCGAGAACAGGTAGTTGTCCCATTCGCGCTTGCCCATCGTCTTGCGGAAGCGCAGGTGCATTTCGCGGTACTTGAACTCGGGGCGGGCGCCGTCGTTCTCGCCGTTCGGGCGGTAGGCGGCCTCGAACTTCACGAACGACTCCACGCCCGCGCGCGGCGTCGTGAACAGCCGGAGCTGGGCGTTGTTGTAGGTGTCGTACTCGTTCGAGTTCCAGTCCCAGCGGAAGTTGCGATTGAACGCCGTCTTCCGCAGTTCGAGCATGAGCTGGTACTCGCCTTCGAGCTTCGTGGCCGCCGGCGAAACCGCCGGCGCGAGGAGCGCCAGCAGCCCGAGGAGCGCGGGCAGGGAGCGAAGGGTGATGGCGCGGCGCGGTTTCACGGGCGGCCTCCGATCGCGACGGGCACGCGCACGGTCACGCGGTACGAAGCGCCGAGTTCGCGCGTCGTGCTCGCCACGGCGTCCACGTGGTAGCCCTTGTGGAACACGCCGAAGCCACCCTCGTACTGGATGTTCTCCGGCGGGCCGTAGGACCGGTAGATGGTCGCGAGGTTCGAGACCCCGCTGCGGATGGCGAAGACGTCGAAGAAGTCGATCTCGAGCCCGGTGCTCAGCGTCGAGTTCCCGCCACCGAGCTGCGTCCAGCCCACCGAGAACGTGGACTCGCGGTTCCAGCGGAACGCCGCGGCGATCTCGCTGCGGCGCGCCTGGTGCTGGCCGCCGCTGTCGAGCACGAACTCGTAGCGCGGGCGGAACACGTCGCGCACGACGTAGGCGATGTCGGTGCGCCACGGCGTCTGCCAGCGCAGGCCGGCGTCGAACGATCCGCGCGAGATCGCGCCGAGGTCCACTTCGCCTTCGCCCGTCGGCGTGAACGGCTGGAACGCGGCGCGGCTGAACTTGAACGTGAGACCGGCGGCGAGCCGGTGCCCGCTCGGGGTGGCCAGCACGCGGCGGCCCGCGGCGAGGCAGAGCTGGTCCTCGGAGTAGGTGTCCTTGAGTCCGAGGTGGTGCCAGCCGCCGGCCCACGTCGTGCCGCGCCAGCGGAACGCGCCCGCGGCCGCGCCTGAGGTGAGGTCGGACAGCCCGTACATGGAAATGTAGTCCGCCGTCACTTCGGTCCGCGGCAACTCGGCGAGGCCCGCGGGATTCCAGTAATAGGCGGAGGGATCGGTCACGACCGCGATCGCGGAAGGTCCGAGCGACGTTCCGCGCGCGCCCGTGCGCACGTCCTCGAAGTAGGCCGCGGCGGGGCGGGGGAGCAGCAGCAGCAGGGCGAGCACGACGGCGCGGCGCATCATCGGACCACCACGAAGGAACGGGTCGCGCGCTTGGTGCTGCCCGACACGGTCAGCCGGAGCACGTAGATGCCCGGCGCGACGACGTGTCCGCCCTCGTCCCGGCCGTCCCACTGGTCGAAGTCCGGGTTGGTCGGCTGGAGCGCGCTGCGATTGGGATCGGTGAGCGTGCGCACGACGCGCCCGCGGACGTCGAAGATCTTCGCGACCACGCCGAAGACGCGGCGTGAGTCGGCCGGATCGTCCGGATTCACGGGCTGGTCGAGCTTGAACGAGTAGCGCAGCCGCTCGCCGAGGTCGGGGCGGAAGGCCGGGCGGTCGAAGCTGATTTCCGAGGCCGAGAACTGCTTGGCGAGGAAGGGCGGCCGCACGCGGAACGTGGTGCGCGCGCGGGGCTCGACGTTCCAGTCGGCGATGCCGTCGGGGCCGCCGCCGCCGAGGCCGGTGTCGTCGTTCTCGTCGATCGAGACGATCGCCCAGTTGTCCACGTAGACGACCGCGCTCGAGTTGTCCGTCACGCCGCCGAGGTTGTCGGGCGCGACGTCGGGCCCGCCCGTGTCGTCACCGCCGGCGGTGATCACGCCCGCGATCTTGATCTTCGCGCCCCGCGGGAAGAAGTGCAGCGTGTCCGAGATGCCGTCCACGGTCATGAGCGTGTCCTTCGTGCCGAGGCCGGCGGCCGACAGGAACACCTGCTGCCACGGGATCGCGAACTCCATGGCGCGGCCGAGATTGCCCTGCGAGAACGAAGCCGAGGCGCGGAACGCCGGGCCGACCGTCTGGTCGAGCACCGTGTTCCCGTCCACCTGCACGATCAGGCGCGGGCTCGTGTTGCCGTCCCACGTCGCGCCGAAGAGGTCGGGCGCGAAGCCGGTGCCCGCGGCCGAACCCGTGGTGTCGAACGTGAAGTACCGCCGCCACGAGTTGATCGCGAGCATGGACTGCAGCCCGCGTCCGGGTGTCGTGTCGAGCAGCACGATCATGTTGTTGTTCCAGATCACGCCCGTGGCCGCGATGTAGAGATTCTTCGCGTCCCAGGTGACGTAGATCTGGTTGAGGTCCTCGTTGACGCCCCACTTGGAGTCGTCCGAGGGTTCCTCGGGAGCGCCCACCACCTCGTTGTAGCCGAAGAGGGCGTCTCGCGTGGTGAACTCGCTCGCGAAGCCGTCGAGGTGGATCGTTCCGCTCAGGTCGCGAGCGGAATCTCCGAACGAAGGCGCGGCGAGTACCGCGAGCAATGCCGCGGTCAGTAGCAGTACGTGTCGGGTCACGGAAGGCGCCGGAGGAGAGTCGTGGATTGCAGCATGCATGCGTGGACCGCGGCATACTGCGTCCCGCACTGGGGTGGGTCAAGGGTACGGAAGGTGAATCCTGTTCCGGCAACCGGACGCGACGTCCAACGCGCGTTTCAGGAACAAAAAAGTCCCCGGGAGACCGGCAAGTTCGTTGCGTTGTCGCTCCGCATCCCCCTAACATTGACGCGGCGAATTTCCGGGTTTCCGGCCGCACACGGCCGGGACGCGGGCTGAACCGGGTCCAGCCTGCTCACACCTCTGCCTCCACGCACCCCGACCCGGCAGGAGAATCACCTCATGAAGCGCTTGCTTCTCGTCCTCCTGGCCCTGGTTGCCCTCTGGGCCACGCCGGCTTCGGCTGCCATCGTGCAGACGATCACGGTGGATGGCGTCAACGATTTCGATCCGAGCAACCAGCTCGGCGACGACGGTCAGGACACGCAGTCCAACTGCGGCGTCGGCATCTTCCCGATGGACATCGGCAAGGTGTACGTCACCAACGACGCGAACTTCCTCTACATCGGTTTCGAGTTCGCGAAGTCCTGCTACTGCGACATGAACGTGGGTATCGCCATCGACGCGAACTCCGCGGCCGGTGGCACGACGGATCCGTTCGGCCGGAAGATCGGCTGGGCCAACGTGCCGTTCAAGCCGGACTGGATCGTCTACGACGTCACTCCGACCAACTGCAACACGTTCAACTACGAAGTGCTCTACAAGGACACCGTGGGCACGTGGGTGAACCGCTCGACGCTCGTGAACCCGGCGTGGGGTTCGGGCTCGAACGGCCTCGGCATCATCGACAGCACGAGCTTCCGTGAACTCAAGCTGCCGCTCTCGCTGTTCAACGTCTCCGCCGGCAACCCGCTGCGTCTCGAGTTCTGGGTGACGCAGGAAGGCACGACGAAGGGTCCCCTCGACGCCTTCTCGAGCGACAACGTGCAGATGTCGCGTTTCGCGAGCACGACGTACGACACGGCCGCCGTGGTGCAGATGACCTCGATGGTCTCCTACACGGTGCTGAACGCCGTGGATGCGGCCCCGCCGACCGTCACGAACGCGCAGGCCGTGAACTTCGCCGTGCAGGCGAACCGCCAATTCGCCCTCGTCACGAACAAGATCGACGTCACGTTCAACGAACCCGTCGAGCTCGTGAGCTCGCAGACGGCCGCCAACTACACGCTCACCGGACCGGTCTCCCGCACCGTGATCAGCGCCGTGCGTGACGGCGCCGCGACGAACGTCGTCCACCTGACGCTCAGCGGCGTGATCAATGCGAACGCCGCGGCGTACAGCGTGCGGGCGCAGAACGTGAAGGACCCCGCGAACAACGTCATCGTGAACGACGGCGTCGGCAACCTCCGCTCGTTCTTCATCCAGAACCTCGTGTTCAACGGCAACTTCAAGGTCGGCCTCTGCGCCGGCACGTTCGCCGCTTCCGACACGTTCGCGATCGAAGGCAGCATCATCCCGTTGTCGTTCGCGATCTGCGACAACGGCCTCATGACGGACGCGAACTCGGACTCGATCTACACGGTCACGGTGCCGTTCTGCCTGCCCGTGAACCCGAACACCGGCAAGGGCGAGTCGGATCTCGAGTGGAAGTTCAGCACGAAGTGCTCGACGTTCGAGCCGCTCGCGGGCAACCGCACCTACCACCTCTCGAGCGACAACGGCGCGTCCGTGACGCTCACGGAGTCGTGGAACAACGACGACCCGGCGAACTACACGACGCGCCCGGTCGACGTGGTCTTCCAGGTCAACGCGACGCTCTTCAATCCCGGTCCGTCCGACGTGATCACGCTGCTCGGCAGCGTCGCGCCGCTGCACTTCACCCAGCCCGGCCTGGCGATGCTCGACAACGGCGTCGCGCCCGACGCGGTCGCCGGGGACAAGATCTACACCGCCCGCGTCACCTTCCCGGCCTGCGCGCCGAAGAACGTGAGCTGGAAGGTGGACTTCAACGGCGTCATCGAGTGCCTCGGGCAGGGCGACCGCTCGGTCTACCTGAACGACGCGCTCTTCAGCTCGGCCAACCCGATCGTCCTGCCGGCCCGCGGCATCGACCGCTGCACGGTGACGGACAAGCCGCTGACCGTCGTGTTCAAGGTCCAGATGGACGGCACGAACCCGCTGCCGGCGCTGCCGACCGACACGCTCGCCGTGATGGGCAGCGTGGCGCCGCTCGACTGGGGCGTGCGTCCCGCCGCCGCGCTGCTGCTGAACGACGGTGCCGGCTACGACGCGACCGCCGGGGACATCTTCTACACCCGCGCGATCACGTTCCCGGATTCGAGCGCCTTCAACGTCGAGTTCAAGTACTGGCTCAACGGCCAGTTCGAGTGCGGCGCCTCGGCCAACCGCACGCTGACGCTGGACGACGTGAACCACACCTCGGGCAGCCCGATCGTGCGCGTGATGAACGTGTTCGACGTGTGCTCGGACGTGACCGCCGTGAACCCGGGCGCGACGCTGGGTGCGAACTTCGCGACCCTCCGTCCGGTGCTCCCGAACCCGGTCTCGCGCCGTGCCAGCTTCTCGTTCGAGCTGCACCGCACGGGCCATGTGGCCCTGCGGGTCTACGACGTCACCGGCCGCCGCGTCGCCAGCCTGCTGGACGCGAGCCTGCCGGTCGGCGTGCACTCCGTCTCGTGGGACGGCCGTGGTACCAACGGCCTGCGCCTCTCGAGCGGCGTGTACCTGTACGAGCTGAGCATGGGCCGCGACCGCGTCACGCGGCGCCTCATTCTCACGAACTGATTCGGTCCACCCGGCCTCGGCCGGTCCGCAGTGCCCGGGGCGGGCGAAAAAACCCGCCCGCTCCGGGACTTTGTCCGCAGCAACACGCCCCACGCGTGCTAAAGTTTTCCGGTTTTCGTGGTCCAAACCGGGCGCCAGCCCGGGCTCACGCAACTCGCACCGCAGGAGGACCTGCCCCCATGAAGAAGATCGCTACGATCGTCAGCGCCCTGATGTTGGTTTCGGCCGTGTCGGCCTTCGCGTCCGGCCCCGGCCCGTTCTACGCCCCCGGCGACTACGTGACGCCGAACTGGACCCCCGGTGACCCGAGCTGCGCGCTGAGCCTTTCGGCCGGCGTGTGGAGCGGCAGCATCGCGGCGTCCGTCGGCGCCGGCACCTACCAGGCCAAGGTCGCGGTCGCGGGCTGGTCGGAGAGCTACCCGAACAGCAACCAGTTCGTGTTCATCAACGGCCCCGGCGAGAACGTGTGGTGGACGTTCGACACGAACACCTACGCGGACGGCTGGCTGCCCGCGACGGACATCGTGCTCAACGACCACGCGTATCCGGCCGGCATCACGTGGGAAGTCATCGGCGCCGCCCCCGAGACCGGTGGTTGGGGCTCGGGCGTCGCGATGTCCCTGTCGGGCAACGTCTGGTCGGCGACGATCAACATCGCGTCGGTCGGCAACTACGACGTGAAGTTCCGCAAGACCGGTGACTGGTCGCTCAACATCGGTACGGACGGCGTCGGCACGAACAGCAACAACTTCAACTACACGACCACCGTGCCGAACCAGCCGGTGACGTTCCAGTTCAACCAGGCGACGGGCCGTTCGCGCATCGTCGTCGGTGGTGTCACGGCGACGTCGAACCGCACGTGGGGCCAGGTCAAGGCCGCGAAGTAATCGGCCGGACCGCGAAGCAAGCGAAGAGGGCGGGCTCGAAAGAGCCCGCCCTTCTCGTTTGCCGGACGCTCCTGCTGCGGCGGACGGTCAGCCCTTCACGCCGCCCACCGAGAGCCCGCTCACGATGTTCCGGTTGAGGGCGATGAACAGCGCCATCACGGGAACGCACACGAGCAGGCTGCCCGCCGCGTAGTTCGCCCATTCGGTCTGGAACTGCCCCGCGAGGCTCTCGAGGCCGAGCGGCAGGGTGAACATCTCCTGGCGCGAGATCACGATGCGCGCGACGAGGAACTCGGACCATGCCGCCATGAACGAGAACAGCGCCGTGATCGAGAGCGCCGGCGCCGCGAGCGGCAGCGTCACCTTCACGAACGCCTCCCACGGGGTGCAGCCGTCGATGAGCGCCGCCTGCTCGAGCTCGTAGGGGATCGTGTCGTAGTAGCCCCGCATGGTCCACACGCAGAACGGCAGCGCCGTGGCCGTGTACGCGACCACGAGTCCCGCGAACGTGTCGAGCAGGTGCAGGTTCTTCATGAGCACGTAGAGCGGCAGCATGAGCATCGTCGCCGGGAACATCTGCGTCATGAGGAACAGGTAGAGGCCCGCGCTGCGGCCCGCGAAACGGAAACGCGAGAACGCGTACGCCGCCGTCGAGGCGAGCGTCACACCGAACAGCGTCACGGTGAGCGAGACGAGCAGCGAGTTGCGCATCCAGAGCAGGAAGGGCTTCTCGAACAGCATCGTGCGGTAGGCGCGCAGCGACGCGCCCTCGGGGATGATCGCGAGCGAGGTCGAGTAGAGCTGGTCCCCGGGGCGCAGCGAGATCGTCACGATCTGCACGATGGGGTAGATCGTCGCGAGCGCGAACAGGACGAGGAACGCCTGCACGAAGACCCGTCCGGGCGTCCAGGCGTGGTCGGGCTTCTTCATGCCGGGCGCTCCTGCGAGGCGGTGCGGCGCATGACGTACATCACGAACCCGAGCAGCATGAGGAACACCACGACCGAGAAGGCCGCGGCGTACGAGTAGCGCGAATACGTGAATGCCACCTTGTAGATGTAGGTCACGAGGATGTGCGTCGCGTCGGCCGGCTGGCCGCCGTTCGAGACGAGCCAGACGACGAGCGTGTTGTTGAACGTCCAGATCGTGCCGAGCAGGATGCTCGGGATCAGCACCGGCATGAGCGAGGGGAGCGTCACGTTCGTGAACTTCTCCCAGCCGTTCGCGCCATCGAGGTCGGCCGCCTCGTACAGCTCGCCCGGGATCGACGTGAGCCCGCCGAGCGCGACGACCATCATGAAGGGGAAGCCGAGCCAGATGTTCGTGAGGATCGGCGCGACGAACGCCCAGGTCGGATCCGACAGCCACGGCACGGGCGGCAGGTGGAACCACTGCTTGAGGATCAGGTTGATGGCGCCGTACTCGAAGTTGAACATGCCGCGCCACGTGAGCGCGGAGATGTACTGCGGCATGGCCCACGGCAGCACGAGCATCGTGCGCAGGAGCGTCTTGCCGCGCACCGGCCCGCTCAGCAGGATCGCGAGCAGCACGCCGACGGCGACGTGGAAGAACACGTTCACTCCCGTCCACACGAGCGACTTGCCGAGCAGCGTCCAGAAGATCGGCTCGGTGAGCACGAGCTGGAAGTTGTCGAGGCCGACGAACTCGTGCGAACGGAAGTGGTAGAGGCTCATGTTGCGGAACGCCAGCCAGAAGCTGTAGCCGAGCGGGAACAGCACGACCGCGAGCATCACGATCGTCGCCGGCAACAGCAGCGCGTAGGGGAAGGAACGGGGCGCCCGCAGCATGGCCGTCAGCGCTTCATGCCGGCGATCTGCTGCTCGGCGGCGGCCTGCATCTCGCGCGTCGCCGCGGCGGCGTCCATCGAGCCGTTCATGACCTTCTGCAGGCCGGGGCGCATCACGTCCCACACGACGCGCATCTCGGGCACGACGGGCATGCGGCGGCCGAGCGTGAACGCGTCCTGCGAGATCTTGAGCGTCGGGTCGGCGGTGATCTCCGGCGCATTCCACGCGTCCTTGTGGCTCGGCAGCACGCCCAGCGCGACGGCGTCGCGCAGTTCGGCCTCGGGCGACGTGCAGTACGTGACGAAGTCGATCACGGCGTCGAGCTGCTCCTTCGGCACGTTCACGCTGATCGAGTAGCCCTTGCTCGCGGTCATCGGCATGGCGTGCTTGCCATTGGGAAGCACCCACAGCGGCGCGATGCCGAGGTCGATGCCGCCCTTGCGGTACGCGGCCCACGACCACGGCCCGTTCACGATCATCGCGGCCTTGCCCTCGAGGAAAAGCGTTTCGGCGACCTGGTAGTCGCACTCCTTGGGCATGATGCCCTGCGTGTTCTTGAGCCCGGCGAGGTAGTTGAGCGCGTCGCGCATGGCGGGCGTGTCGAGCGTGGGCTTGCCGTCCGCGCCGAAGACCCAGCCGTCGTAACCGGCGAGGAACGGCGCGAGCCAGTAGGGCTCCGTCACGTTCATCGCGAAACCGTACGCGCCGCCCTTCGTGAGCTTCTTCGCGATCGCGAGGAACTCCTCGGCGTTCGTCGGCGGCACCGGCACGAGTTTCTTGTTGTAGCAGAGCAACAGGTGGTTCCCGACCTGATCGGGAGCGGCCCACAGGTGGCCGTTCAGCGTGTCGAGCGCCTGGGGCACGAAGCGATCGAAGAAACCCTTCGGCATCGTCTCGTCGAGCGGACGGATCAGCTCGAGCAGTGACAGTGGTCCGACCTGGTCGGAGGGCCCGAAGATGAGCTGCGGTCCGCCGCCACCGGCCGCGGCCGTCTGGAACTGCTGGCGCAGATTCTCGGTGTCGTAGGGCACGTTCTCGATGGTCACGCCGGGATGCGCGGCCTGGTAGGCGGCGATGTTCTTCTCGAACCGTGCGCGCTCCTCGGGGTCCATCTGCGACCAGATGACGATCTTCGCGGGGCCGTTCGCAGCCTTCTTCGGGCCGCAGGAGGGAACGAGCGCGAGGCAGAGCAGCAGGCTCGCGAGCAGGCGGGGCGCGCGGGACGTGAGCGAACGGAACATCCACGACCTCCGAAGCAGCCGCACGAGGCGGCGAAAGTGGCGAGGGGTGCGGGCCCGCGGGCACCGGGGACGGGCGCCGGGAGCGGCGTCACCGCGGCGGCCCCGCGGAACTGCATGTGTGACGATGCATCTCGTGTGATTCGCGGAGCGAAAGTGCCCCAAGTGCCGCGCTCGCGCAAGACGACGGGGCTCGGTCGCGAACGCGGCGAACGCGTGTTTCCGGCAATCGCCCCGGGCGCATGGGCGGCCACGCTGGCAGGCGAATCCTGCCAAGTTGGCCGCACTCTCGCGGGGGTGTTCCCGGCGGAGCGGGCATGCCGCGCGAGCGGGCCCGCAATCGCCGTGATTGCAGGGTTCCGCGCACCGCCGTTCGCCCGCCGCATTCGTGCCGCGTGGCATGCGCATTGCCGCTCTTCCCGCACGGGCCGCCCTGGGCGGCCGGGAGGAAGCCATGAAGATCATTCTGGGTTTCGACGATTCGCCCCACGCGCAGGCGGCGCTCGAGTGGATTCGCCAGCAGAGCTGGCCCGCGGCGACTCGCGTCGTGGTGGTCTCGGCGGTGCGCGCCCCGGTGACGGCCTACGCCGAGGTGTACGCGCCCGCGGTGCCGTACCCGACCGAACTGGTCGAAGAGCTCACGCGTCACCACGAAGAGCTCACGATGCGCGCCGAGGGTGAGTTGCGCGACGCCGGTTTCGCGACGTCCGCGCGCGTGCTGCAGGGCGATCCGCGCGAGGTGCTCGTGGACATGGCGCGTTCCGAGGGCGCGAACCTGCTCGTCGTCGGATCGCACGGCCGCACGGGTCTGGCCAAGCTGGTGCTCGGCAGTGTCGCCTCGCACGTGGTGGCGCACGCACCCTGCACGGTGGTGGTGGTCAAGCAGCGCCTGCACTGATCGCCGGCTCGCCGCACGACGCCGGGCCGTTCGCGCTCTCGCACGACGGCCCGGCCGGCGGGATCAATCCGGCGGCCGGCGGGCGAGCAGGCGCGCCATGACCGGTGAGCGCTCGGGCGAGGTCTCCTCGTAGCGCTCGACGGCGAATCCGGGAAACGCGTCGCGCAGTTCGCCCGGCTGCAACAGGAACCTCGCCTGCTTCGGGCGGCCGTGCCGCGCCTGCGCCGCGAGGAAGGTCTCGTACACGACCACGCCGCCCGGCGCCACGCTCGCGGCGATCCACGGCCAGAGCGCGCGATGCAGGTAGCGGAAGACCATCACGACGTCGAACGCGCCGGGGCACTCGGGCCGAGGTCCCCGCTCGAGTTCGACGACACGCGTGTGCAGCGCGACGCCGTGCCGCACCGCGAGCGCCTGTGCACGCTCGAGCGCGCGGTCGGGTCGTGATCCCACGCGTGCGCCTCGAAGCCGCGCAGCGCGAGGTGCACGGACTCTCGGCCCGAGCCCGCCGCGAGATCGAGCGAGCGCCCGGTGGGCAGCGCGTCGGCCACCGCCTCCAGCCAGGGTGAGGGGCGCCACAGGCGCGCGGCGGCGCCGGGGCTCGCGTGCCCACCGGGAAGCTCGCCGAGCGGAGCGTCGAGCCAGCACACGTGCGGATAGCCGAGCCCGCCGAGCGCGACGGCCGCGCGGTGCGCTTCGGCGGGTTCGTCGTGCAGCACGAGCACGGTCGCGGTGCGCGGCGGCAGTTCGGCACGCAGCGCGTGGAACTCGTCCACGCTCATCCGGCCCGCGCCCTCGAGATGGCCACGCTCGAACGGCTCGGCACCCCGCGCGTCGAGCACGATGGCGCCCTGCGCGCGGCAGGCCAGCGCCCGCGTGGCGTCGAGCGCCGTGACCGGCAGCGCGGGAACGAAGCTCACGGACGGCGGCCTTCGGCGGGCGGGACGACGGGGAAGGGAAACATGGCGCGGCAGTGTAGCCGAGCGCGTGACGCGTCGCGGCACGGGTGTTCGGGCGCGCCGTGCGCTTGACCGTTGACGCCCGTTCGCGCGCTCGCCGATACTGCGCGCGTCGCCACGCCCGGGCGTACGCGCACCCCTCCGAAGGGTGGATGCTCCGCACATGACGCTTCGCCGCTGCGCTCGAACGGTGTCCCTCGTGGTCCTGCTGTGCCTCGCCGCGCTCGCTTCCCGCGCGGCGTTCGTGCATGCCGCGCTCACGCCGACCGGTGCCCAGCGTGCGGCCGAAGCCGAAGGCCTCGTGAAACGCGCGCAGCGCAATCTCGCCCGCGGCTCGGTCGAATACCGGCGCATGGCCGTCCAGCAGCTCGAGCGCGCCACGCAGCTGCAGCCCGACAACGCCGAGTACCAGCTGCTGCTCGGCCGCGCCTACTACCGCTCGGGCTACCTGCGCGCCGCGATGAAGCGCTTCGAGCGCGTGGCCGCGCTGCAGCCGGACGACGCCGGCGCGCGCTACGGACTCGGCCAGGTCTGGCGGCGCGACTGGCTCAAGTACCTCGAGAAGTCGTCGCTCGACCACGCGATCCGCGAACTCGTGGCGACGGTGCGCGCCGACAGCACGCACGTGGACGGCTGGCTCATGCTCTCGAGCCTGCTCGTGGCCCGCGGGGACAGCGCACGCGCGCTGGCCGCCGCCGAGGCGGCGCTCGCGGTCGCGCCCGATCGTGCCGACGCGCGCATCGCCCACGCGGCCGGACTCTGGCGGACGGGCGCGGCCGAGGAGGCCGACGCCGAGTTCCGGGCCGCGCTGCCGTCGCTCGAACGCCGCGTGCGCGAGCGCTTCGACGACTTCGCGCCGCTCGCGAGCGAGCGCGACACCGCGATCTACAACCATCTCGCGGCTCCCGCGAAGCAGGAGTTCGCGCGCCAGTTCTGGACCGAGCACGATCCCGACCTCGCGACGCCCTACAACGAGGCGCAGCTCGAATACTGGGCGCGCGTCACGCAGGCCTACTTCCTCTTCTACGACGCCAAGCATCACGAGTGGGACGAGCGGGGCGAACTGCTCGTGCGCTACGGCCCGCCCGAGTCCGTGGACTACAACCCGCTCGGCACGAACCTCTACTCGCGCGGCGCCGCGGGCACGCAGATGCAGTTCCCCATGAACGTGCTCGTCTGGTCGTACCCGAGCCTCGGCATGCGCGTCGTGATGCAGGACCGCGTGCTCTCGGAGTACTACCTGCTGCCGACGTCCTCCGACCGCGACATGGACCCGAGCCCCGAGCCGGACTCCGTGGGGCGGCGCGACGCGATCGGCACGCACGGCAACCGCGGCGTGTTCCCGACGCTGCCCCCGGGCGTGAAGCGCATCCCGTTGCGCACGCAGTTCGCGCGCTTCGTCACCGGCGCCGGTCCCCAGCTCTTCGCCGCCGTCGAGGCCCCGGGGCGTCCCGACGAAGGGCTCGTCGCCGACTGCATCGTGCTCGACAGCACGCAGCACGAGGTCGCGCGGAGTTCGCGCGCGCTCTCACCTTCGGCGTGCCGCGCGGATTCGTTCCGCGTCGCGGACTTCTCGTTCCCGTTGCCGGCGGGCGAGTACCACGTCGGCTTCAGCGTGCACGCGCCGGGGCGGCGTGGCACGAAGCGCGTCGTGTCCGAACTGCAGCGCCCGCTGCCGGGACTGCTCGTGAGCGACGTGGTGGTGACGTGCGGTGCTCCGCCGGCGCCCGCGCCGAGCGTGCGCATCGACGCGAATCCCTCGCTCGAGGTGCCCGCCGGCGAGCCGCTGACGGCGTACTTCGAGGTCTACGGCCTCGAGACCGACGGTCAGGGCGTGGCGCGGTTCGAGTACTCGTACCGGGTGCGCTCGGCGTCGCGGGATCGCCGCGTGTGGCTGCAGCGCCTGCTGCAGCCGGCCGGGGCGGCGCCCGAGCTCGACGGGACCTGGCGGGGCGAGCACGCCGGCGGGGTCCGCCGCCAGTACGTGAGCGTGCCCCTGCAGTCGCTCCCGGCCGGTTCGTGGCGGCTGGAGGTGCGAGTTCGGGACCAGATCACGGGCGAAGAGGCCGCCCGGGAGACGCAGTTCACGCGGTTGCCGTCACCTCCGGGCAGCCCGCACTGATTTCGTGCTGGAGTGGGGCAGGTGCCCCGCCGATACCGCACCCAGTCCCCAGTCACACGCCCCGAGCCCTGGATCTCCCCATGTCCGATCCCAAGCCGCGCATTCTCATCGTGGACGACGAGCCCGATCTTCTCGCGGTGCTCCACTTCGGTCTCGAAGCCGAGGGCTTCGACGTGGTCGAAGCGAGCGACGGCGAGCGAGGACTCGAACTCGCGCGCACGGTGCAGCCCGCCCTCATCGTGCTCGACCTCATGCTGCCGCGGCTGGACGGCTACAAGGTGTGCCGCGCGCTGAAGTTCGACGAGCGCTACCGCAACATCCCGATCTTCATCCTGAGCGCGCGCTCGGGTGAGACCGACCGCCGCCTCGCGCTGGACCTCGGCGCGGATGCGTACATGACGAAGCCCTACGACATGAAGGACCTCGTCGCGCGCATCCGTGCGCGGCTCGACGTGGCGGGTGAAGCCGCCGCCTGAGTGCGGGCGACGCCTCGAAGCAGACGAGCCTCCGTGGCGACCGGCCGCGGAGGCTCGCGTTTTTTCGCCGCGCACCCGCCGGTCTAGGCGCGTGCGTTCACGTGCGCCTGCGGATGATCGCGCAGCACCGCCAGAAGCTCCGCGTGCAGCGCGGGACCGGCCGCGCACACCTGGCGCGCGTCGATCCGGAACGCGCTACCGGCGTAGTCCGTGACCACGCCGCCCGCCTCGCGGATCAGCAGCGAGCCCGCACACACGTCCCACGGCGAGAGGCTGCCCTCCCAGAAGCCGTCGAAACGGCCCATCGCGAGGTAACACATGTTGAGCGCCGCCGAGCCGTCGCGGCGGATGCCCTGCGCGCGCAGCAGGAACGCCTGGAAGAGCGGCAGGTGCCGCTCGGGATGCTCGCGCACGTCGTAGGGGAAGCCCGTGACGAGCAGCGCGTCCTCGACCGCCGTGCAGTCGCTCACCCGGATCGCCGTGCCGTTCAACGTGGCGCCTTCGCCCTTCGCGGCCGAG
>JBGANH010000039.1:0-19896 GCA_044222365.1 Candidatus Eiseniibacteriota bacterium
CGGCGTCGCGGCGCACGAACGCGTCGAGCGCCTCGCGCAGCATGCCGATCGCCTTCTCGGCGAGTTCGGGCAGGTCGGCCGCGTTGCGCATGGGCGGCAGCGTGTCGAGCGTCTTCGCGCAGCCCGCGATGTTCACGGCGTGATCCCCGACGCGCTCGAGATCGTTCGAGATCTTGAGCGCCGACGTGATGAGCCGCAGATCGCGCGCGAGCGGCTGCTGCAGCGCGAGCAACTCGATGCAGCGCTCCTCGATGTCCATCTCCATGCGGTCGATGACGCGGTCGTCGCGGAACACTTCCTCCGCGAGCGCGACGTCGCGCCGCTGCAGCGCCTCGACGGCCTTGCGGATGATGCTCTCGACGCGGCCGCTCATGAGCAGCAGCTGGTCGTTGAGTTCGTTGACGAGTTCCTCGAAGTGGCGGCTCATGCTTCTCCCGATCAGCCGAAACGGCCCGTGATGTAGTCCTCGGTCAGCCGCTTGTGGGGGCTGGTGAACAACCGGCGCGTGTCCCCGAACTCGACGAGTTCACCCTGGAGCATGAACGCCGTGCGGTCCGAGATGCGGGCCGCCTGCTGCATGTTGTGGGTCACGACCACGATCGTGTACCGCGACTTGAGCTCGAGCACCAGCTCTTCGATGCGCGCGGTCGCGGTCGGGTCGAGCGCCGACGCGGGTTCGTCCATGAGCAGGACTTCCGGCTCGATCGCCAGCGAGCGCGCGATGCAGAGCCGCTGCTGCTGTCCGCCCGAGAGCGCGAGCGCCGAACGGTCGAGCCGGTCCTTCACCTCGTCCCAGAGCGCCGCGCGGCGCAGGCTGTCCTCGGCGCGGACCTCGAGCTCGCCGCGGTCCTTCACGCCGAGCAGCCGCAGCCCGAACACGACGTTCTCGAAAATGGACTTCGGGAACGGGTTCGGGCGCTGGAACACCATGCCGACGCGGCGGCGCAGGTCCACGACGTCGGTATCGCGCGCGAGCACGTCGAGCTCCGAAACGCGCAGGCGGCCCGTCACGCGCACGTTCGGGATCAGGTCGTTCATGCGGTTGAACGACCGCAGCAGCGTGCTCTTGCCGCAGCCGGACGGCCCGATGATGGCCGTGACGGTGCGCGCGGGGATCTCGAGCGAGACGCCCTTCAGGGCCTCGTTCGTGCCGTAGAAGAGATGGAAGTCCTCCGCGACGAGATGCGGCGCGGCCGCGGGCGCGGCGGGCGCCGCCGCCGCTCCCGATTCGGGCGCGGGCGGCTCGGCGAGGCGGGTGCGGATGGAGGGTGCGTCGGTGACCACGTCAGGACCTCCCGGCGAGACCGGCGCGCAGCCGTGCGCGCAGCAGCATCGCGGTCAGGTTGAGCAGCAGCGTCAGCAGCAGCAGGACGAGCACGGTGCCGTACAGCAGGGGTCGCGTCGCGTCCACGTCGGGAGACTGCGTCGCGAGCACGAACACGTGGTAGCCCAGTTCCATGAACTGGTCCGTCGGGGACGTCGGCAGGTACGGCAGGAAGTACGCCGCGCCGGTGAACAGGATCGGGGCGACTTCGCCCGCGCCACGCGAGACCGAGAGGATGGCGCCGGTGAGGATGCCCGGCATGGCCTGCGGCAGGAGCACGTTCCGGATCGTCTGCCAGCGCGTCGCGCCGAGGGCGAGCGACGCCTCGCGCATGTCGCGCGGCACGGCGCGCAGCGCCTCTTCGGTGGTCACGATGACGACCGGGAGGTTGAGCAACGCGAGCGTGAGCGACGCCCAGATCAGCGCGGGCTGCCCCCAGGTGACGTCGAGGCCGAGCGCGCGGTCCATCTGCACGCCGACGAACTGCACGAAGAATCCGAGACCGAAGAGACCGAACACGATGCTCGGCACGCCGGCGAGATTGTGCACCGCGAAGCGCACGGTGCGCGTGAAGACCGCGTCGGGGTTCGCGTACTCGTGCAGGTAGATCGCGGCGCCGACGCCGAACGGCACCAGAGCGACGGTCATCAGCACCACGAGCAGCACGCTGCCGTAGATGGCGGGCCAGATGCCGCCCTTCGTCATGCCTTCACGCGGCACGCCGGAGAGGAACTCCCACGTCACCGTCTGCCAGCCGTGCAGCACGACGTCGCCGATGATCACGGCGGTCATCAGCACGATGAGTGCGGCGGCGGCGCCGGACAGCACGGTGAACGCGCGGCCGGCGGCGTCGCTCGGGCGGGAACGCGGCAGCGCCGCGACCTTCTGGCCGAGGATCGTCGCGCTCATGCGCCCGCCAGACGGCGGCGCAGCCGGTCCACGAGCAGGCCGGCGGCCACGTTGATGACGAAGGTGATCAGGAAGAGCAGCGCGCCGAGGAAGAACAGCACGGAGTAGTGCGGGCTGCCGACGACGACCTCGGCGAGCTCGGCGGCGATGGTCGCCGACAGCGTGCGCGCGGAGTCGAAGACGTTCGCCGTGCCGAGCGCGGCGTTGCCCGACGCCATGAGGACGATCATCGTTTCCCCCGTCGCGCGCGCCAGGCCGAGCAGGATGGCCGCGGCGACGCCGGCGGAGGCGGCGGGGAGCGTCACGCGCCACGCCGTCTGCCAGCGCGAGGCACCGAGCGCGAGCGACGCCTCGCGGTAGCTCTTCGGCACGGCACGCAGCGCGTCCTCGCACACCGTGAACGTGGTGGGCAGGATGCCGAGAGCGAGCGCGATGCCGGCATTGAACGCGTTCAGGCGGACGTGCACGCCCGTGGCGGCCTGCAGCCACGACGCGAGCACCATGAGCCCGAAGAAGCCGAGCACGACCGACGGGATGCCGGCGAGCATCTCGATCGCCGGCTTGAGCAGCTCGCGCAGGCGGGGCGACGCGAACTCCGACGCGAAGAGCGCCGCCAGCACCGCGACCGGCACGGCGAAGCCCATCGCGACCGCGACGATCTTGAGCGTACCGACGAGCAGGGGCACGAGGCCGTACTTCGGCACGTCGCTCACGGGCTGCCAGTTCGGCACCGAGAAGAAGCCGCCGAAGTTCGCCTCACGCTGCGTTTCGGCGCTCGTGAAGATGGGCAGCGCCTCGCGGAAGACGAAGATCATGATGAGCAGCAGGCCCGCGACGGCGCTGAACGCGCACACCCGCAGCACCCACGCGATGATTCGTTCGCGCAGGCGCTGCAGGCGGCGGCGCCGGGCCACGTTCACGCCCGGCTGGAGGGGTCCGAGGCTCAATCGTCGTCCTACTTGAGCGGGTAGTAGCCGACTTCGACCGCGAGCTTCTGTCCGGGGGGCGACAGGATCCAGTCGATGAACTTCTTCACGTCGCCCTGCGCCGGCTTGCGGAGATAGAAGTACAGGTAGCGCGTGAGCGGATAGCTGCCGTCGTGCACCGCGGCGGCGGTGGGCATGATCGCCGGGGACTTGGCGTCCTTGCGCACGGCGCAGTCCCGGACACCCTTCGTGTACGCGGCGCCACCGTAGCCGATGCCGTTCGGGTCACGCGAGACCGCGTTCACGACCGCGGCCGTGCCGGGCAGCGTCTGGCAGCTCGCGGCGAAGTCGCGGCCGTCGAGCACGTGGTCCTTGAAGAAGCCGTACGTGCCGGAACTGTTCTCGCGGCCGTAGAGAACGATCGTCGCGTCCTTGCCTCCGACCTGCTTCCAGTTCGTGACGGCGCCCGTGTAGATCTGCTTGAGCTGGTCGATCGTGAGGTCCTTCACCGGGTTCGCTTCGTGCACGAAGATGCTGAGACCGTCCTTCGCGACCGGGATCTCGACGCCCATCGTCTGGTAGCGGTCGCGCAGCTTCAGCTTTTCGTCCTGCTTCATGGGACGCGAGGACTGGCAGATGTCGGTGGTGCCGTTGATGAGCGCGGCGATGCCCGTACCCGAACCGCCGCCGGTGACCTGCACGATCTGGCCGCGGTTCTGGTTCATGTACTGCTCGGCCCAGCGCTGGCCGAGGATCACCATCGTGTCGGAGCCCTTCACGGTGATGCCGCGGCCGGCGAACGCGACGGCGGCGAACGCCAGGATCGCGAGCGTGGCGGCGAGGGAAAGCGTGCGGAAGAACTTCATCGGTGCCTCCTAGAACTTGTGCTGGACCTGCAGCGTCCAGAGGTTGTCCTGCGGGTCGGTCCAGCGCGAACCGGTCTTCGTCTCGGTGCGGATGGCGTCGTAGGAGAGCGTCAGCCGCGTGAAGCCGTCCCAGAACCAGTTCGCGCCGACGCTCCAGCGCGAATACTGGTCGTGGTCCGCGTCCACGTTCGGGTCCCACGTGTCCCAGCGTACGACGCCCTGCGTCCGGTCACCCACGTTCTGAACCCACATGAGATAGCCGCCCGCGGCGTCGGTCGCCAGATGGTCGGGGTTCGCGCCGGGCCTCAGCAGGCGCACGGGATTCGCGGACGTGGGCGCGGCGATGAGGGCCTTCGCCGAATCGGGGTTCGCTTCGTGCGCGAGGTACCACTCGCCGCGCATCGTGCCGCCACCGAGGGTCGGCAGCGTCCAGTAGGCCTGCGCATCGAGGCCGAGGCGCGACTTTTCCGTCACGACGTCGGTGCCCGTGAGCGGCACGAGGTTGCGGCCGAAGTAGTACGAGCCCGCGACGTCGAACGTGCCCTGCGACCAGCGTGCGCGGCCGACGAAGTCCTTACCGAGCGTGGGATCGGAGTTCGGGAAGTCGGGGTGATTGACGCCGCCGCCGTTGAAGAGCCCGACCGTGGTCTGCAATTGCGGCGTCCACTGCGACACGAGCTTCACGCCACGATCGCGCTCGCCGCTGAACAGCACGTTCTCGGCACGCGAGCGCTCCGGCAGCTCGCGCGTGCTCGAGGAGCGCTCGATCTCGTAGCCGAACGGCACGTTCTGCTGGCCGATCGTGAGCTGGTGGTCGTGCATCGCGGTCCACGGGTCGAGCAGCGTGACGTACGCCTCGAGCAGCCGCACGGTGCGGTCGGTGCCGCCGTCGAAGTACACGACGGCCTGGCTGAGCGCGCCGGTGTCGTACGTGAGCTTGAGCCGCGCGCGGCGGATGAAGAACCGGTTCAGGTTCGCCGTCGTCGCGGCGTACGGGTTGCCCGAGACCTTCACCGTGTCGGCGTTCGCCTCGCCGTGTTCGAGCCGGGCCTGCACGTAGCCCGAGAGCTTGATCTTCTTGAGCTTGTCGAGATCGTTGGTGAGGGACTGGATCTGCTCGGTGTAGCCCTCGAGCACGCGCAGCAGTTGCTCGTGCGTCACCACGGTGGTGTCCGCCGCGGCGGGGGCCGCGTCGTCCTGCGCACGTGCCGGCGCGGCGAGAGTGGACAGGCACAATGCGACGGCACACCAGGAGATCCTGTACGACTTCGGCATCGGCTACCCTCCGGACAGGGGACGGCTCGTCAATCGAATGGCTGCGACTTCTTGCGGCGGCCGTCGAGCGAACGCCGGCGGGCATCGGCGACGATCGTCTCGTAGGGCACGCCCGCGGCGGTGAGGGCCGCGGCCCACGTGCCGTGGTGGCGGCGCGCGCGGGCGTACAGCGCGGGATGCGAGACGTGGACGCGGAAGAGCTGGCCGTCGCGAGCGAATTGGCGGATCTGTTCGAGCACCTGCTCGCGCGAGGCGAGTGGCGGGCGGCCGCGGCGCGGCGCGCCGGCGTCGGTGGCGGTCATGGAGCACCTCGGCGGGGGACGTGGAAGACGGACTGACCGATGGCCCGTATCGGCGACCCCACTGTGCCCGACGGCGTGTAAACAACCGATGAACGCCGGGTAAAACCGGCAAGTCGCCGGTAAGGCCGGGGTGAACGCGCCCGGCCGGCGGGCGGCGATCAGCTGCGCGGCAGCTCGAACCGGAAGACGCTGCCGGCGCCCGGCTCGCTGCGCAGGGCGACCTCGCCGCCGTGCAGGGCGACGATGTGCTTCACGATCGACAGCCCGAGCCCGGTGCCACCCTTGTCGCGCGACCGCGCCTTGTCGACGCGGTAGAAACGCTCGAACACCCGCGACTGGTCGTCGTGCGGGATGCCCGGGCCGGTGTCCTCGACCTCGCACCAGGCGATGCGCTCGTCTCCCCCGGCCCGCACGGTCACTCCCCCGCGCTCGGTGTACTTGATCGCGTTGTCGAGCAGGTTGGCGACGACCTGCTCGAGTCGCGCGCGATCGGCCGAGAGCGCCAGCTCTCCCCCGTCCTCGAGCACCAGCGTGAGCCCCGCACGCTCGGCGGCGGCGCGAAAGACCGCGACGTGACGGGCGAGCAGGGCCCGCAGGTCGAACGTTTCGGGGCGCAGGCCGGCTTCGGGGCGCTCGAGTTCGGCGAGCGAGAGGAGGTCGTCCACCAGCGCCTGCAGGCGCTCGGCCTGGTCGCGGATCACGCGCACGAACCCTTCGCGGCGCGCTTCGTCCTCGAGGCCGCCGTCGAGCAGCGTCTCGGCATAGCCGCGCAGCGAGGTGAGCGGCGTGCGCAGCTCGTGCGACACGTTGGCGACGAAATCCTGGCGGATGCGGTCCACGCGCTCGACTTCGGTGAGATCGTGGAGCACGAGCAGCACCTCGCCGCGATCGCGATCCGGGCGCGTCGCGACCGCGCGCACGAAGCGCTGGCGCGGCGACCACAGCCGCAGGTCGGCCTCGACCGCGCCGGGCGAGACGCGCGCGCGGGCGAGCAGGTCCTCGAGCTCGGGTGAACGCGCCACCTCGGAGAACGGCATGCCCGGCATCGCCGGACCGACGGCGCCGAGCAGCTCGGCGAAGCTCGCGTTGCCGTGCACCACGTGATTCGACGCGTCGAGCATCGCGACGCCGTCGGTCATGTGCGCGAGGATGTGCTCGCGCTCGTCACGCTCGCGCTCCAGCGCCCGCAGCCGCGCGCGCAGCTCTCCCGACATGCGGTTGAGCGCGGCGCCGAGGCGGCCGAGTTCGTCCGACGGCAGCTCGAGCGCGCGGGCGCTTTCGTCGCCGGAGCCGATGCGCGTCGCGACCGCCTCGAGCGCCTTCACGCGCGCCGCGAAGCGGCCGCTCACCCAGTAGGCGAGCACGAACGACGCGAACAGCACGGCGACGACCGCGAGCGCCGAGACGCGCAGGAGCGAGCGGTCGAGCGCGCGCACGATCTCGAGCGGCTCCGCGACGCGCACCACGGCCCACGGCGACGGCCGCAGCGCCGGCACGGCGACGTACTGCAGGTCCACACCGAGGCTGTGGCTGTGGCGGACGTCCATGCCCGTGCGCCCGGCGAGGGCCGCGGCCACCTCGGGACGATCGCCGTGATTCTCGAGCGCGCTCGCGTCGGCGCGGGAATCCGCGATCACCCGGCCGTCGGCGGCGATGAGCGTGACGCGGCAGCCCGAGGCGCTGTCGGCGGATGCGAGTACGGTCGCGAGCGTCTCCGGAGAAGCGTCGCGCGTGCGCTCGAGCACGAGCGCGATCTCGCGCGCGCTGCGCGAGAGCGCGTCGGCGTTCCGGTTGCCGAGCCACGCACGCTCGACACGCGCGAGCGAGAAGAGCAGGCCGGCCATCGCGACGAGCAGCACGAGCGCCGTGGCGAAGAACAGCCGCGCGCGCAGGGACTGGAGCATCGCCGCCTCAGGCTTTGCCGGCGGACTGCGCGAACTTGTAGCCGGCGCCCGTGACCGTCTCGATGTACGCGGGCTCGGCACCGAGCTTCATGCGCAGGCGGCGCACGTGCACGTCCACCGTGCGCGTCTCTCCGAGATAGTCGTAGCCCCAGACCTTCCGCAGCAGCTCGTCGCGCGACACGACGCGCCCCGGATGGCGCGCGAGGAAGGCGAGCAGGTCGAACTCCCGCGGGGTGAGCGTGAGCTTGCGGCCCGCCACGGTGACCTCGCGGGCGTCGAAGTCGATCCGCAGCTCGCCGCGTTCGATCGCCGCGGAGCCCGCCTGGGGCTTCGAGCGGCGCAGCAGAGCGCGCACGCGCGCGACGACCTCGCGCGGGGAGAACGGCTTCGTGAGGTAGTCGTCCGCGCCGTGCTCGAAGCCGAGCAGCTTGTCCATCTCCGCGCCGCGCGCGGTGAGCACGAGCACGGGCAGATCCGACGTCGCGGGTTCGGCGCGCACTTCGCGCAGGATCTCGAGACCGTTCTTGCCGGGCAGCATGAGATCGAGGATCACGGCGTCGGGACGCGAGGCGAAGATCTGTTCGAGTCCGGAGTCGCCGTCGGCGAACGTGGCGACCTTCCATCCGGCGCGCTCGAGGTTGTACTGGAGCAGGTCGCGGATTTCCTTCTCGTCCTCGATCACCATCACCATCTCGGCCATGTGTTCCTCCGGGCGGGATGCTAGGTGCGTGCGCGCGAAAACGTCAATGTTGACGCGGCGTAACTGGCAACCCCGTGCGCGTCGGGGCTACAGTGCGCGCATGCACGAGGCCTCTCGATGACACCCGCGTCCACCTCGCCGTCACCCGCGATCGAGCGGCTCGGGCCCGCCGACGTACCGGACGTGCTCACGTTCCTCGACGCGGACCCCGTGACGAACGTCTACCTCATGGCGCTCGTGCTGCGCGACGCGCTCGCGCGCCCGAAGGACGAGTACTGGGCCGCACGGCGTCAGGGACGCATCACGGCGCTGCTCTATCTCGGCGGGCACTCGGGCGCCGTGCTGCCGGCCGGGGACGATGTCGAGGCCGCGGCGGCGCTCGGGGCGCTCGCCTGCGAGAGGCGGGCGGCGCTGCCGAACCGCTTCCAGGTCATCGGGCCCGCGCCGATGGTGCGCGCGCTGCTCGCATGCTTTCCGGGCGACGACTTCGGCCCGCGGCTCGTGCGCGAACAGTCCTACCTGTCGCTCTCCCCCGGCCGGCTGCCCGCGTTCCTGCGTCTTCCCGAACTGCGCCACGCGCGACGAGAGGACTACGCGCTCGTCTACGAAACCGGCGCGGCCCTGCGGGCGGAGGAGCTGCTCGAGGACCCGCGCGAGGTGGACGCGATCGCGTACGCCCGCCGGGCCGAGGAGGACTGCCGAGACGGCCACACGTGGCTGTGGCGCGATTCGCGCGGACTGTGCTTCCGCTCGAGCATCAGCGCGTTGACGGCCGACGCGGCGCAGATCTCCGGCGTCTACACGCCGCCGGCGCTGCGCGGGCAGGGCATCGCCACGCGCGCGCTCGCCGAACTCTGCACGCGGCTGCTCGAGCGCTCGCAGCACGCCTGCCTGTTCGTGAACGACGTCAATGCGCCGGCGCTGGCGCTCTACCGCCGCCTGGGTTTCGAGCACCGCGCCGAGTGGATGTCGGCGTTCTTCGTGCGCGAGAACTGACGCGTCAGCCCAGCAGCGCCCGGGCGACGCCTTCCAGCCCGTCCTCGACCGCTTCGACCTCGGGCGCGTGCGCCCGGAGCTGTTCGCGCACCCGCGCGGGCGAGTAGTCGTGCACGAGCCAGAAGAGCCGGACGTGGCGCCACGCCGGATCGTTGCGGCGCAGCACGAGCGGCAGCGCCAGGTCCAGCGAGAACACGTCGCCCACGACCGCGTCCGGAAGCTCTTCGCGCAGGATGCCCTCGTAGAAGGGCCGCGCCACCTCGACCGAGAGCGCTCCGAACGATTCGATCACGCTCCGATCGGGATCGAGCACGAACTTGCGCGCGCCGCCACGGAGGCGGAGCGACCCGGGCGCGCGCTCGGGATGCACGACGTGCGGAAGGCCCGCGTGACCGAACCAGCGATCGAGCTTCTCGCGGCCGGAGTTCGACACGACCACGATCTCGACGCCGCCCTCGAGCATGCGGCGGCCCGCGTCGGCCGCGCTCTGCAGGACGCCCGGACCGCGCGTGCGTTCGACCCGCGCGACGGCCTCGGCGTGCGCCGCGCCACCGAAGGCCTCGAGCGATTCGTGTCCGGGCTCGAGCACGGCTTCGTGCAGCGCGGTCGCGATCGCGTCGATGCCGGCGTGCAGGTGGATGTAGTGCAGCAGCGCGCTGTGCTCGGCGAACGGATCCTCGTCCGCGAAGCAGGACAGCCGTCCGCCGGGCGCCCAGCCGTACAGGTCGGGCTGCGCCAGCACGCGGCGGCGCGCGTCGGCGATCCACGCCCGCGCCCGCTCGCGCAGTTCCGGCGGGGACCACTCCACGAGCTGCGCGTCCACGAGTTCGCCCTGCGTGCGCGATTCCTCGCGCGGGTGCGTCCACACGCCGTCGAAGTCCGAGAGGAGTTTCATGCAGCGCAGGTACCATGCGGGGGACCGAGCGGGCAAGGTCGCGCTTGACCGCGGGCCGCGCACTTGGCACGGTGCGCGTGCAGCTCCCCGCGTGTTCATGGATGAACGTCGCCGGATTCAGGGAGAACCATCGTGAAGCAATCGTTTTTCGTAGCGGCCGCGTTCGCGCTGGCCCTCGCGGCGCAGCCCGCATGCGCCCAGATCTTCGCGCAGCTCACGCCCGCACAGCCCATCCCGCTCGACACGCGCCTCGGGGGCGGCTTCCTCTCGTTCACGAAGAGCGAGTCCGAACTGCTCGGCCAGTTGCGCATGAGCTTCCACCCCGGCGTGGACTTCGGGTTCCAGGGCGGCCTTTCGCGGGTCAGCGTGGCGAACGTGAACCGCACGTCCGTCCAGCTCGGCGGCGACGTCAAGGCGCAGGTCGCGCGCATGGGCCCCTCTTCCCCGCTCGACTTCTCGATCGGCGCCGCCATCGGCGTGAACAGCGCGGACGACTTCACGGTGCTGTCCATGGGCCCCACGCTCGTCATGAGCCGCACGGTGCGCATCGACGAACGGGCGAGCGTGACGCCGTTCGCCGGCGCGGCGCTGCTCTTCTCGCGGAGCGACCTCGCCGCCGGCAACAAGACCGACGTCGCGGTGCCGTTGAGGTTCGGGCTCGAGTACACGCCGCTGCCGGACTTCCGCGTGCTCGCGGCGCTGCAGGTGGGTGTGAGCGACGAGATCCGGGACGACCTCAAGCTCACCCTGGGGGCCAACTTCCCGTTCTGATCGCGGCACGCACGATCCGGGATTGTGGAAAACTCTTCGGGGCTTGCCTGTAACGTAAGTCATTTCAACGCGTTGCAGCCAGAATATTCCCGCCCTGTACGCCCGCAATCGGCGGTGATAGCCTGTCGGCCCTTCCTCTGGCGCGGCGATCGCCGCCCACCCCGGAAGACTCTGGCGAAAATTACAACTTCATGCCGTATAAGTGCTTAGCGCGCCGCATCCCGGAGGCGTGGCCCGGCCGAACCCGCTCCGTCGTGATTCGTGCGCGAAGAACTGTGGAGAACATGTGGAGGAAAGCGGCGAAAACGCGACCCATACTGTTTAATTGCAGCGATTTACAGACTATCGAATCCCTGTGGATAAGTCGGATGACGAATTTCCACAAGATGCCCCCCTACAAAGCCTGCAGCCGCGATTGAGCGAGTCTCTCCCCGCTTCGAGCTTTGTGGATAAATGCGCGAACCATTCTGCAAGGACCGTAGAAATGGCCGTCCTGCCAGTGCAACCGGAGGAGCAGACGCGTCTCTGGGAGCAAGTCCTCCTGTCCGTGAAGGCCCAACTCACCAGTCATCAGGCTTTCGACACCTGGTTTCGCCCCATCGTGGCGCGTGAGCTGAGCCCCCAGCTGGTCGACCTCGAAGTTCCCAACGCCTTCTTCGTGGATTGGATCCACGAACACCACCTCAGCACGCTTCGCCATGCCCTGCGCGAGGCGTTCGGCACCACCCCCGAAATCCGTTTCACCCCCCGCGAACCGATCGCGCTGCCGCCCCAGCCCGCTCCCGCGCCCCCCTCGGCGCCCGAAGTGCGAGCTGCGGCCGCGGCGCCCGCGGAACCGAATCGCCAGCCGAGCGGCAAGCTCTGGCTCGAGAGCCAGCTCAATCCCCGGCTCACGTTCGATTCGTTCGTGGTGGGTGGCAGCAACCGCTTCACCCACGCCGCCTGTCGTGCGGTCTCCGAGAAACCGGGCCTCGTCTACAACCCGCTGTTCATCTTCGGCGGCTCGGGACTGGGCAAGACGCACATGCTCCACGCGGTGGGGCATGCGCTGAAGCACGCCCGTCCGGATGCGCGCGTGCATTACGTGCCGGCCGAGCGCTTCACGAACGAGATGATCTTCGCGATCCAGCACGGCCAGACGCTCGCGTTCCGCAACAAGTATCGCAACGTGGACCTGCTGCTGATCGACGACGTGCAGTTCCTGGCGGGAAAGGAAAGCACGCAGGAGGAGTTCTTCTACACGTTCAACGCGCTGCGAGACGCCCACAAGCAGATCGTGGTGACCGCGGACAAGGCCCCGAAGGACATCCAGGGGCTCGAAGATCGCCTCATCTCGCGTTTCAACCAGGGCCTGATCGCCGACATGAAGCAGCCGGACCTGGAGACGCGTATCGCCATCCTGCGCAACCGCTGCGAGCAGGAGGGCGCCGGACTGCGCCTGCAGGACGACGTGCTGCTGCTGCTCGCGGACCGCATCCGCGGCAACGTGCGCGATCTCGAGGGCTGCCTCGTGCGGCTCCTCGCGGTGGCGTCGCTGACGCAACAGGAAATCACGCTGGAGCTCGCCGAGGACGTGCTGGCGCAGTACGTCAACGCCGAACCGGATCACCTCACGCCGGACCGGATTCTTTCGGCCGTGGGGGAGAAGTTCAACGTGAAGAGCGACGCCATCATCGGGAAGCGACGCACGCAGATCGTGGCGCTTCCGCGCCAGGTCGCCATGTACCTCATGCGCCAGCTCACCGACCTCAGCCTCGCCGAGATCGGCCGTGTGTTCGGAGGACGCGACCACACCACCGTGCTCTACGCATGCGAAAAGATCGGCGAGCGCATCAACAGCGAGGAATCCTTCCGCGAGAAGATCGACGGATTGATTTCCACGCTGGCTTCGGGATAGCTGTGCATAACCTGTGGATGGTTGGGGAGAGATTCGGCCGCTTCTCCCGGACGTGAACTCGTCGTGGAGAACCACCGACTTCTCCCCAGCCCATCCGCGCAGCACAACCCCTTCGCAGGCAACAAGTTGTAAGCTCGCGATCGAGGTTCTCCCCGGAGACCACAGCGCCTACTGTTTCTAACTCTTTTAATTATTGAAATTAAAGAACTTAGAAGCAGTTGGGGAGACGTGAAATCGCTTGCCTCCTCCGAGGGCGCTGCCTATGATGCGGCGGCCGCCGACCAGCCCCCGGAAGGATCCCTCCGCGGCTGTGGAAGCTGCGGCCCGACATGAAGTTCCTACCTGTCAGGGAGTGACCGTATGGACCTCACCATCCAGCAGGGCGACCTCGCGTTCGCGGTGGGCCGCGCCCTGGGATCGGTTCAGCAGAAAAGCACCCAGCCGCTGCTGAGCTGCGTGCTGTTGGAGGCCGACAGCAAGGGCCTCCGCGTCACCGGAACGGACCTCGACGAAGGCACCTCGGTTCTCGTTCCGTGCACCGTGCGCACCCCCGGCAAGTGCTGCGTGCTCGCCCGCCATTTCCACGACGTCGTCCGCAAGATGCCGAAGGGCGCGCTCACGCTGGCCATGAGCGGCAGCCAGTGCGAAGTCCGGTATGCCGACGGCAAGGGCTGGTCGCGATTCCCCGCGCAGCCGGCCGACGAGTTCCCGCGTGTCCCGGACCTCAAGGGCGACATGCGCGTCACGCTCGAGGGCGAAGTGCTCGCCCGCATGATCGAACGTTCCGCGTACGCCGCGTCCACCGAGCCGGCCCGCCCGCAGCTGAACGGCGTGTACGTGCACGGCAACGACAAGTTCATCGCGTTCGTCGCCACCGACGGACACCGCCTCGCGCGCACGTCGCGCAAGGGCGCGTTCGGCGAGTTGTCGAAGGACGGCATCATCGTTCCGAGCCGCGTGCTGAACTCGGTCGCCAAGTTCGCGAACGAGGCCACGAGCCCGGTCGAGATGCGCATCGCCGACGCACGCAACCACATCGGTTTCGCCACGCAGGTGGGCGAATACCAGGTGCAGGTCTACGGGCGCCTGATCGAGGGTCAGTACCCGAACTACGAGCAGGTGATCCCGAAGGACAATCCGCGCGAGCTGATCATGGCGCGCGCCGACGTGATCGAGGCGGTGGACATTGTCGCTTCGCACGCGGACAGCAACACGCAGCAGATCCGGTTCTCGCTCCGCGACGGCAAGTTCTCGGTGTCGTCGGCGACCGCCGACTTCGGTGCCGGCGAACAGTCGGTCGAGGCGGAGTACAAGGGCGAGAACATGGAGATCGGGTACAACGCCAAGTACCTGCTCCAGATCCTGCGCAGCATTCCGACGGAAAACGTCACGTTCCGTCTCAAGACGGCCCTCTCGGCCGGTGTGATCGAGCCCGTGGGCGCGCTCGCGCAGACCGACGAGGACATGCTCTGCCTCATCATGCCGCTGCGTCTTCCGGACGCCGCGGGATGAGCATGGACACACTGGCCGGCATTCTCCCGCGCCTCATGCAGGACCTGGGGCTGCGGGATGCCGCGGCCGGTTGGCGCGTGGTGGCCGAATGGCCGGCTCTCGCCGGCGAGCGCATCGCGAAGCGCACGCGGGCCACGGGATTTCGCGAAGGCACGTTGACAGTGGAGGTCGAGGGATCGGCCTGGATGCACGAGCTCAGCTTCCTCAAGCGTGAGCTCGTGCGGCGAGCGAACCAGCATCTCGGCGCGGAAATCGTGCGGGAGTTGCGGTTCGTCGCGGCGCGTGGAGGGAACCAGCGATGAGCACGATCGAAGGAGAGGCGACTTTGACGGACGAACCCAAAGGCCACCATTACGACGCGACGAGCATCACGGTGCTCGAAGGGCTGGAGGCGGTTCGCAAGCGCCCGGCCATGTACATCGGCGACATCAGCGTTCGCGGCCTTCACCACCTGATCTGGGAAGTCGTGGACAACGCCGTGGACGAGGCCCTCGCCGGGCACTGCGACACGGTGCACGTCACGGTCGAACAGGACGGCAGCATCAGCGTTCGCGACAACGGCCGCGGTATTCCCGTGGACATCCACGCGACGACCAAGAAGCCCGCGCTCGAAGTCGTCATGACGACGCTGCACGCCGGCGGCAAGTTCGACAGCAACTCGTACAAGGTCTCCGGCGGCCTTCACGGCGTCGGCGTGTCGTGCGTGAACGCACTGTCCGAGTGGTGCGCGGTCGAAGTGCTGCGCGACGGCAAGGTGTACAGCCAGAGCTACAAGCTCGGCGTGCCCACCGGCCCGATGACCTCGCGCGCCGCGGACAAGAAGGAGAAGGGCTCCGGAACGACCGTGCGCTTCAAGCCGGACGGCACGATCTTCGAGGAGACCACGTACCACTACGACACGATCGCCGCGCGCCTGCGCGAACTCGCGTTCCTCAACAGCGGGCTGACGATCCACCTGCGCGACGAGCGCACGGACAAGTCGAACGAATATTTCTACAAGGGCGGCATCGTCGAGTTCGTGAAGTACCTCAACACGAACAAGGAGACGCTTCACGCCAAGCCGGTGTTCTTCTCCCGCGACGGCGGCAACGTTTCCGTCGAGGTGGCCTTCCAGTACAACGACAGCTACGGCGAGACGCTGCTGTCGTTCGTGAACAACATCAACACGATCGAGGGCGGCACCCACGTCGGCGGCTTCCGCTCGGCGCTCACGCGCACGCTCACGAACTATGCGGCGCGCGAAGGGCTCACGAAGAACGTGAAGTCCGACATCACGGGCGAGGACGTCCGCGAAGGGCTCACCGCCGTCGTCTCGATCAAGATGCAGAACCCGCAGTTCGAGGGACAGACCAAGACCAAGCTCGGCAACAGCGAGATCAAGGGCGCGGTCGAAAGCGTGGTGGGCGAGGGGCTCCGCGAGTACTTCGAGGAGAATCCGTCCGTCGCGCGCAAGGTCGTCGAGAAGATGATCGCCGCGGCGCGCGCCCGCGAGGCCGCGCGCAAAGCGCGCGATCTCGCCCGCCGCAAGACGATCCTCGACGGCGGCTCGCTCCCCGGAAAGCTCGCGGACTGCGCGTGGGACAACCCGGAAGAATGCGAGCTGTACATCGTCGAAGGCGACTCGGCCGGTGGCTCCGCGAAGCAGGGCCGCGACCGCCGCTTCCAGGCGATCCTCCCGATCCGCGGCAAGATCCTGAACGTCGAGAAGGCGCGCATCGACAAGGTGCTCGCGAACGAGGAAATCCGCAGCATCATCACGGCCCTCGGCGCCGGAGTGAAGGACGAGTTCGACATCACCAAGCTGCGCTACCACCGCATCATCCTCATGGCGGATGCCGACGTGGACGGCGCGCACATCCGCACGCTGCTGCTCACGTTCCTGTTCCGCGAGCTCAAGCCGCTCGTGGACGCCGGACACGTGTACATCGCGCAGCCGCCGTTGTTCCTCGTCAAGGCCGGCAAGGACGAGATCTACTGCTTCGACGAGAAGGAGCGCGAAGAAGCGATCGCCCGGATCGGCAAGAAGAACGTGATGGTCCAGCGCTACAAGGGTCTCGGCGAAATGAACCCGGACCAGCTCTGGCGCACCACGATGAACCCCGAAACCCGCACGCTGGTCCGCGTGAACTCCGAGGACGCCGTCGAAGCCGATCGCATCTTCACCATTCTCATGGGTGAACAGGTCGAACCGCGCCGGCAGTTCATCGAAGAGAACGCCCTGGCGGTGAAGAACCTGGACATCTGATGGACACGAACCTTCGCACCACCGTGCTGTCGGCCGCGCTCGCGGCCCTGTTCTTCGCGGCGCCCGCCGGCGCCGCCCGCTGGATTCCGACCGACCTCGTGCTCGACGCCGGCGCTTCGTTCGCCACGACGGGCGAGCCGAACGGGGGAGGGGCCTCGCTCCGTGCGGTGCCTCTGTGGCGGGTCACCGACCGCTTCTCGTTCGGCGTGGAGTTCTTCGCCGACGACATCGGCACCGAAGCGCGGGACATGATCGACGCGAACGACGGCTCGTCGCGCGGCGTCGTGGCGCAGACGCACCGCTGGGTGTACGGCGGCGCGTGGCGTGCGGACGGCGACCTTTATCGGTCGCGCGCAGCTCGTGGGGGCACTGGCGTCGAGGACGGTGTACGCATTCGGCGTGGGATTGGCACCTGCGCCGCGCCGTATCGCGTCAGGAACGGCGACCTGTATCGCGGCAAGCGCTGTCACGGCGCGTCGACGACGTGCGCGGGATCTGCAGGCCGCGTTCAGTGGCGTGGGTTTCGGCTACGCCGTGTCGCGCTCGCAGGACCTCGACCGCCGTGGATACGCGCGCGCTGCAGCGCGGAGTTCGTGCGGATCGCTACGCCTGGGGCGCGCTCGAGTGGCGCTGGTCCCTGGTGAAGCCCAACTGACTTCTCGCAGGACGGGCGAGGGCCCGCAGGACGTGGGCTCGCAACGCGGCCGTCGCGTTCAAGGAAGGTGACAGGACATGGCACTGAACGATCGCACGAAGATCGTCGACGTGAACATCGAATCCGAGATGAAGACCAGCTACATCAATTACTCGATGTCGGTCATCGTCTCGCGCGCGCTCCCGGACGTCCGCGACGGCCTCAAGCCGTCGCAGCGGCGCACCCTGGTCGCGATGAACGACCTCAATCTCGCGCCCGGCCGCGGCTATCGTAAGTGCGCGAAGATCGCCGGCGACACCTCCGGCAACTACCATCCGCACGGCGAAGGCGTCGTGTATCCCACGCTCGTGCGCATGGCGCAGGACTGGGTGATGCGCTACCCGCTCGTCGACGGCCAGGGCAACTTCGGCTCGATCGACGGCGACGCGCCGGCCGCCATGCGCTACACGGAAGCGCGCCTCACCGCGCTGTCGATGGAGATGCTCGCGGACCTCGAGAAGAACACCGTCGACTTCCGTCCGAACTACGACGAGACGCGCGAGGAGCCGACGGTGCTGCCGTCGGTCGTGCCCAACCTGCTCGTCAACGGCTGCTCCGGCATCGCCGTCGGCATGGCGACCGAAGTGCCGCCGCACAACCTCCGCGAAATCTGCGACGCGATCATCGCGGTGATCGACACGCCCGAGATGAACGACGACGCCTTCGTGAAGATCGTGAAGGGTCCCGACTCTCCGACGGGCGGCATCATCTACGGCCTGCAGGGCATCGCCGACTGCTACCGCACCGGACGCGGCATCATGAAGATCCGCGCGAAGGTGCAGGTCGAGGAGGGCAAGGGCGGCCGCATGAGCCTCGTGGCCACCGAGATTCCGTTCCAGGTGAACAAGGGATCGCTCCTCGAGAAGATCGCGCAGATGGTGCGCGACGGGAAGGTCGCGGGCATCAGCGACCTCCGCGACGAGTCCGACCGCGACGGCATGCGCATCGTGATCGAGCTCAAGAAGGACGCGAACCCGAAGGTCGTGCTGAACAACCTGTTCGTGCACACGCCGCTGCAGACGTCGATCGGCGCGATCATGCTCGCGCTCGTGGACAACCGTCCGCAGATCCTCACGCTGCGCGGCATCATCGACCAGTACATCCGGCACCGGCGCGTGGTCGTGAAGCGCTGGACCGAGTTCGACCTCGCCGAGGCCGAGCGCCGCGCCCACATCCTCGAAGGCCTCAAGATCGCGCTCGACCAATTCGACGAGGTGATCGCGCTGATCCGCGCGCCGAAGGACACCGAGACCGCGCGCGAAGGCCTCATGAAGACCTTCCAGCCTGGAGATCCGTGCGAACGCGATCCTCGAGATGCGCCTCGCGCGCCTCACCGGCCTCGAGCGCGACAAGATCGAGAAGAACACCACCTGGAGGTCATCCAGCTCCATCGAGAAGCTGCGCTCGATCCTCGCGAGCGAGAAGAAGATGCTCGCGATCATCCAGATCGAGAGGCGCCACCTGCAGATGGTACGGCGACGAGCGCCGCACGCACATCGTCGCGGACGAAGGCGACATCAACTACGAAGACACCACGCTGACATGGTGGCCGATCTGCGCCTGCGCCGCGATCAAGCGCCGAGATCTGCACCGTGGTGAAAGCGCCGCGGCGGCGGTACACCGGCGCTGGCATGAAGGACGAGGACTACATCGAGCACCTGTTCATCGCGAACACGCACGCCTACCTGCTGATCCTCACGGACAAGGGCCGCTGCTACTGGCTCAAGGTCCACGAGATCGAGCAGGCCGGCCGCGCCGCGAAGGGCCGTCCGCTCGTGAACTACCTCGAGGGCATGGGCCGCGAGGAGCGCGTGCAGAGCGTCGTGCCGGTGAAGGCGTTCGACGACCAGCACTTCCTCGTCTGCGCGACCCGGAAGGGCCTCATCAAGAAGACCGTCCTCTCGGCGTACGGCAACGTGCGCAAGGCCGGCATCAACGCGGTGCTGCTCGAGGAAGGCGACTCGCTCATCGAGACGATCGTCACCGACGGCACGCAGGACCTGATCCTCGCCAAGAAGAAGGGTCTCGCGATCCGCTTCCACGAGGACGAAGTCCGTGCGATGGGCCGCACGGCGTACGGCGTGAAGGCCGTGACGCTCGACGACGACGACGACGAGGTCGTCAGCATGGTCGGCGTCATGCGCCAGGCCACGCTGCTCGCGGTGACCGAGAACGGCTACGGCAAACGCAGCGAGATCTCCGAGTACCGGGTCTCGCACCGCGGCGGCAAGGGCATCATCACGATCAAGACCACCGACCGGAATGGCTACGTCGTCGCGGTGAAGGAAGTCGTGGACGACGACGAGCTCATGATCATCACGCGCCAGGGCCAGATGATCCGCACGCCGGTGAAGGGCATCTCGGTGCTCGGCCGCAACACGCAGGGCGTCCGTCTCGTGAACCTCGCCGAAGCGGGCGAGGGCGGCGAACTGCTGCCCGATGCGGTGTCCGGCGTCACGCGTGTCGTCTCGGAAGACGAGGACAACGGCTCCGCCGACGCTTCCGACGCGACCGAAGAGTAGCGATCACGGCCGCGGCGCCTCCGGGTGCCGCGGCCGCAGTTTCCCGTTCCTTGTGAAAACGTTCACCTGCGGCCGCGTTCGCAGGCGCGACATCCCCTCGCACCGAATGACCACCCGATGAAGCGATTCTCCGAGTCCACGATCCGCCGCCTGTCGCA
>JBGANH010000342.1:0-2437 GCA_044222365.1 Candidatus Eiseniibacteriota bacterium
AGCGAGGGCAACACGCCGCCGCGCTCCCAGCGCACGACCATCTTCGAGCCGATCCCGAGCAAGCGCTCGAGCTGCGCCTGCGAGAGGCCGTAGCGAGCGCGCAACGCGCGGATCCGCTCGGGCGAGACGAGGCCGACCTTGGCGCGGACGGAGTCGGCAGCGCTGCGAAGCGAAGCCTTGAGCTGCGGCATGTCGTAGTACTCCTCGCCACATGCGTCGCAGGCATAGCACCGGTCCTCGTACTCCGTCTTCCAGCGCCCCACGACCGATTCACGCCGAACCACGACCTCGCGCACCGGGCGGCCTCCGCAGTGCGGACAGGATTCCTCGCGGATCATCGGCTGGTGTCCTTCTTGAACGAGAGTACGAGGACCCGGTCACGGTCGGGCGTGAGCTTGAACTTCAGGTAGATCCGAGCCTGCACCAGGACCGGGCGATAGACGTCGAGCATCGACCGGCCGTCACGCTCGCTCAGCATGCTCTTGTGAAAGTCGACTTCGGTCAGCCGCAACAGCGTTGCGTTGAGATCACCGACGGTGAGTTCGTCACGGGTCATGGTCCGCTGGACCTCGACCGTCGTGGCGACCCGCCCCCGCCTTACGAGGTGCTTCACCTCCAGCAGGTCGTAGCTCGGCCCATCGCGCTCGGTCACGGCCGCTCCGGGCGGTAGCGCAGCGCTACCACCAGTTTCCGCGACGGCGTGCGCGGGGTCGAGAGATTTTTCAGGGCGTCAGCGGGCACGGACGTGCTCCGCGGGGGCGGGCCGGGCGAACAGTTCGCACTTTCGCCAGCGCATTCAGTGCCGGGCGCAAGCTGTTGCGCGGGAACGGCGTCAGGCGTGGCGGCCGGTCACGCCGGCGACGCGCCGTCCACGCCGGAGGCGGGCGGCTGTCAGCCCTCGGCCGGCCCCTGTCCCGCGGCCGCTTCGCGCGCCGCGCGCTCCTTCTTCATGACGGCGGCATAGCGGGTCACGCGCTTGCGGATGTCGGGGATGTTGAGCTCGATCTGGGCGCCGAACTTGCGGACGTGGGCGCGCAGCAGCCCGAGCGTCTCGTGATCGGCGATGTTGCGGCGCAGCGCGTTCAGGTACGCGCGTGCGGCTTCGGCGTGGTTGCCGGCGTCGGCGAGCGTGAGGCCGTAGATGCGCCACGAGAGGAACTCGAACGGGTCGAGTTCGACGGCGTCGCGGGCCCACTCGAGCCGCTCCTGGGCACCACGCGGGACGAACATCAGGCAGCGCGAGCGCAACAGCGTGAGCCAGTGCCGCACCGGATAGCTGGGCGAATCGAGCGCGAGCCCGAGGTCGCACTCGGCGAGCGAGTCGTCGAAGCGCCTGGACTCGTACGCATCGAGCGCGGCCTTGGCGTGCTCGTGGGCGCGGCGGGTGGACTCGGGGATGCCGGTCGTGGACGGCTCGGGCGCCGACTGCTCCGGTCGCGATGCGTCGCTGGGGCGCGGCTCGATGCGGCGGCGGAGTTCGGCGAGGCGGCTGTCGAGATCCGGCCATGCGAGGAGCAGTGCGTCGCGCTGTTCGGCCGCGAGGTCTTCGAGGTGATGGAACGCGCGCGGGTCGCGGGGCGCGGCGATGCACGCGTGCATGAACTGCAGCGACGCTTCGGCGTGGCGGCCTTGTCCCGCGAGCGCGTTGCCGAGGTTCTTCATGGCGTTGTGGCGCAGGCGGTCGGCGCGCAGGGCGGCGCGGCAGAAGCGCTCGGCCTGCACGTGGCGGCCCTGCTTCCACAGCATGTAGCCGGTGTTGTTGTTGAGGAAGTACGCGGTGTATTCGTCCAGCGGCTCGAGCGCGAGGCCGGCGGCGAGATGCGCGATCGCGCGATCGAAGTGCCCCGCGGTCTCGAGCATGCAGCCCGCGTCGAGGCAGTGCGCGGCGCGGACCTCGGAGTTCTCCGACTTCTCTTCCCACGCGTTCAGCCACAGCTCCGCCATGTCGAGCTCGTTCGACTGCAGGCAGGCGCGCGCCAAAGCCAGCGCGTCGACGACGGGCTCGCCGGTGGCGGGATTGGTGCGAGGGCGGCGGGGTTTGCGGGGCATGGGAAGGATGGGAATGGCCGAGAGAGAGAATGGCCTCCCAGTCACGCGGAGCTTTCGCTCACTTGGATGAGTGCGTAACGGGAGGCCCTTGTTATCTGTGCGTAGCTTCGGCCAGCGGCAGACCTCGATCAAGACGAAACCTTGGAGAGATGGACGGCGGTGGAGGTCGCTGAGGACTGCATCCCGTGACGATCAATCTCCTACACGGTCCCTTCATGAAGTGACGCGCCTCCCACCTCCAGCCTCATCGCCAGCCCCTTCGCCGCAGCCTCCGGCAGCGGCACGCGTTCCGCGATCCGGTCGGTCGTCGCCTCGTCGACCTGGTAGTCCTCACCCATGAGCACTTGGAACCAGCGTTCGCGATCGCGCACGACGCGGTACATCTTCT
>JBGANH010000040.1:0-20222 GCA_044222365.1 Candidatus Eiseniibacteriota bacterium
CGGACCCGGCTCGCCCCGGCGGAGCGACGTGCGCTCGACCTGGCGGCCGTTGATGAGGGCGACCACGGCGCCGTCGGCGTCCGCGATCAGCAGGGCGTGGCGGAGCACCGCCGTGACGAGTTCCGCGCGCGTGCGCGGTGCGGCCCGTCCGGAGAGCTCGACCAGTGTGGCGAGGAGTTTTTCGCGACCATGCATGGCAGGGGTTCCGAGTCTGTTGGGGGAAAATCCCACGATGAGGTGGCAATGGCTGTGCCACTTCACCCGACCCGGTCGGACCCCTTTCCCGCCGCGGCGAAGCGCAGCCCCAGCCAGACCGTCCGCGCCCCGAAGAGCACGAGCCCGGCGATCAGGAGCGTCCACAGCGCGAAGCGCTGGATCTCGGTCAAAGGCAAGAGCGCGCGGAAGTTGAGCCACGTGTACACGGCGTACCCGAGCGCCGCCGTGAGCGCCCCGCTCGTGAGCGCCTGCACCCCGAGCCAGGCCCGCGCTTCGTCCGCGACGGCCGGTGCCCCGTGCGGGGATTGCGGATTTTCGCCCGACTCCCCCCGTGCATTCCGCACGGCCGGCGAACCGGCGGCGTGATTTTGACCAACCGCCCCGCCGCGCCGGGCAACCCACAGCCGGGTCGCCCCGAGCAGGAACGCCTTCTCACGGACGAGCGTGAACCCCTGCCCCGCCATGTCGCGGACGAACTCCGGCCCGTGCCCGAACTCGAAGATGGACGCGCTCAGGTAGCGGTAGGCGCTCGGATCGGGCGACAGCCGCCCGAAGAGCGGAATCATGTGCCGCACCCAGAACGCGTGGAACGGGTGCAGGGCCCCGGGTGCGGGCGCGCTGGCCTCGAGCACGACGAGCGTGCCGCCGGGCCGGAGCACGCGCGCGAGCTCGGCGAGCGCGGCCGGTCGCGGTCGCAGGTTGCGCACGCCGAACGCGATCGTGATCGCATCCAGCGATCCGTTGCGCAGCGGCAGGGCGAACGCGTCCGAGCACGCGATGCGCGGCGCCCAACCGCTCGTGCCGTACTGCGCCTGCGCGACCTGGAGCATCTGGAAGCTCACGTCCATGCCGAGCACGACGCGGCCGGGGCGGCGCAGTCCGGGCAGCGAGACGCCGCTTCCGGTGCACAGGTCGAGCACGACGTGCGCGTCCTCGGGCACCGCGCGCCACATGGCCTCGCGCCACGCGCCGTCCTGCCCCAGCGTCATCACGCGGTTCAGGAAGTCGTAGCGCCCGGAGACGTCGTCGAACATCGACGCCATCTCGCCGGCCGCGTGCGGCTCGAATCTCGGCTGGAGATCTTGGCTCATGAACGGGGCCGCCGCGCGGAGGGAAGAGTCTGGTGCGCCCGACAGGAATCGAACCTGTAACCTTCAGCTCCGGAGGCTGACGCTCTATCCAATTGAGCTACGGGCGCACGCTTGCGGCCCGCGTTTATAGCACAGGGCGCGCGGCGTCGTCACTTCGCCCGCTGCGGCACCGTGAGCGGCGGCAGTGCGGCGGCGATCTCCGCCCGGCGCTCCTCCAGCCACGGCGGCAGGCACAGGCTCGTCCCCAGCTTCTCGGCCGGCTCGTCCACGGCGAAGCCCGGTGCGTCGATCGCGACCTCGAAGATCACGCCGCCCGCTTCGCGAAAATAGAACGAGCGGAAGTACTTCCGGTCGAGCCGTTCTCCCGGACGCAGGCCTTCCCCCTCGACGGCCACCCGCAGCGCCGACTGGTGGTCATCGTCGGCCGCGCGGAACGCGACGTGATGGATCGCCCCCGGCCGCCGCGGCCCGCAGCGGCTGCCCACGTGCGTTGACTTCCGCCTCGCCGCTCGCACGCGCGATCGCGCCCTCGTGGCGGAGCGTGAACCCGAACGCGCGCAGCAGCGCGAGCGTGCGCTCGGCGCTCGTGACCGTGAGCGTCACGGCGTGGCCCTGTCGGCCTACATCTCGTGGCGTACGCGTCGGATTCGACCAGCTCGATCCGGATGCCGTCCGGATCGTCGAGCGCGAGCGCGCGATCGCCGAAACGTCCCGGGCGAGGCGCACGGCGCCGAGCCGCGCGAGCCGCTGCTTCAGCCTGAGCGTGCGCTGCACGCGCAACGCGATCGACGTCGCCTGCCCGCGCCCATTGCCGTCGCTTCCGAGGCGCGAACCCGCGAAGTACGTGACCAGCGTCCCCGGCGACCCCGAGGCGTCGCCGAAGTACAGATGGTGCGCGGAACGATCGTCGAAGTTCACGGTGCGCTTGACGAGGCTCAGCCCGAGCACGCGCACCCAGAAGTCGGTCGTGGCCTGGGCCGACGACGCGATCGCCGTGACGTGATGCAGGCCGGCGACGCGCTCCGCCAGGTCCCGCCCCGGCCGGTCACGCAGCACCTCGGCCACGTCCTTGTCGCCGCGCCCGACAGGTTCACGAGCACGCGCGTTCGGACCCAGCTCTTGCCTCGCGCAGCGTCCACGCGGAGCGCGTGCGAGGACTCGAGCGCGGGTGCAGGATGCCCTCGAGGCGCGAGGAGCTTCCTCGAATGCGGCGAGCGCCCTCGTCGGAGGCGTGCGAGTACTCGGCGAGACCCTGGTCGTTGAGCCACGCGTGTTCGGGCCCGAGGGCCGGGTAGTCGAGACCGGCCGAGACCGAATGCGTCTCGCGCACCATGCCGTGCTCGTCCTGGAGGATGAGCGTGCGCGCCGTGCAGCACGCCGACCGAGTGCTCGGGCACGCGCGCGCGGCGTGCTTGCCGCTCGCGATGCCGTGGCCCGCGGCCTCGACGCCGACCTTGCGCACCGAGGCGTCGCCGAGGAACGCGTGGAAGAGCCCGATCGCGTTGCTGCCGCCGCCGACGCAGGCGACGAGCACGTCGGGCAGCCCGCCCGCGAGGGCGTCGAACTGCGCGCGCGCCTCGATGCCGATCACGCGGTGGAAGTCGCGCACCATCACCGGGAACGGATGCGGTCCGAGCACCGAGCCCAGGATGTAGTGCGTGTCGCGCACGCGCGTGACCCAGTCGCGCAGCGCCTCGTTGACGGCGTCCTTGAGCGTGCGCGAGCCGGCCTCGACCTCGCGCACCTCGGCGCCCAGCAGCCGCATGCGCTCGACGTTCAGCTTCTGGCGGCGCGCGTCCTCGCTGCCCATGTACACGACGCACTCGAGCCCGAAGCGCGCGCGGCCGCCGCGGTCGCGACGCCGTGCTGGCCCGCGCCCGTCTCGGCGATCACGCGCGGCTTGCCCATGCGCTTCGTGAGCAGGCACTGCCCGATCGTGTTGTTGATCTTGTGCGCGCCCGTGTGCAGCAGGTCCTCGCGCTTGAGGAACACGCGGCAGCCCGCGGCCTCCGAGAAGCGCTTCGCCTCGATCACCGGAGTCGGGCGGCCCGCGAAGTCGCGCAGCGTCTCGTCGAGGTCGCGCTGGAACTCGGCGTCGCCCTTCGCGCGCTCGTACTCGCGCTCCAGTTCCTCGAGCGCGTGGATGAGGGTTTCGGGAACGAACTTGCCGCCGTAGGGGCCGAAGTGCCCGCCGGCGTCAGGACGACTGACGGATGCGCTCATCACACTCTCGTACTGCGGCGACGAAGCGCCGCACGCGTTCGGGGTCCTTGATGCCGGGAGACGTCTCGAGGCGGGACGAAGCGTCCACGCCGAAGGGGTGCAGTGCCGCGATCGCGGCCGCGACGTTGCCGCCGTCGAGTCCGCCCGCGAGCATCACGGGCCTGTCCGATGCGAGCGCGCGCGCCGCGTTCCAGGGAAAGGTGGCGCCCGTGCCGCCGTCCATGCCGGCCTTCGCGGTGTCGAGCAGCACGAGGTGCGGCTCGGGCGGCAACTCGCCGTGCAGCGCGCCGTCCTCGGCGACGCCGAGCGCGAATGCGCACGGCAGCGGGAAGTCCGCGGGCCAGGTGGCCGGCGAGACGCGGTGCAGCTGGACGCGCATGGCCCCGGCCGCGGCTTGAGCGCGAGCGCTTCGTCCGGCGCGGGCGCGACCATCACCGCGACGGCGGTCGCGCCGGCCAGCGAGGCGGCGATCTCCCCCGCGGCTTCCGGGGCGATCGCCCGCGGGCTCGACGCCTTCACGATGAAGCCGAGCCAGTCGGCGCCGCACTCGAGCGCCCACGCGGCGTCCTCGCGGCGCGTGAGGCCGCACACCTTCACGATCGTGCGGTGGACTTCCGGGGACACGGCGGCGCGGCTCAGGCGCCGCGCGCGGCCGCACCGAGCGCGGCGAGCGTGGCGGCCGGATCGGCGGACGTCATGAACACCTCGCCCATCAGCACGGCGTCGCAGCGCGTGCCGCGCAGCCGGGCGAGATCCTCGGGACGCGACAGCCCGCTCTCGGCGACCGCGACGACGTGTTCGGGCAGCCGCGGCAGCAGCCGCACGCTCGTCTCGAGGCTCACCTCGAACGTGCGCAGCGAACGGTTGTTGATCCCGACGATCGAGGCGCCCGCACGCAGCGCCGGGCCCAGTTCCTCCTCGTCGTGGATCTCGACGAGCGCGTCGAGCCCGAGCAGCCGCGCCTCGCCGATGAAACGCGCCATCTCGGCCTCCGACAGCAGCGCCGCGAGCAGCAGCACCGCGTCGGCGCCGCGCGAGGCCGCGTCGAGGATCTGGTACGAGTCCACCACGAAGTCCTTCATGAGCAGCGGCAGCTTCACGTGCGGCCGCACGGCGTTCATCCACGCGGGATCGCCGCGGAAGTGATCGGGCTCGGTGACGAGCGAGACCGCCGCGGCGCCGCCCGCCTCGTAAAGCTTCGCGGTCGCGACCGGGTCCACGTGCTCGTTGAGCAGGCCCTTGGACGGCGAGGCGCGCTTGACCTCGCACAGCATCTTGATCGCGCCGGACTCTCCCCCGCGCCGCAGCGCGCGCTCGAGGCGTCCGGCGGGCTCGGTGCGGACGATCCGGTTGCGGAGCACGTGCGCGGGCACGGCCTCGCTCATCTCCGCCACGCGCCGGCGGCGGTCGGCGACGATGCGCGCGAGGAAGTCCGGGCCGCTCACGACGCCACCACGAACGAACCACCGGAGTCGCGCGCGACGCTTTCGTCGCGGCGCACGACGAGGCAGCCGGTCATCGCGTCGTGCAGCGTCTGGCGCTTGCCGTTCCAGAGCTGGAACAGGTAGCCCATGCCGCACAGCAGCGACGAGACGATCTTCGCGAACTGGCGCGTGAGCGCGCGGCCGAATCCGATGCGGCCGCCGTGCAGGTCCGTGACGGCGAGCCCGAACGCCTGCTGCCCGAGCGAGCCCTGCGCGCCCGATGCCTCGAGCGTGGCGCAATAGAGGAAGGTCAGCGCGAGTCCGAGAATCTCGGCGGTCACCACCGTCCGGTCACCCCATTCGTCTTCGTAGGACAGCGCGGGCAGCCCCATGGCCACTCGCAGGATGGCCTGCGGGAAGAACAGCACGAAACCGTCGAGCACCATCGCGAAGAAGCGCCGCCAGAAGCCGGCGTACGCGGGCGCGGGCGCCGGGCGCGCGACGGCGGGTTCCGGCGCGCGCGCCGACCAGGCCGCGGGTGGTGGTGGCGGCGGTGTCCAGCCGGCGGCCGCCGCGGGCGCTTCGCTCGCGCTCGATGAGGCCGGCGCTCCCCCGGTCGCCTCGGGAACGGGCTCGGCCGCGGTCAGGGGCTCGACGGGCGCCGGCAGCACGGCGCCGCAGCCCGCGCAGAAGCGGTCGGCTTCGCCGTGGGCGCGTCCACAACGCTCGCAGTGCATGGCCGGTGTCCCGCTCAGCCGCGGAACGCGGCCATGTCGGCCAGCTTGCGCGAGGCTTCGCCGCTGTCGATCGCCTGCTTGGCGCGCGCGACGCCGGCCGCGAGGTCCGGAGCCACGCCGGCGACGACGAGCGCCGCGGCGGTGTTCAGCACGACGATGTCGCGGCCCGGGCCCTGCTCGCCCGCGAGGATCGCGCGCGTGCGGGCGGCGTTCTCCGCCGCGCTGCCGCCGGCGACGCCCGCGCGATCGGTGTGCGCGAGAACTCCGCCGGGTCCACCGTATTCGCGGATCTTGCCTTCGTTCAGCTCGGCGACATGGTTCTTCGCGAACACGGTCAGTTCGTCCATGCCGTCGCGGCCGTGCACGACCATCGCGCGCTCGCTGCCGAGCGAGTGCAGCACTTCCGCGATCGGGCGCACGAAGGCGGTGTCCGAGTACACGCCGAGCAACTGGCGCGTGGCGCCGGCCGGGTTGGTGAGCGGGCTGGCGGCTGCTGAACACCGTGCGCCCCGCGCCAGCTCGCGCCGCGTTGACGGCGTGGCGCAGCGCGCCGTGGTAGTTCGGGGCGAACAGGAACGTGATGCCGAGGATGTCGAGCGAACGGGCCGCGTCCACGGGCGTCAGGTCGATGCCGACGCCGAGAGACTCGAGCACGTCGGCGCTGCCGGTGCGGCTCGAGACGGCGCGGTTGCCGTGCTTGGCGACCGCGACGCCGCACGAGGCGACCACGATCGCGACGGTCGTCGAGATGTTGATCGTGCCGGCGTTGTCGCCGCCGGTGCCGCACGTGTCGAGCAGCGGCGAGCGCTTCGAGTGCAGCGGCGGCACGCGCTGGCGCATGGCCTCGGCGAACCCGCCGATCTCGTCGGTGGTCTCGCCCTTCATGCGCAGCGCGACGGCGAGGCCGGCGATCTGCGACGGCGTGGCCTCTCCCGCGAGCACCTGCTCCATCGTGGCGCGCGCGAGTTCACGCGAAAGGTTCTCGTGGGCGACGGCACGGGCGATGGCGGACTGGATCACCGCGGGACACTCCTCTGCTGGCGGCACAGGGTCAGGAAGTTCTCGATGAGCTTCATGCCCTGCCGCGTCAGTACGGATTCGGGATGGAACTGTACGCCCCACGTCTCGTGCTCGACGTGCTTGAGACCCATGAGTTCGCCCTCGGGTGTCCACGCGACCGGCTCGAGCACGGCCGGGAGCGAGTCCTTGTCCACGATGAGCGAGTGGTAGCGCGTCGCCTCGAACGGGTTGTCGAGCCCGGCGAAGAGCCCGCGGCCCTTGTGCATGATGGGGCTGGTCTTGCCGTGCATGAGGCGCGGCGCGCGGATCACCTTGCCGCCGAACACCTCGCCCAGCGCCTGGTGCCCGAGGCAAACGCCGAGCACGGGCACCTTGCCGCTGAAGGCGAGCAACGCCTCCTCGGAGATGCCGGCGTCCTTCGGCTCGCCCGGTCCGGGCGAGATGAGCAGGCCTCGAGCGGTAGCTTGCGCAGTTCCTCGACCGTCGTCTGGTCGTTGCGGCGCACGTGCACCTCGGCGCCGAGCGTGCCGAGGTACTGCACGAGGTTGTAGGTGAACGAGTCGTAGTTGTCGATGACCGCGATCATCGTGCACCCCGCTCGGCCCGCTGCACCGCCAGCCACAGCGCGCGGCCCTTGTTCATGGTTTCGTCCCACTCGTGCTCGGGCTGCGAGTCGGCGACGATGCCGGCCCCCACGCCCCAGTACGCCTTGCCGTCCGCGTACACGAGCGTGCGGATCGCGATCGCGAGGTCGAGGTTGCCGTGGTAGTCGAAGTGCCCGACGGCGCCCGCGTAGATGCCGCGGCGCACGGGTTCGAGCGACTCGACGATCTCCATCGCGCGCACCTTGGGGGCGCCCGAGACGGTGCCCGCCGGGAACGTCGCGCGCACGGCGTCGATCGGGGCGAGCTCGCCCTTCACGCGTCCGCGCACGTTCGACACGAGGTGCATGACCTGCGAGTAGCGCTCGACCGTGAGGTACTCGTTGGTCTCGACCGAGCCGAACTCGGCCACGCGGCCGACGTCGTTGCGCCCGAGGTCCACGAGCATCACGTGCTCGGCGCGCTCCTTCTCGTTCGCGAGCAGCTCTTCCTCGAGCGCGCGGTCCTCGTCCGCCGAGCGGCCGCGCGGACGCGTGCCGGCGATCGGGCGCACCTCGATGGTCGTGTCCGTGCGGCGCACGAGCACTTCGGGCGAACTGCCGACGATCGAGAAGTCGCCCATGCGCAGGAAGTACATGTACGGCGACGGGTTCGTCACGCGCAGCGCGCGGTAGCCCTCGAACGGCGGCTGCGAGACCTCGGCGCTCATGCGGTGGCTCAGGACCACCTGGAAGATGTCGCCCGCGCGGATGTGTTCCTTGGCGGTCTCGACGGCCGCCATGAACTTCTCCTTCGTCACGCTCGAAACCGGCTCGCTCGCCTCGCCCCACGCCGCTGGCGGCTCGATCCGCGAGAAGGGCCGGCGGCGCGTTGACCTCGGCGTTCAGCCGCGCGACCGCGGCGTCGTACGCGGCGTTCGGGTCGTCTCCCCCGCGCGCGTGCGTCACCACCTTCATCGTGTGCGTGAGGTTGTCGAACACGCTCACGACGTCGCCGAACAGGAACACGGCGTCCGGCACCTGCAGTTCGTCCTTCGCCTGCTCGGGCAGCTTCTCGAACCAGCGCACCGCGTCGTACGAGAGGTAGCCCACCGCGCCGCCGCAGAAGCGCGGCAGCCCGGGCAACGCGACCGCCTGGTGCTCGCGCAGCAGCGCGGCGAGCTCCTCGAGCGGATGCTTCGTGCCCTTGATCGTCTTGCCGTCGCGATGGATCTCGCAGGTCTCGCCGCGCGCGGTGAAGACGAGCGACGGGCGGCTGCCGAGCAGCGAGAACCGTCCCCACTTCTCGCCGCCTTCGACGCTCTCGAGCAGGAAGCCGTACGGGCCGTCGTCGATCTTGCGGAACGCCGAGACGGGCGTGTCGTGGTCGGCGAACACCTCGCGGTAGACCGGCACGAGCTTGCCGGTCTTGGCGAGTGCGTGGAACTCGGAGCGAGTGGGAACGATCACGAATGGCCCTTGCCGGAAGGCGCCGCGAGCAGCTCGCGCGCCTGCCTTCGGGTGGTGTCCGTCACCCGCTCGCCCGCGAGCATGCGCGAGAGCTCCTCGACGCGGTCCGCGGCCGACAGCACCGCCACCTTCGCCGTGGTGCGGCCGCCGGACACCTGCTTGGAAACCGACAGGTGATGGCGTCCCAACGCCGCGATCATGGGCAAGTGGGTGACACAAATGACCTGGCGGTGCTCGGCGAGGCTCCGGAGGCGTTCCCCCACAGCCTGCGCAACGGCACCGCCGATGCCGGAATCTACTTCGTCGAACACGAGAAGGTCAACGCGGTCACGGGTTTGCAGCGCGCACTTGAGTGCGAGCATGACGCGCGAAAGCTCGCCGCCGGAGGCGATCTTCTGCAGCACGCGCGGGCTCGCCCGGATTCGCGGTGAAGAGCAGCTGCACGTCGTCGAGCCCCGTCGGCCCCGGCTGGCCCGAGGGCGCCGGCGCCACCTCGAAGCTGATCCGGGCGTGCGGGAAACCGAGCGGCCAGAGCTCCTTGCTCAGGCGGCTCGTCCACTGCGTCGCGGCCGCCTTGCGGGCGGCGGTGCCCGCGGCGAGGCACGCGGCCGCGGCCTTCTCGCGGCGTGCGCGTGCGCGCTCGAGCGCCCTTCGGAGTCCTCGCCCTCGGCCAGCTCGGTGCGCAGTTCCTCGCGCCAGGCGATCAGCTCGGCGACCGGGCGGCGGTACTTGCGCGTCAGGCGCGCGTACAGCTCTCGTCGCGCCTCGACCTCCTCCAGCGCGGCCGGGTCGGCCTCGAGCTTGTCGAGGTAGTCCGCGAGCGTGCGCGCGGCCTCGGCCGCCGCGATCGCCGCCTCGTTCACCGCGGCGACGGTCTCGGCGAGCGAGCCGTCGAGCGCCGCCGCCTGGTCGAGCGCATGGCGCGCCGCGCCGAGCGACTCGCCCGCCGCGGACTCGCCTTCGGAGAGCCGCTCCAGCGCGGTCGAAGCCAGCGCGCGCAGCCGGTCGGCGTGCGCGAGGCGCGAGGCCTCCTGCTTCAGCTCCTCCTCCTCGCCCTCGGCGAGGCGCGCGTCGTCGAGTTCGGCCGCGGCCGCGCTCAGGTAGTCGCGGCGCTCGGCGAACGTGGCGAGCGATTCCTGGAGTCGCGTGAGGTCGCCGTCCGCCTCGCGCAGCGCGGCGAGCGTCTCGCCGTAAGCCGCGCGCTGCTCCTCGAGCGCGCCCAACCGGTCGAGCGTCGTGAGCGCGGCGCCCTCGCGCAGCAGGCTCTGGTGCTCGTGCTGGCCGTGCAGGTCCAGCAGCCACTCGCCGAGCTTCTTGAGCGAGGCGAGCGTGACGCCCGTCTGGTTGACCGTCGCGCGACTGCGACCCTCGGCGCTCACCTCGCGGCGCACGATCAGCAACTCGCCGTCGAACTCCGTGCCCCACTCGTCGAGCAGCGCGGCGACGCGCTTCGCCGTGTCGCCGCCCAGGCGGAACTCGCCCTCGACGACCGCGGCCTTCGCGCCTTCGCGCACGACGTCGGCGTCGGCGCGCGCGCCGACGAGCAGGCCGAGCGACGAGACCACGAGCGACTTGCCCGCTCCGGTCTCGCCGGTGACCGCGTGCAGCCCGTCCCCGAGCGCGAGTTCGACGCGTTCGGCGAGCGCGAGGTCACGAATGCTCAGGCGTTCCAGCATGTGCGTTCCCGCTTCCCTTCGGGGGCGCGACCCTGTGGCGGAGCCTCCGGCGATCGGCGCCGGAGCGTGTGCGAGGTGGGCGGCAGTCTACTCGATGGCGCGGCGGCGGCGCAGCACGGGAGTGCGGCCGGGCCACGCGCTCAGCGCAGCACGACCATGCGGCGCGACACGCGCCGCCCGCCGGCTTCGGCGCCGATCAGGTAGAGCCCCGGCGGCAGCGTGCCGGTGTCGAGCGAGAGCGCCTGTGTCGCCCCCTTGGGCGCGCCCGACCAGAGCAGCCGCACCTGGCGGCCGCCCACGTCGTAGAGCGCCGCGCGCGCGTGCCCCGTGCCGGGCCACGTGATGCCGAGTTCGACCGTGCCGCGCACGGGATGGCGCGAGAGCGCGATACCCGCGTGCGGTGCTCCGGGCGCCGGCGCCGACGCCACGGGATTGCGCACGACGTCCACGAGGCTGCCGAGCCGGAAGAGTTTCACGCCCGGAAGCGTGACGACACCGTTCTCGTCCGCCGTCGCCGAGCCGCTCTGCGCGATCCGGCTGTTGCCCGCGATGTCGGCGACGGTGAACGTGACGACTTCGCCGGGCGCCGGCCGGAACTGCCGCGTGCGGCGGAGCGTGACGTCTCCCGTGCACGAGTCGGGCGGCACGCGCAGGCCGGCGAGCGTCGTGAGGTTGCGCAGGTCCACGCCGCGCGACCAGTGCAGCGCCGAGTCCACGCCGAAGGTGTCCCACTCGACGTGGCCGTTGATCGTGCCGATCGAGTCGCCGTGCGAGGCGACGCCGTCGCCGGGATCGTTCCCGAAGCTCAGGTTCGTGACGGCCGGATAGCTCTGGTCGAGCCGGTAGCGGTAGAGCATGCGCGGGTCCTGCATCGGCGACCAGACGACCGCGAGGTTCTCGTTGTGCCGGCGCTTCTCCCAGTACAGCGCGCCCGCCCGGCGGCCCGCCGCCATGTCGTCCATGAAATGGATGTTCTCGGCCCAGCCCATCGTGTTGTCGAGCTTGCCCGCGAACAGGAAGGTCGGCGCGATCGGGCGGAGCGGCTGGTGCGTGGCGATCCAGCCCGCGTCGAGCTGCTCGAACACGTGACCACCCTCGCTGGCCGGGAGGTTCGCCGCGACGGTGCCCCAGAGTGCATTCGCGAGCTTGCGCAGGTTGCCGTTCGGGTTGAACCAGCACGTCGTGTCGGGGTCCGAAAGGAATGCGAAGTCGGACTTGCCGACGACCGACATGGTCGCGGCGAAGCGGTCGGCGAGGTGCGTCGCCATGAGCACCGAGCCCGCGCCACCCATCGAATACCCGAACGCGTACACGCGCGTCGTGTCGATCGGGAACGTGCGCAGCGCCCAGTCGAGCGTGAAGCGCACGCGGCGGAGCGTGTAGTCCACCACCGTGCCCGAGGTCGCGGGCGTGTCGCTCGTGGAGGTGACGTCGTAGGTGTCCGCCCAGCCGTACCAGAACGAGCCCTGTCCGTTCGGCAGCCAGTCGTCGAGGCCGAGCACCCACTCGCCCGGGTAGCCGGTGCCGTAGATCGCGTCGAGCACGCTGCCGCCACGGAAGTGCAGCGGCACGAGGAGCGACGACTCCCAGTGCGTCACCGGACGCACGATCGTGCAGTCCCACGCCATGCCGGAACGGTTCGTCATCGCGTCCATCAGCGGCGTGTCGCGGTCGCTCACGAACAGCGTCCAGAACTCCGGCTCACGCGAACCCACCTGCAGCGTGCGCTGGTACACCGGTCGCGGGCGGTCGAGCAGTTCCACCACGAGGTCGGTGAGCGCGTTGACGCCGGGCGTGATCGCGGTGTTTTCGCCGAAGACACTGTTCTGCGCGGTCACCGCGTAGTAGCCCTCGGCGTTCTCGCCCGCCGTGTGCACGAACAACCCGCTCGCCGGATCGAGCTCGGCCGCGAGCGAGTCGGTGCGGTAGCCGTAGGGTGTACCGAGCACCTGCGAGACGTGCCGGTCGTAGGCGCTCGAGTCGCCGACCGTGCCGACGAGCGTCGCGCTCGCGAGCTGCGCCGGCGTCGTGATGGCGGACAGCGAGCGGTAGATGCGGTACTTCCACCCCAGACCCGCGGGCGGTTGCCACGTGAGGAAGGTCTGCCCGTCGTGGTGCGACGCCGCGAGCGCGCGCACCTGCGTCGCGCCGGGTCCGGACGCGCCGAGGGACGCCACCGCGATGTCCGTGCCGCGCGCGACCGATTCGCGGCCGTCGGTCCAGATCGCGAACGCTCCACCCTCCCAGTCGTACGCCAGGCGGACGTCGCGCTGCTCGCCCGGCGCGTCGCACACGGGCAGGCCGCCCTCGGGCCAGCCGCCGACGAGCGCGCCGGATTCGTCGCGGTGCGTCGCATACACGTCGGCGCCGCTCGTGCCGAACTCCCTTGCGTCGTGCCAGCTCACGAACATGCCGCCGGCGAGATCGCTCGTGAGCGCCGGCGCGGTCTGCGCGGCGGGGCCGGGCGCCACGGCGATGCCGGTCGCGCTCCACCCGGACGCGGGCTCGCCGTCGTCCCCGAGGTGCTGCAGCCACACGGCGCTCACACCGGAGCGCGCGTCCTGCCAGGCGGCCCAGACGCCGCCGAGTTCGTCGCCGAAGAGTGCGGGGCGCCCCTGCTCGCCGCCGCCGGGCGACACTGGCGTGCCGCCGACGGCCCATCCGGGAACGACCGCGCCCGAGCCGTTCACGCGGGTCGCGTAGAGCCGCGTGCCGCCGCTGCGCCGGTCGCACCACACCGCCACCGCACCACCCGCCGCGTCGCTCACGAGTCGCGGCGCGAACTGCGCACCGAACGCCGTCATGAGTGCCCGCCCACCCGCGGGCCAGGTCGGGGCCGGGGAACCGTCCGCCTGCAGGCGCTGCATCCACAGGTCGCCGTCCGGGCTGCGCGTGTCCTCCCACGCGGCGAAGACGCCGCCCGCGCCGTCGGCGAGCAGCGACGCCGCCGCGGAGTCCGGCGCGGTGGCGGTGAGCGTCACGCCGCTCGCGGGCCACACGAGATCGAGCGCGCCGCTCGCCAGCACGTGCTGGATGGCGACGCGCCGGGGTGTCTCGCCGAGGTCCGTCCACGCCACGAACGCGCCACCGGCACCGTCACCGGCGATCGCCGGGTGCAACTGGTCGGCGGAACCGCTGAAGACGAGGCGTCCGTTCGCGGGCCAGCCGGCGCCGCGCGTGCCCTGCGGCGTGAAGCGCTCGGCGTAGATGTCGAACCCCGTGGCGACGTTGCAGCGGTTGTCCGCCCACGTCGCGAGCACGCCAGCTTCGTCCGCGACGAGCGCGATCTCCGTCTTCGTGCACGTGATCGAGGTCATCGCGACGCCGCCGTCGGGCCAGCCGGCCGCGCGCTGCAGCGAGGGACCGATGCGCTGCAGCCAGACGTCGGTGTTGTACCCGAGGCGCTGGTCGAGCCACGCGACGTACGAGCCGCCCGCGCCGTCGGGCGTGACCGCCGGCGCATGCTGGTCGTGTGCGGCGACGCACAGCGGAATGCCGTCGGCGGCCGCGCAGGGCCTCACGAACGCGAGCAGCGCGAGGGTTCCCACGAGTGCGGGCGCGCGCAGGCCACGGAGCGGCACGGCCGGGAAGATGTCGAGGCGCAGGAGCATGAACGCACCGGAGCTTGCGGGATCGTCGTCGCGGGGGAAGGTCGAACGAAGACGATACCGTTCCCGCGGCGCCGTCGGCCAGCGCGAAACGCCGAACGCGCTTCCCTCAGCTCCCGGCGCTGCGCCTTCCCACCCACCAGCCGCCGAACACGAGCGCGGCGTAGGCGGCCAGCAGCACCAGCGTCGCCGCGCCGCCCGGCGCCGGCGATTCGTGGCGGACGAGCGGCATGCCCGCCTGGTAGGCCATCGCGAGCGCGAGCAGCCCGAGCTGCCAGCNACCATCGCGAGCGCGAGCAGCCCGAGCTGCCAGCGACGGAGCACGAGCGCGAGCCACGCCGCGCCGAAGGTCGCGCAGGCTCCGCCCGCGATCGCGAGCGGCACCGGCAGCCGGACGAAGGCGCCGGCGAGGAGCACGAGCGTGGACGCGCCGCCGGGCGGCGGCGCCTCGAGGCGGACGAGCGGCATGCCGGTCGGGTACGCCATCGCGAGCGCGAGCAGCCCGAGCTGCCAGCGCCGGAGCCCGAGCGCGAGCCACGCCGCTCCGGCGGTCGCGCACACCCCGCCCGCGACGGCGAGCGGCACCGGCAGGCGCACGAACGACCCGGCCAGCAGCACGACGAGTCCGGCGGCGCAGAGCGGGATCGCCGGCGGGACCGCGGGAGCCGCGGTGGGCGCCGCCGGCGTGGCGGGCTCGCCGCCTTCCGGCGTCACAGGCTTCTCCGCTCGCTCCCCTGCCAGCCGAGCTTCGACTGCAGCGCGCGCAGGAACGGGCGCTCGGGGTTCTCGAACACGCGCACGACCTTCTTCGACAGCTGGATCTCGACCTCGTCGTCCTTCGCGAGTTCGGTCGGCTCCTGGCCGTCGAGCACGAGCAGCGCCGGGCCCGGACTGATGACTCGGGTGAGCACGGTGGCGCCCGGGCCGAGCACGAGCGAACGGCTGCCGAGCGCGTGCGCGCACGCGGGCGTCACGATCATCGTGTTCAGGTACGGCGCGATCATCGGGCCGCCCGCCGAAAGCGTGTAGGCGGTGGAGCCCGACGCGCTCGAGGCGATCAGGCCGTCCGCGACGAGGTGACCGAGGTCCTGCCCGAGCGCGCTCACGCGCAGGTGGATCGCGGCGTAGCTCACCGCGCTGCGCACGACGGCGTCGTTGAGCGCGAACCCGATGGCGCGGTCGCGGCCGCCTCGCGCGCGCCGGATGCGTGTCTCGAGGCCCGATCGCGTGCCCACCGGCCAGCGCTTCGCGAGCGCGGCGTCCACGGCCGCGTCGAGCTCGTCCTCTTCCGCGGCGGCGAGAAAGCCGAGCCCGCCGAGGTTGACCGGGAGCAGCACGCCACGCCGTCCCGCGATCGCGCGGCCGGCGGTGAGCACGGTGCCGTCGCCGCCGAGCGAGATCATCACGTCGCACCACGCGCCGAGCTTCTCGAACGGCTCGCCGGCCTGGTTCATGGCCGCGGCGAGGTCACGGTCGAGCCGCACCTCGCAACCGCGTCGCGCCAGCTTGCGCACGAGCTTCGCCGCCGCGCGGCGCACGGCCACACGCCGCGTGTGACCGACGATCGCGATGCGGCGGGCCCTGGGACTCATGACCAGTGCGGCTGGTGGGCGCGCGTCCAGTCGAGCACGTTCTTGTGGATGCCGTCCGCGTCGAGGCCGGCGATCGCGAGCAGCTCGTCGCGCTTGCCGTGCAGCAGGAAGTCGGTCGGGAGTGCGATGCGGTGCAGCGGCACGTGGTTGAGCCCGAGCCGGTCGAGCGCCTCGCTCACCGCGGAGCCGAAGCCGCCCATGGGCACGTTCTCCTCGATCGTGACGATGCGGCCGACGCTGCGCGCGAGCCCCTCGAGCATGCGTTCGTCGAGCGGTGCGGCGAAGCGCGCGTTGACGACCGTCGCCGAGACGCCGTCCGCCGCGAGCTTCTCCGCGGCCGCGAGCGCCGGGTCCACCATCGTCCCGAGCGCGAAGAGCACCACGTCGCCGCCGGCGCGCAGCTGCTCCGCCACGCCGATCTCGAGCAGGCGTGGTTCGCGCTCGGAGAGCGCGTCCTCGGGGATCGGCGAGCGCGGATAGCGCACCGCGATCGGGCGCTTGCCGGGCCAGTGCGCGGCGGTCCACATCATGTCGCGCAGCTCTTCCCCGTTGCGCGGCTGCATCACCACGGTGCCCGGGATCATGCGCAGGTAGCCGACGTCGAAGCAGCCGTGCTGCGGCGCGCCGTCGTCGCCGACCAGTCCGGCACGGTCGAGGCACAGCATGATCTTGAGGTCCTGCACGGCGGCGTCGTGGATGATCTGGTCGAAGCCGCGCTGCAGGAACGTCGAGTAGATGGTCGTGAGCGGCAGCAGCCCCTCGGCGGCGAGGCCGCACGAGAACGTCACCGCGTGCTCCTCGGCCATGCCGACGTCGAAGAAGCGCTCGGGGAACTGCTTCGCGAACTTCGTCAGTCCGGTGTTGTCCGTCATCGCCGCCGTGACCGCGACCGCGTGCGGCATGCGCTCGCCGATGTACGCGGCCATGTCGCCGAAGACGTGCGAATACGTCTTGCGGGAGCCCTTCGAAGCGACGCCCGAATCGGGATCGAACACGCCGACGCCGTGGAAGCCGGTCCGGTCGCCTTCGGCGGGCAGGTAGCCCTTGCCCTTCTTGGTGACCACGTGCAGCAGCACGGGACCCTCGAAGCGCTTGAGGTCGGCGAGCGTCTCGACGAGCACGTCGTAGTCGTGGCCGTCGATGGGGCCGAAGTACTTCAGTCCCAGCTCCTCGAACAGGATCGTCGGCGCGACCATGTTGTGGAGCCCTTCCTTGATCCGGCTCGCGCCCTGCTGCGCGCGCAGGCTCTTCGGCAGCTTGCCGAGCATCTCCCACACGTCGTGCTCGAAGCGCCGGTAGATGCGGCTCGTCGTCAGCTTCGTCAGGTAGCGGTGGATCGCGCCGATGTTCGGCGAGATGCTCATCTCGTTGTCGTTGAGGATCAGGATCAGGCGCTTCTTGAGCTCGCCCGCGTTGTTGAGTCCTTCGAACGCCATGCCGCCCGTGAAGGCGCCGTCGCCGATGACGGCGATCACGTGGTGATGCTCGCCGCGCAGGTCGCGCGCCGCCGCGAAGCCGAGGGCCGCCGCGATCGAGGTGCTGCCGTGGCTCGTTCCGAAGTGGTCGTGCTCGCTCTCGGCGCGGCGCGGGTAGCCGGCGATGCCGTTCAGCTGGCGCAGCGTGTGGAAGCGGTCGTAGCGCCCGGTGAGCAGCTTGTGCGGGTACGACTGGTGTCCGACGTCCCAGACGATCTTGTCCACCGGCGAGTCGAAGACCTTGTGCAGCGCCAGCGACAGCTCGACGACCCCCAGGTTGGGTGCGAGGTGTCCGGCGTTGCGCGCGACGGTCTGGATGATGACGTGGCGGATCTCGGCGGCGAGCGTGTCCACGTCCGCGCGCGGAAGCGCCTTGAGGTCGGCCGGGGACTGGATGCGTTCGAGGATGCTCATAGCGGGTGGACTCGATTCCAGAGAAGGGCGCTGGCGACGCCGATCAGTCCTCCGATCAGCACTTCGAACGGAGTGTGCCCCAGCAGTTCCATGAGCTTCTGGGTGTCGTCGTGGGGCGAACGGAAGTGCGTCTCGATCAGGCGGTTCAGCACCATCGCCTGCTTGCCGGCCGCCCGCCGGAGACCGGCGGCATCGTACATGACGATGAGGCTGAAATAGAGCGTCACCCCGAACAGGGCCGAGGTGAATCCCTCCTGCAGCCCGATCGCCATGCTGAGCGCGGCGACCGAGGCCGAGTGCGAACTGGGCATCCCGCCCGTCTCGACGAAGCGCCTCAGGTTGAGGCGGCCCGTGCGGGCCCACGTCGAGAATCCCTTGTAGCCCTGCACCGTCAGCCCGACGAGTGCGGCGATCCAGAACGGTTCCGTACGCCCCTCCTGGCCATCCTTGGAATGCGGTCCGGGACCGCTCGGCCCCGGGCGACGACTGGCGGGGCGAATGTGGCGAGGAGCGAAAGTGTTGTCAATGCGCCCGGGCGCCTGAAAATGTCCTTTCGTTCGCCTGACAAGTACAGGACACTGCCGCCAGTCGCACCTCGCCGCGCCGAATCCGGCACCCCCGCGCTGAGTTCGGCTTCCGCACCTGCAATGGGAGACCCCTTGCCATGCCGCACTCCCCCCTCCGCCTCGCGGTCGCGTCATCGTTGCTGACGCTCGCCGCACTGGCCGCGCTCTCCGCCCCCGTGCATGCGACGCATGCGCCCGCCCGATCCCCCGAAGCCACGCGCGTGAGCGCGCTCGGTGCTCCCGAACGCGGAGCCGAGTCCTTCTCCTCCGTCACGATGACGGGCGGGGTGCAGCGCCAGTACGGCCTCGACTCGGGCGTGCTGCGCCGCATGTGGCTGCGCGACCCGAAGCAGCAGCCGTCCTCGAGCCAGGCACCGCGCGCGATCGCCGAAGCGTTCGTGCAGGCCCACGCCACCGAACTCGGTCTCGGCGCCACGTACGCGCAGGAGCTCGAGCTGCGCTACGAGAAGAGCAGCCCGTCCGGCACGCACTTCCGCTGGGACCAGGTCGTCAACGGCGTGAAGGTGTACCGCAGCGAACTCGTCGTGAAGGTCTCGCCCAAGGGGCAGGTCAGTTCGGTGCAGAACAACCTGCGCCCCGGCGTGAAGGTGGACGTCGCGCCCGCGCTCTCGAAGGAGGCGGCGCTCACCGCGGCGAAGAACCACGTGAAGCCGACCGGCAAGTCGCTCGCCGAGGCGGCCGCCGATCTCGCGATCGTGGATTCGCGCACCGGTCCCCGCCTCGCGTGGATCGTGGACATGCCGGTCGAGGAGCCGATGGGTGACTGGCGCGTGTTCGTGGACGCGAAGTCCGGCGCCGTCTTCGGCGCCGAGGACCGCATGACCTACGCGACCGGCACCGGCCGCGTGTTCGACCCCGACCCGCGCTCGAAGATGGGTGACAGCACGTACGTGGACGCGGCCGACGCGGACACCGCCGTGCCGTTCCCGGGTTCGTACGACATCGTCACGCTGCAGGGCATCACGCTGTCGGCCGGCACGTACTCGCTGAGCGGCCCCTACGCGCAGCTCATCGACGACGAAGCGCCGACCCAGGCGCCCGTCACCGCCTCGCACCCGGACAGCTTCCGCTTCCAGCGCAGCGCCCAGGGCTTCGAGGACGTGATGTGCTACTACCATCTCGACTTCAGCCAGCGTTACATCCAGAGCCTCGGCTTCACGAACGTGAACAACCGCGTGCAGCCCGTGGACTCGCACGGTCTCTCCGGCGCCGACAACTCGCACTACGTCCCGTCCACCGGCCACCTCGCCTTCGGCGAAGGCGGCATCGACGACGACGAGGACGCGGACGTGATCTGGCACGAATACGGCCACTCGATCCAGGACAACGTCGTGCCCGGCTGGGGTGGCGGACACGAAGGCGCGATGGGCGAAGGCTTCGGCGACTACTGGGCCCACTCCTATTCGCTGGCCAAGTTCCCCGGCTTCCAGCCGAACCACGTGTTCACGTGGGACGGCAACGGCGAAACGTGGACCGGCCGCGTCGCCATCAACACGGCGCTGCACTACCCCGCGAACTGCTGTGGTGAAGTGCACGACTCGGGCACGCTCTGGTGCTCGGGCCTGATCGACTGCTGGAACCACGTCGGCCGCGCGGTCATGGACGCGATCGTCCTCGACCATCACTTCGCGCTCGGCACGTCGGCCACCATGGCGGACGCGGCGAACCAGCTCATCCAGTCGGACATCGATCTCTTCGGCGGCGCGCACGTGAGCACGCTCGTCGCCCGCCTCGGCTTCTGGGGCTTCGTGGATCCGGCGTCGTTCATCCCGACGATCACGCACACGCCGCTCGCCGGCAGCGAGAACGTCGCGGGTCCCTACCCGGTCGTGGCGAACGTCACCTCCACGCAGCCGCTCGCCGCGGGCGAGCCGAAGCTGTTCTACGGCAACGGCACCGTCACGGACTCCGTCACGATGACGCCGACCGGCAACCCGAACGAGTTCTCCGCTTCGATCCCGGGCCCCGGCGCCCCGGCGACGATGGTCTATTACCTCCGCGCCCGCGACACGAACGGCGGCACGGCCTTCAAGCCGACGACCGCGCCGGCGACGCCGTACTCGTTCGTGGTCGGTCCGGACCTCACGGCCCCGGTCGTCACGCACACGC
>JBGANH010000041.1:0-20038 GCA_044222365.1 Candidatus Eiseniibacteriota bacterium
TACCTGTTCACGGTGGACGAGCGCTGGCGCGAGCACCTGCACGAGCTCGATCACCTCAAGGGCGGCATCGGGCTGCGTGCATACGGCCAGAAGGACCCGCTCATCGAGTACAAGAAGGAAGCGTTCGGGCTGTTCGAGACCATGATGGCCGAGGTGCGCGAGGAGTTCGTGCAGCGGTTCTTCCGCGTGCAACTCCAGCCCGCGGCGGCGCAGCAGGTCATCGAGCAGGCGCCCGAGGCGCCGACGCAGACGGTCGAGAGCCACGCGGAAGCGGACACGTTCGCCGCGGCGGCCGCCGTGCAGGCGGTCGAGCAGGGCGAAGCCCCGCCGCCGCAGGCCGCGCCCCAGGCGCAGCGGCCGGTGCAGCCGGTCGTGCGCTCGGGGCCGCGCGTGGGCCGCAACGATCCGTGCTGGTGCGGCAGCGGCAAGAAGTACAAGAAGTGCCACATGGCGGCGGACGAAGGCACGGGGGCCGCGTGAGCGACCGCCCGGGACCGGACGGCGTTCCGCGCCTGCTGCGGCTGATCGCGCAGAAGCTCGAGGACTATCTCGAGGGCGACGAACTCGCGCTCGAGACGCTCGGCGAGGCCATCGAGTCCGGTGGCTGGACGGGCGAGGATCTCGGCTCGGTCATTCTCGCGCTGCGCAGCCTGTCCGGTGCGGGCGCGGCGACCGGCTGGGTGGCCGGCGCGCCGGGGCGTGACGCCTCGCGCGTCATGAGCGCCGAGGAACGCAACTCCCTCAGCACGGAAGCCTGGGGATACCTGCTCGATCTGCGCCGTCTGGGCGCGCTCGACGCGGAGCAGTTCGAGCGCGTGCTCGACATGCTCACCGCGAGCGGCGTGCGCCCGGTGAGCGTCGAGTTCGCGCGCGACGTCGCGTCGCGCGTGGCGATGGAGATCGGGGAGGCCGACCATTCGGGAGAAGGACCACATGGCGACATCGAAGTCGCGCACTAAGGCGGCGGGCACGAAGAAGAAGGCCACGCGCAAGGCCGCGGTCAAGGCGAGCAACACCGCCCCGGCCACGAAGCGCAAGCGCGCGGCCGCGCCGGCCGCCGAGGAAGCGCCGAGCGAGGAAGAACTGGCCGAGGTCGAGGCCACGGGCTCGCGCGCGTCCGGCAAGCGGCTGGTGATCGTCGAGTCGCCGACGAAGTCGAAGACGCTGAACAAGTTCCTCGGCAAGGACTTCATGGTGCTGGCCTCGAACGGCCACGTCATGGACCTGCCGAAGAGCCAGCTCGGCGTGGACATCGACAACAACTTCGAGCCCGAGTACGTCGCCATCCGCACGAAGAACCAGGCGCTCGGCAAGATCCGCGCGGCCGCGAAGCACGCGGCGCACATCTATCTCGCGCCCGATCCCGACCGCGAAGGCGAAGCGATCGCGTGGCACCTCCAGATGACGCTGAAGGGCGTGAAGAGCCCCGTGCAGCGCCTGACGTTCAACGAAATCACGCAGCGCGCCGTGACCGAGGCGCTCGCGCATCCGCGCGACCTCGACATGAACCTCGTGAACGCGCAGCAGGCGCGCCGCGTGCTCGACCGGCTCGTGGGCTACAAGGTCAGCCCGTTCGTGTGGAGCACGGTGAAGTACGGTCTTTCGGCCGGCCGCGTGCAGAGCGTGGCGCTGCGCCTCATCTGCGACCGGGAAGCGCTCATCCGCGCGTTCGTCCCCGAGGAGTACTGGACGATCGAGGTGGACTACGAGACGCAGACCGAGGCGAAGGCGCGCTTCACCGCGCGGCTCGTGCGCGTCGGCGACGACAAGCTCGACAACGGCCAGCTGCGCGGCGCGCTCGCGAGCGCGCAGGCGGAGTCGCTCGCCGAGGAACTGAAGCGCACGAGCGCCCGCATCGCCGGCATCGAGATCAAGCCGCGCAAGAAGGGCGCGGTGCCGCCGTTCATCACGAGCACGCTGCAGCAGGCCGCGTCGAACCGCTACGGCTTCACGAGCCAGCGCACGATGCAGATCGCGCAGAAGCTCTACGAAGGCATCGAGCTCAAGGGCGAGGGCAGCGTCGGTCTCATCACCTACATGCGTACGGATTCGCCGCGGCTCTCGAACGAGGCGCTCGCCGACATCCGCACGTGGCTGGGCGAGGAGTACGGCGACGCCTACGTTCCCGAGAAGCCGAACTTCTACAAGAGCAAGAAGGGCGCGCAGGAGGCGCACGAGGCGATCCGCCCGTCCGCGATCGGCCGCACGCCTTCCTCGATCAAGTCGTTCCTGACCGAGGAGCAGTTCAAGCTCTACGACCTCATCTGGAAGCGCGCGGTCGCCTCGCAGGCGACGCCCGCCGAGTACGACATGACGACCGTGGACATCGAGGCGGGACGCCTCGGCCTGCGCGCGTCCGGCTCGGTGCTGCGGTTCCCCGGCTGGCTCAAGGTGTACGGCCGCGACGAGGACGACGAGGCCGAAGAGGGCCGCCTGCCCGAGCTGGTCAACGGCTCGGCGCTCGCGGTCGCTTCGGAGCCCGTGGTCGAACCCGACGAGGGCGAGGAGCCCCGCACGGTCCGTCCCGACCAGCACTTCACGCAGCCGCCGCCGCGCTACACGGACGCGTCGCTCGTGAAGGCGCTCGAAGAGGAGAACATCGGGCGGCCGAGCACGTACGCGACGATCGTCTCGACGATCACGAAGCGCGACTACGTCGAGCGCGAGGGCCGGTCGCTGAAACCGACCGACCTCGGCATGCTCGTCACGCAGCTGCTCGTGGACACGTTCCCCGACGTCTTCAACCTCGAGTTCACCGCCGGCATGGAGGAGGAGCTCGACGAGGTCGAAGAGGGCAAGCGCGAGTGGCACGCCGTCGTGCGCGAGCTGTGGGACCCGCTGTCGCGCGATCTCGAGGTCGCCAAGAAGAAGACCAAGGAGATCAAGGACAAGCTCCAGCAGCCGACCGACATCGACTGCCCGGTCTGCGGCCGCAAGCTCGTCAAGAAGTTCGGGCGCAACGGCGCGTTCCTCGCGTGTCCGGGCTACCCGGAGTGCAAGCACACGCAGCCGCTCGACAAGTCCGAGCTGCCGGTGCCGGTCGAGGGCGTCTGCAAGACCTGCGGCGCCGGTCTCGTGGCGCGCAACGGCCCGTTCGGACGCTACATCCACTGCGAGCGCCGTCCCGAGTGCAAGTACACGCAGCCGTTCACGCTCGGGGTGAAGTGCCCGAAGTGCAACGAAGGCGAGATCGCCGAGAAGAAGAGCAAGCGCGGGAAGATCTTCTTCTCGTGCACCCGTTGGCCCGCGTGCGACTACGCGATGTGGGACCGTCCGCGTCCCACACCGTGTCCCACCTGCGGGGCCGCGTTCCTGGTCGAGAAGGTGAGCAAGTCCGGCGTCAGCCTGCTGTGCCAGACGTGCAAGTCACGCTTCCCGGCCGACGCGGCCGAGCCGGCCGGTGCGTAGCGCACTCGAAGACTTCCTCCGCGAGTTCGCCGCGACCCGACGCGGTTCGGCGCACACGGTCGCGGCGTACCGCCGCGACGTGACGCGCGTGCTCGACTTCTGCGCGGGCGAGGGCAAGCCGGTCGCGCCCGAACAGTGGGACGCTCCGCTGCTCGAGCGCGCGATGCGCGACCTCTACCGCACCGGTCACGCCGCGACGAGCGCCGCGCGCGCGCTCGCCGCCTGGCGCAGCTTCGGCAAGTTCTGCATGCGGCGCGGCATCCTCAAGGCCGACCCCGCGCGCACGCTGCCGTTCCCGCGACGTCCGCTGCGGATGCCGCGCACGCTGCCGAAGCTCGACCTCAACGCCGCGCTCGACGCGCTCGAGAAGGCCGACGATCCGCAGGCGGCACGCGACGCCGCGCTGCTCGAGCTCACGTACTCGGCGGGGCTGCGGCTCTCGGAACTCGTCGGGCTCGACCACGGCGACCTCGACCGCACCGGGCACCTGCTGCGTGTGCGCGGCAAGGGCCGGCGCGAGCGCATCGCGCCGATCGGCGCGCGCGCCATGGCCGCGCTCGACCGCTACACGGCGTCGCTCCCGGCGGCCCAGCGGGCCGCCATTCATCCCAAATCCGCGCTGTTCCCGGGCCGCTCCGGGCGGCTCTCCGGCCGCACCGTGCAGCGCGTCGTCGCGCGCCGGCTGTCCATGGTCGCGAGCGGGCTCGGCGTGACGCCGCATGCGCTGCGGCACTCGTTCGCGAGCCACCTGCTCGACGCGGGCGCGGACCTGCGCGCGATCCAGGAGCTGCTCGGCCACCGCTCGCTCGCGAGCACGCAGGTCTACACGCACGTCAGCCGCACGCGGCTCAAGGAGGCCTATGCGCAGGCCCATCCGCGCGCGTAGAGCGGCGGCCGCGGCCGCGCTGTGCCTCGTGCTCGCCGCGACCGGCTGCGCGAAGAAGGGCATGCCCACGGGCGGCCCGCCGGACCTCGAGCCGCCGCGCATCGTGAGCGTGTCGCCTGACTCGGGCGCGGCGAACGTGCCGCTCGACACGAAGCTCGTCGTCGAGTTCAGCGAGGGCATGGAGCCGCGCGGCACCGGCGCCGCGGTCGAACTCGCGCCGCCCGTCGAGATCCGCTCGCGGCACTGGAAGGGGCGGGTGCTGACCCTCGAGCTGCGCGATTCGCTCAAGCTCGGCCGCACGTACACGCTGTTCGTGGGCGGTGGCGCGCGCGACCGGCACGGCAACGCGCTCTCGCAGCCGCGCACCGTGGTGTTCACGACCGCCGAGACGTTCCCGCCCGGCGTGCTCGACGGCAAGCTCGAGGCGGTGGGTTTCCGGGCGCCCGGCACGCTGCTGTGGTGCTATCGCGACGGCCGCGCACCCGACAGCACCGCGCGCGACTTCGACGCGCTCGGCGTGGCCGACGGGCAGGGCCGCTTCCGCATCAGCGGCCTGGCCGCGCCCGCGAAGTGGCGCATCTGGGCGTTCGCCGACCTCAACTACAACCGTTCGTTCGAGCCCGCGAGCGACCTGCTCGCCTCGGCCGACACGACGCTCGAACTGACCCTGGCCGCGCCGGAGGCGCGGAACCTTCTCGTCCGGATGGTCAATCCACGCGCGCCGGGCCGATTCGCGGGCAGCATCACCGACACGCTGAACGACTCGCTCGGCGTGCTGCGACTCCAGGTCGTCGCCGACTCGGACACGACGCGGAAGCTCCAGTACGAGGTCATCGCGAGCGGTTTCGACTTCCGCTGGGATCCGGGCGGCTACCGCGTGCGGGCCTACCGCGACCTCGACCGCAACAAGTCGTGGAAGCGCGAGAGCGAGCCGGCGAGCGAGGAGATGCGCATCGTGCTCACGCCCGGTGGCGAGCTCGTGGGCACCGTGTTCCTGCTCACGCGGCCCGAGCCGGCGGGGACGGCGCCTTCGGGGTCCGGACCGTGACGATCCCGTTCGTGAAGATGCACGGCGCGGGCAACGACTTCGTGGTGATCGACCACCGCGAGCCGTTCCTCGCGACGGACGAGTCCGCCCGTCGCGCGCTGTTCGCGGCGATGTGCGACCGCCGCCGCGGCGTGGGCGCCGACGGCGTGCTGCTGCTCGAGCGGTCGGCGCGCACCGACTTCGCGATGCGCTACTACAACTCCGACGGCGGGCACGCCGACTTCTGCGGCAACGGCGCGCGGTGCATCGCGCGCTTCGCTTTGGATTTGAAGATCGGCGCCTCCGGCGCCGGAAGGACCGTCGTGTTCGAGACGGCGGTGGGTGACAAGGCCGCGCGGCTGCTCGACGACGGCCGCATCGAGCTGGCGTTCGGGCTCGTGGACACGCCCGAAGCGCGCGCCGTGCAGGCGTGCGGGCGCGAGTTCGCCGGCCGCTTCGTCGTGACGGGCGTGCCGCACTTCGTGGTGGGCGTGCCGGACGTGGGCGCGGTGGAGTTCGCGACGTGGTCGCCCGCGCTGCGCGCGCATGGAGCCTTCGGCGCCTCCGGCGCCAACGTGGACTGGGTCGCTCGCGACGCCGAGGGCCGCGTGCACATGCGCACGTGGGAGCGCGGCGTCGAGGACGAGACGCTCGCCTGCGGCAGCGGCGCGATCGCGTCGGCGCTGTGGGCCGTGGCCGAGGGCGCGACGTCGCCCGTCACGGTGCGCACGGCGGGAGGGGACGACCTGCTGGTCGCGTTCGCCGAAACGAAGCAGGGCCGGCTCGCCACGCTCACCGGCCCCGCGGTCGTCGTCTTCGGCGGCGCCTGGCCGCTCTAGGGGGCGCGCACGGCATTCCGGTTTCCGGCCGACGATCGTTCGGCCCACAATCTCCCATGCCCGCGCCGCGGCCCCTCGGGTATGCTGCCGCGCGACTGTTCCCGCCGCCCCGGACCGCCGGGGCCCGAAACGGATTTCGCCGCGGCCCGGCGCCGAGCTTCGACGCCCCGCCGCACCGGAGGAGCGCGATGTTCGAAGGCCTTTCCGTCGCCATGGTCACGCCGTTCAAGCACGGCGCGATCGACTACACCGCCACCGCCAATCTCGTCGAGTTCATGATCGAAGGCGGCGTGCAGGGGCTCGTCGTGAGCGGCTCCACCGGCGAGGCCGCGACCACGTCGTTCGACGAGAAGCGCGAACTCTGGAAGTTCGTGAAGGCGCAGGCGAAGGGCCGCGTGTGGATCGTCGCGGGCACGGGCACAAACGACACCGCCGTCTCGATCGCGATCACGAAGATGGCCGAAGAGGTCGGCGTGGACGGCGCGATGGTCGTGACGCCCTTCTACAACAAGCCTTCGGCCAAGGGGCAGGTCGCGCACTTCGACGCCGTCGCGAAGAGCACGAAGCTTCCGGTGATCCTCTACAACGTGCCGGGCCGCACGGGCACGAACACGATGCCGGACACGCTCGCGCAGGTCACGGCGCCGAACGTGAAGGCGGTGAAGGAAGCCTCGGGCAGCGTGGACCAGATGGCGCAGGTGAAGCAGAAGACGCGCTTCACGCTGCTCTCGGGCGACGACTCGCTCACGCTGCCGGCGATCTCGGTGGGTGGCGAAGGCATCATCTCGGTCGTCGGCCAGCTGGTGCCGCGCGAGATGCGCGCGCTCTCCGACGCCGCGCGTGCCGGCAAGCTCGACGAGGCGCGTGCGCTCAACGACAAGCTGGCGCCGATCTTCAAGGCGGCGTTCATCGAGTCGAACCCGTCGCCGACCAAGTTCCTGCTCTCGCGCATGGGGATCTGCGCGAACGAACTGCGGCTGCCCCTCGTGCCGGTCGAGCCGGCGAGCGAGACGGCGATCCTCGCGGCGGCGGAGAAGGTCGGGGTCAAGCTCGCGAGCGCGGTGTACGCATGATCGACATCGTGCTGGTGGGCGCGGCCGGCCGCATGGGCGCGGCCATCGCACACGCGGCGACCGAAGCCTCGGGCTGCCGCGTGGCGGCGGGCGTGGACCCGATCGCCGCGGCGAGCGGGGACACGCGCTGGGGACAGAGCCTCGCGGCGGCGTACCGCAAGGGCATGGTCGTCGTGGACTTCTCGAGCCCGACCGGCGCGGTCGCCTCGGCGCAGTTCTGCGCCGCGAACGGCGCGCCGCTCGTGTGCGGCACGACCGGGCTCGACGCGGCGGCCGAAGCCGCGGTGCGCGACGCGGGGAAGAGCGTCGCGGTGTTCCGGGCGAGCAACTTCTCGATCGGCGTCGCCGCGCTGCGCAAACTGCTCGCGACCGCGCTCGCCGCGGTGCCCCCGAGCTGGGACGTCGAGATCGTCGAGCGCCACCACCGCCTCAAGAAGGACGCGCCGAGCGGCACCGCGCTCACCCTCGCGGACGACGCGCTCGCCGCGCGCGGGCTGACGCGCGAGGCGCTGCGCCACGGCCGCGAGGGCGTGGTGGGGGCGAGGACGGCCGGCGAGATCGGCGTGCACGCCGTTCGCGGCGGCACGTTCGTGGGTGACCACCAGATCGTGCTTGCGGGCAACGGCGAGTCGTTGGAGATTCGGCACGTGGCCGAGGATCGAGCGGCCTTCGCGCACGGCGCCGTCGCCGCGGCGCGATTCGTGGCCGGCGCGCCCGCGGGTGTGTACGGCATGAGCGACCTGCTGAAGTGACCGGGACGACACTCCACCTCTCGATTCGCACCCGGAAGAGCGGTCCCGCATGCGCCTGCGTCCCGGTCTCGCACCCCTCGCGCTGATCCTCGCCGCCGTCCTCGCGACGGCGGCCGTGCCGCGCCCGGCGTGCGCCCAGTCCTTCGGCAAGAACAAGGTCCACTACGAGTCGCTGACCTGGGCGGTGCTCGAGACGCCGCACCTGCGCGTGCACTACTACGCCCAGGAGGAGAGCCTCGCGCGTGCGCTGACCGCGTTCGCCGAAAGCGTCGCCGTCGAGTTCGACGGGCGCTTCTCGATGAAGCCGCGCCACAAGGTGCCGCTGCTGCTGTACTCGACGCACCACCTGTTCCAGCAGACGAACGCGACGCCGGAACTGCTGAGCGAATCCATCGGCGGGCTCACCGAGCTCATCAAGGGTCGCGTGCTGCTGCCGCACAACGGTTCGTGGTCGCGGCTGCGCTGGGTCGCGCGCCACGAACTCACGCACGCGTACATGATCGAGAAGTTTTCGCAGGTCATGCACGACCACAAGAAGCCGCCGCAATGGTTCCCGCCGCTCTGGTTCATCGAGGGCCTCGCCGAGTATTGCGGCACGACCTGGGACGCGGACGCCGAAGGGCTGCTGCGCGACATGGTCGTCTCGGGCATGGCCTACCCGATGACGCGCAGCGAGCCGATCACGGGATCGGTCGAGATGTACAAGGAGGGGCAGGCGTTCCTGCTGTGGCTCGCCGACCGCTACGGCGAGGAGAAGATCTTCGCGCTGCTCGAGAACGCGTGGCGCGCGGAGGACTTCGAGACCTGCTTCCGCATCACCTACGGCCGGCCGCTCGCCGAGGTGGACTCGGAGTGGTTCGCGTGGGTGCGGCGGCAGTACCTGCCGACGGTCGCCACGCTGACGCGCGCGCGCGAGGTGGGGCAGCCCGTGCCGCAGCGCAGCCGGTTCAACCTCGGCCCGCGGGCGCTGCCGGGCGCCTCGCCGTCCGACACGACCGTGCGGCTGTGCTTCTTCGAAGTGAACGACGGCGCGGTGGACCTCGTGGTGAGCGAGCCCGACAGCGGGCGGCGGCGCGAGCGGCGCATGCTGCGCAGCGGCGGCTCGCCGGCGTTCGAGTCGTTCCACCTGTTCCAGAACCGGCCCGGCGCCTCGCGCTCGGGCCGCGTCGTCCTCAGCTCGCAGCACGGCGGGCGCGACGCGCTCTACGTGGTGGACGCCGCGCGCGGCGAGGTGCTCGAGCGGCTCGAGTTTCCCGAGCTGGTCGCGATCCACGACCCGGTGCTCGTGCCCGGCGATTCGGCGGTGGTGTTCGCGGCCCAGGACTACGACGGGCAGAGCGACCTTTACAGGGCGGTGCTCGGGGCCTCCGGCCCCGCGGCAGGCCCCGGTGCAGGCCCCGGACAGGACCGGAGGCCCGAACTGCGCCGGCTCACGCACGACGACTTCGACGACCTCGACCCGGCGGTTTCACCCGACGGCCGCTGGGTGGCGTTCGCATCCGACCGCTGCGACTACGGCGGGCGCACGGCGCTCTTCCGGATGTCGCTCGAGGACGGCCGGCGCGAGCAGCTCACGTTCCCGCCCGTGGGCGACGACCGCCAGCCCGTGTGGTCGCCGGACGGTCGCTGGCTCGCATTCCGTTCGACGCGCGCCGGCACGAGCGACCTGTACGTGCGCGCGGCGGCGCCGGAGGCGGGCGTGAGGCGCGTGACGCGCATGATCGGGCCGGTCTCCGATCCGGACTGGACCTGGGACGGCGGCGGACTGCTCGCGACGGTGCAGGAGGGCGTCACGTTCCGCACGTGGGTGCTGCGCTTCTCGCCCGACACGCTCGCCGAGGTCGCCGAGCGCGCGCCGGGGCGCGAGCCCGCGGTCGCAGCGGTCCTGCCCGACGTCGTGCACGCCGAACCCGCGCAGCGCTACCAGCGCCGCATCGGCCTCGACCTCATGCAGAACGCGATCGGCACCAGCCCGTCGTTCAACAGCACGATGGGATTCGGGCAGATCGCGTTCAGCGACGTGCTCGGCAACGAGCAGTTCCTGTTCACGCTCGCCAACGATTCGGAGTCCTTCGGTGACTTCTGGGACGGCTGGGAGGGCGGGCTCACGTACTTCAACCAGGCGCAGCGGCTCAACTACGCGGTCGGCGTGTTCCGGCTCACGAGCCTCTACGATCCGGACTTCGAACTGCTGCGCCGCGAGAAGCGCCTCGGCCTGCTCGCGATCGCGAGCTACCCGTTCTCGCGCTTCGACCGCATCGAGATGGGCGTCGAGGTGAAACACGCCTCGAATCACCTGCTCCGCAACGGCAGCGCGCCGACCGTGGACCTCGTCTCGAACTATCTTTCGATCGTGCACGACAACTCGCGCTGGACGTGGGACGGGCCGGTGGGTGGCTCGCGGTTCAACCTGAGCGCGGGCGCGACGCGCGACATGAGCGGCGGGCGCGGGGACTTCGGCACCGTGTACGGCGAGTTCCGCCACTACCGCCATCCGCTGCGGCCGCTCACGCTCGTCTGGCGCTCCGCGGGCTCGACGAACTTCGGGCGCGACGCGCAGCGCATCTACCTCGGCGGGCCCTCCCGCGTGCGCGTCACCGAACGCCGCTACCTGTCGGGCCTGAGCGCGGTCACCTCGCAGGTCGAGGCGCGCTTCCCACTCGTGCGCAACGTCGTGGTCGCCGTGCCCAGCCCGTGGCCGTTCCCGACGGTGCACGGTTCGGTCTTCGGTGACGGCGCGTGGGCGTGGGAGAACGGCGAGCGGAACCAGGTGGGCGTGCTCGGCTGGGGGCTCTACCTCGGCGGCGGCTTCTTCCCGGCGTTCCGCTGGAACTGGATGTGGACCAGCGACGACTTCCGCAAGTTCGACTCGGCCAGCCCGAGTCACGCGTTCGTGATCCTCTACAACTTCTGAGCGCGCGCGCTCACCAGCCGTGATCGAGCGCGACCTCCGACGGGTCGGTGAAGCCGTCGAGACGGTCGAGCACCGTGCCGTCGCTCGCGCAGCGCACGACCGCGCGGGTGCCGCGCGCGACGATCCACACTTCGCCGTTGCGCGGATCCACCGCGACGCTGCGCGGCTCGACGAAGCCGCCGATCGTGCGGACGACGGCGAGCGTCGCGACGTCGAGTGCGACGACGCGATTGCCGACGGCATCGGCCACCCAGACGAGTCCGCGCGGGCGGTCGATCGCGATGCCGATGGGTCCGGAGCACGCGGCGGACGAGTCGATCAGCGCGCCGTTCTCGGCGATCCGCCAGATGCGGCCCACCTGCAGGCTCGTCACCCAGGCGATGCGCGTGAGCGAGTCCACCGCGACGCGGGACGGGCTCGAGCCGAGGAACGCCGTGGCCACCGGCGTACCGACGCTGTTCCAGCGCCGCACGCGGTTGCCGCCGCCCTCGCACACCCAGACCGAGCGGTCGGAGGGGCCCACGGCGACGCCGATGGGGTCGTCGAGCAGCGGAATGGTGCCCGGCGTCGCGCTCGCCCCATTCAGGTCGCGATGCACGAGCGCGCCCACGCCGTCGCAGATCCAGACGGTGTTGTTGCCACGGTCCACCGCGAGCGAGTAGGGGCGCGAGATGCCGGTCACCTGCAGCGTGAACGGTGTCGAGGGATCGAGCCAGCCGGCGAGCCCGTCCGCCGCCGACGAAACCCAGACGAGCCCGGCCTCGCCGTCCACCGCGACACTCTGCACGGCGCCGAAGTTGGTCCAGCGCGTGATCACGTCGCGGCCGTCGGGGCTGAGCCGTACGACGGCGCCCGCGCCGGGATCGGCGACGTACGCACGCAACGCTCCGGCCGTCGCTTCGTCCTCCGCGGGACGCTGCCCGATCTGGCCGCCCACGACGTAGGCGAGCCGATAGCGGTAGCGCAGGCCGTTGAGCACGCCGGCGTCCACGTAGCCGTTCGAGGTCACCGGGCGGACGTCACCGAGTGGGCGGTAGAGCGAATCGCCGGGGGCGAGGCGCGACAGCAGGAAGCCGTCGATCGCGAGATCCGGCCGCGGAGTCCACGTGAGCGAGATCACGCTGTAGTTCGAGACGGCGTTGAAGCCTTCGGGACGGCCGCCGGTTTCGGGATTGCCGGGGTCGAGCGGGTTCGCACGCTCGCGGCGGCTGCCGCCGCCGGCGCCGAGGCAGCCCGCCGCGAGCGCGGCGGCGATCAGAAGCGCAGCGACAGGACGCACGAGGAAGGCCCCACGGTGAGCGCGACGGGAGCGGCGTGCGGACGGTGCACGAAGCGGAGCCAGACCGCGGTGGCGAGCAGCGCTTCACCGGCGAGCAACGAGCCGTTGGCGACCCGATCGGCGCGCACGCTGGCGTCCCAGCGCGCGCCGATGCGCGTCGGGTCGGTCTCGGTGAGGTACTCCGCGTAGCGGCGGTCGGCGGTGTCGCGCAGCGGGAACGAGGCGACGAGCAGCCCGGCGCCCGCGGCGGCGCAGGTGTAAGCCGCCCAGTGCGATCGTGCGGGAGGCTCGGAGCGGGGCACGAGCTCGAAAGGAGAGGCCGCCTGTGCGGAGGCACAGGAGGCCCACATCGGTGCAGCCATCACGACGCCCGCGATCAGCGAGGCGGCCGCGAGACGGCGCAAGATCCGGCCTCGATCAGGCGGGAAGCTTGGCGACGAACTTCGACAGCCGCGACTTGTGGCGGCTGGCGGTCTCGCGCTTGATGATGCCCTTCGCCGCGGTGCGGTCGAGCACGGCGATGGTGTCGTGGAGCGCGGCTTCGCCGGCAGTCTTGGTGGTCGCCGAGCGGACGGCCTTGATGGCGGTGCGCATGCGGCTGGTCGCGGCGATGTTGCGCAGGCGGCGCTTTTCGTTCGTCACCACGCGCTTGGCCGCTGACTTGTGATGCGGCATGGAATCCTCCGGAAGAGTGAGACAGGCTTGGAAAAAGCCGGGGGAAAGTACCGTCCGGCCGGGGCGAGTGTCAAGCACTCGGGCGGTTCGCGGCCACGCGAGGACGCCCGTGGGCCGGCCGCCGCGGTCGCTCCGGCGGCCCCGAGGGTTCGAAGCCCGGAGCGGCCCTTCCGGGACCCCGATTCGGCCGTTGTGCCGCACTCTCGCGGGCGTGTAGTCTGCGTTCCTCGAGTACCCCCACTCGTGTCTCCGGAGGCTTCCGTGGGCACAATTGCCGAGAAAATCGCGAATCTTCCTGCGGCGCCGGGGGTTTACCTCTTCAAGGACGCCCGCGGCGAAGTGCTGTATGTCGGCAAGGCGATCCAGCTGGCCAGCCGCGTGCGCAGCTACCTGTCGCACGATCCGCAGCGGCCCCGCATGGACGAGATGATCGCGCGCGCCGTGGACGTGGACACGATCCTCACGGACACCGAGGCCGAGGCGCTGCTGCTCGAGAGCACGCTCATCCGCCAGCACCGGCCGCACTACAACGTGCTGCTGAAGGACGACAAGAGCTTCCCGTTCGTGAAGCTCTCGATGGCCGACGACTTCCCGCGCGTGTCGGTGACGCGCCGCGTGCGCGACGACGGCGGGCGCTACCTGGGACCCTTCACGGACGTGAAGAACCTGCGCCGCACGCTGCGCGAGCTGCGCCGCGTGTTCCCGCTGCGCACGTGCCGCAACTTCGAGGACTACAAGCGCCGCGACCGGCCCGTGCCTGTACTTCCACATCAAGCGCTGCGCGAGAGGCCTGCTGGCCGCGCGCGGGTGGACCGCACGGCCTATCGCGCGATGGCGGACGAGCTGGTGCTGTTGCTCACCGGGCGCAACGAGGAACTGCTCGCGCGCCTGCGCGCCAGATGGACGCGGCCGCGAGCTGCTGTACTACGAACTGGCGGCGCAGCGCCGCGACGAATCGGCTGATCGAACACCCAGGTGCCGCAGAAGATGGTCACCGCCGATCCGCGCGACACCGACGTGCTCGGCGTGGCGCGCCGGGCGCGCACGCGTGATGCCCTGCTCATCGTGCGCGACGGCCGAGTGATCAGGAAGGAGTCGCGCGTGATCGAGCAGGCCGACGGGCTCGACGACGCCGCGATCGCCGAGGTGTGGATCACGCAGCACGCGCTGTCGCGCACCGACCTGCCGCGCCGCGTGCTGGTCGGGACCCTGCCCGCCGGTCACGAGGCGCTCGCGCAGGCGCTTTCGGCCCGCGCGGGGCATGCGGTCGAACTGTCCGCGCCGGTGCGCGGCCGCGGCCGGCGCATGGTCGAGGTCGCGGACCGCAACGCTTCCGTGGCGCTCGAGGACCTCGTCGCGCGCGCGGCGGGCAAGCGCTCGCGCTTCTCCGCCGCGACGCTCACGCTGCAGAAGGAACTCGGGCTGCCGGACCCGCCGCATCGCATGGTGTGCTTCGACATCTCGAACTTCGGCGCGGACCAGGCGGTCGCCGCGGTCGTCGCCTCCGAGGACGGGCGCCCGCGCAAGGCGCTCTACCGGCGCATGCGCATGCGAAATCCCGGTCCCGACGACTTCGCGATGATCGGCGAGGCGGTCGAGCGTTACTGGACGCGCGTCGAGTCCGGCGAACTGCTGCGCCCCGACCTCGTCGTGATCGACGGCGGCGCGGGCCAGCTCGCTTCGGCGCGCGCGGCGATCGAGAAGGTCGCCTCGCGCCCCGTGTCCATGATCGGACTGGCGAAGCGCGAGGAACTGGTGGTGCGTGAGGGCCTGCCCGACCTGCGGCTCGCGCGACGTTCGCCGGGACTGCGGGCGCTGCAGCGGCTGCGCGACGAGGCGCATCGCTTCGGGCTCGAGTACCACCGCAAGCTGCGCTCGCGCGCGCGCATCGGCAGCGCGCTCGACGCGGTGCCGGGCGTCGGCCCGACGCGCCGTGCGGCGCTGCTCAAGGAGTTCGGTTCGGTGGACGCGCTGCGCGCCGCCACCGCCTCCGAGATCGCCGCGCGCGCACGTGTGCCGCTCACGCTCGCGCGCCGCGTCGCCGAGCATCTCGCGTCGGGACGGGAGGGGGCGGCGTGAGCGCGACCCTCGTTCCGAAGGCGCCGAAGACCCCGAAGGGACCGCGCGCACCGTCACCGCTGCTTCCGGCGATCGACGCGTGGCTCGACGAGCTGCGCCGCGTGCGGCGCGTGAGCGATCGCACGGTGGACGCCTACCGCCGCGACGCGGTGGACTATCACGACTTCGCGCGCGCGCACGGGCTGCGCGAATGGAGCGAAGCCTCGACGACGTTCGTGGACGGCTATTTCGCGGCGCTGCTCAAGAAGGGCCGCGCCGGCTCGACCGCCGCGCGTCGCCGTTCGAGCCTGCGCAGCTTCCACGCGTTCCTCGCGCGCATGGGTGCGCACGCCGAGGACCCGATCGCGCTGCTCGCCTCGCCGCGCCGCGAGCGCAAGCTGCCGCACGCGCTCACGCTCGGCGAGATCGAATCGCTGCTCGCGGCGCCCGAAGGGGAGGGCGCGCTCGCGCTGCGCGACCGCGCCATGCTGGAACTGGCCTACGCCTCCGGCGTCCGTGTCTCCGAACTCGTCGGCGCCCAGCGCGCCCAGCTCGACCTGCCGGGCGGCACGCTCACCGTGACGGGCAAGGGTGACAAGCAGCGCCTCGTGCCGTTCGGCCGCGCCGCCACGAAGGCGCTGCGCGAATGGCTCGAACGCGGCCGGCCGCAGCTGGCGGCGCGCGCGCGCCACGATCACGTGTTCTGCAACGCCACGGGCGCGCCGCTGTCGCGCATGGGCTGGTGGAAGATCCTGCGCGCGCACGCGGTGCGCGCCGGTATCGCCACGCGCGTCCATCCGCACGCGCTGCGTCATTCGTTCGCCACGCACCTGCTCGAGGGCGGCGCCGACCTGCGCGTCGTGCAGGAGCTCCTCGGGCACGTGAGCATCACCACCACCGCCATCTACACGCACCTCGACCGCGGCTACCTGCGCGAGGTGCATCGCCAGTTCCATCCGCGTGCGTGACGCGCGCGGTCAACACGACCGGGGTCGTGGAGGAATGATGAACCGAGTCCGAGTGCTGGTCCTGTCGTTCGTGATGCTCGCCGTGCTCGCGTCGTCCGCGGTCGCGGCGTCGATCGTGCTGCCGCGCGCCGGCCAGGTGGGCGTGGGCGTGAACGGGCAGTGGGGCGCCCTCACCAAGAGCGGCAAGCTCGGGGCGGAGTTCGGCAGCGGGCCGGGGCTCAGCGTGAAGCTGCGCTACCGCATGCGCTACGAGCGCGGCATCGGCCTGACCTTCGACACGCAGTCGCTCGACGCGCGCTCGCCCGGGCGCGCGGAGACCGCGTTCCTGCGCATCGACGACATCGACTCGACGATCGTGCGCGACCGTCTCGTGATGAACTCGGCCGGCTTCGAGATGTACCAGTACTTCGGCACGCGCCAGAAGACCGTGAAGCACCTGAACGCCGGGCTCGGCATCACGCAGGTGTCGGCGCGACTGTCGAACGGCGAGGTGCAGTACCCGCTCGGCGGCGACGGCTTCTACCTCAGCGGCGGCGCCGGGCTCGAGAAGTTCGTGTACCGCAGCTGGGCGATCACCCTCGACGGCCGCTACCAGGCCATCTTCCACGACGCGAAGGTCAACCAGGGCGTGCAGATCTCGCTCGGCATGATCTTCTACGCGGCCTACTGACATGAAGACTACCCTCGGCATCGCGTTCCACGGCGCCGCGCGCACCGTGACGGGCTCCCGCCACCTGCTGGCCTTCGCGGGCAAGAAGCTGCTGTTCGACTGCGGGCTCTACCAGGGCCGCCGCGACGAGGCGGACCGCATCAACCGCACGTTCCGGTTCGACCCGGCCGAACTCGACACGGTCGTGATCTCGCACGCGCACATCGACCACATCGGCAACCTGCCGTCGCTGATCGCGCGCGGCTATGCCGGGCCGATCCACATGACGGCCGCGACCGCCGAGCTCGCCGCGGTGATGCTCGCGGACACCGCGTTCCTCATGCAGAAGGACCTCGAACACGTGAACAAGCGGCGGGGCGGGCGCCCCGAGCGCAAGCCGCTCTTCACGATGGCCGACGTCGAGGAGACGCTCACGCGCATCGTCAAGCACGGCTATCACGAGACGTTCGAGCCGCTGCCCGGCACGACGGCACGCTACGAGGACGCGGGCCACATCCTCGGTTCCGCGATCACGACGTTCGAGTTCACGGCGAACGGCCGCACGAAGCGCGTGTGCATGGGCGGTGACCTCGGGCGGCCCGCGCGGCCGATCCTGCGCGATCCCGAGACGCCCGCCGCGCCGGAAGTGCTCGTGCTCGAGAGCACGTACGGCGACCGGTTGCACTCGGACGACGACGAGACGGTCGAAGGGCTCGTGGCGATCGTGAACAAGACCGTCGCGCGAGGCGGCCGCGTGGTCGTGCCCGCCTTCGCCGTCGGCCGCACGCAGGAGCTCGTCGCGATGCTGCATCCGCTGATCGAGTCGAAGCGCATTCCCGACGTGCCGATCTTCGTGGACAGCCCGATGGCGCGGCGCGCGACCGCGGTGTTCGTGCACCACCCCGAGTGCTTCGACGAGGAAACGTTCACGGCGTTCCGAGAACAGGACGGCGCGCCGTTCGGATTCCGGCGCCTGCGCTACATCGGCTCGCCCGACGAATCGCGCGCGCTGAACGACCGCACCGAACCCTGCATCATCATCTCGGCGTCGGGCATGTGCGAAGGCGGGCGCGTGCTGCACCACCTCCAGCACGCGCTCGGCAACGCGAAGAACACCGTGCTGTTCGTCGGCTACCAGGGCGAAGGCACGCTCGGCCGCCGGCTGCGCGACGGCGCCGAGGCGGTGAACGTGTACGGCGAGCCGTGCACCGTGCGCGCCGAGATCGCCGCGCTCGACGGATTCAGCGCCCACGCCGACCAGCGCGAACTGCTCGAGTGGGTCGGCGGCTTCGCCGCGCCGCCGCGCACGATCTTCCTCGTGCACGGCGATCTCGCCCCGGCCGAAGTGCTCGCGAAGCTGCTGCGCGAGCGCACCGGCGCCACGGTTCACATTCCCGAGCTGGGACAGGAGTTCGACCTGTGGGAATGACGGAGTCACGATACGAGGTGGGGCAGCGGCTCCACCACCCGATGTTCGGCGAGGGCCTCATCGTCGAGGTCCACACCGACCGCGGCCGCGAAGTGCTCGAGGTGGTGTTCGACGGCCAGCTGCGCCGGCTCTCGGCGTTGCGCGAGTGGAACATCGTGGACGGCGCGGGCAGCTTCGATCCCTCGTCCGAGGACGAGGCGGCCGAGAGCGAGGAGGGGGACGGACCGGCCTTCGTGCGCTCGTCGCCGCATGCGAAGCGCACGTGGCATCCGCAGGGCGAGGCGCTGCTCAAGCAGTGGCTGGGGCATCACGCCGAGCCGCAGTCGCACTTCGACGTGCGCGCGCAGGCCGAGGAGTGGGCGGGCTGGACGAGTGCGGACCGGCTGCTGTCGCTCGACTCGTTGCGCGGTGTGGAGCGGTTTCCGCACCAGGTGACGGCGTGCCTGCGCGTGCTGCGCGACTTCGGCGGGCGCGGCATCCTCGCGGACGAGGTCGGGCTCGGCAAGACGATCGAGGCCGGCATCGTGCTGAAGGAGTACGTGCTGCGCGGCGCCGTGCGCACGGTGCTCGTGCTGGTCCCGGCGTCGCTGTGCGAGCAGTGGCGCGCGGAGCTGTGGGAGAAGTTCGAGCTCGACTTCGTGGTGTCGCGGGGCCCGATCGGCCAGTGGGGCCGCCACCCGCTCGTGATCTCCTCGCTCGAGACCGCGCGCCACGAGCGGCACCGCCGCCGCGTGCGCATCGCCGACTACGACATGGTGGTGTGCGACGAGGCGCACCGGCTGCGCAATCACCAGACGCTCGGCTGGAAGTTCATCAACGAGCTGAACCCGCGTTACCTGCTGCTGCTCACCGCCACGCCGGTGCAGAACGACCTGCGCGAGCTCTACAACCTGGTCACGCTCGTGCGGCCCGGCACGGTGGGCACGTTCTCGCAGTTCCGCCGCGACTTCCTGTCGGGCCACGACAAGCGCACGCCGCGCAACACGCCGCGCCTGCGGCGGCTGCTGCAGAGCGTGATGATCCGCACGCGCCGCTCCGACACGCGGCTCACGTTCGCGCCGCGGCACGTGGAGACGCTGTGGGTGCCGCAGAGCACCGGCGAGCGCGAGCTGTACCGCGAGGTCAGCGACTTCGTGTCCGAGGCCGTGCACGGCGAGCACGCCGGCCCCGGCAAGGCGAACTACCTCACGCTGATGGTGCTGCAGAAGGAGATGGGCTCGTCGTGGCCGGCGGCCGCGGGCACGCTCGAGAAGCTGGGCGCGCACGCGGACGGCCTCGACCCCAGGCGTGTGCGGGCGCTGGCCGCGCAGGCGGGCGAGCTGTCGAACGACCCCACCAAGGTGCGCACGCTGCTCAAGTGCCTGCACTCGCTGAAGGGCGAGAAGGCGATCGTGTTCACGCAGTTCCGCGCGACGCAGGACGCGATCGTCGACGCGCTGCGCGCCGAGCACATCGTGCCGGCCGTGTTCCACGGCGAGATGGGCTGGCGCGAGAAGGAGGAGTCGCTCGAGCAGTTCCGGCTGCGCGACCAGGTGCTCGTGAGCACCGAGGCGGGCGGCGAGGGGCGCAACCTGCAGTTCGCGCGGATCGTGGTGAACTACGACCTGCCGTGGAACCCGATGCGGCTGGAGCAGCGCATCGGCCGCGTGCACCGGCTGGGGCAGGAGCACCCGGTGCGCGTGATCAACCTGGTGTCCAAGGGCACGATCGAGTCCTACGTGCTGGAGATCCTCGAGCGGAAGATCCGCATGTTCGAGCTCGTGGTGGGCGAGATGGAGGAGATCCTCGGCACGTGGTCGGCGCAGCGCTCGTTCGAGGACGAGGTGTTCCGCCGCTGGGTCGAGGCCCGCACGCCGCGCGCGCGCAACAAGCGCTTCAGCGACCTGGCCACCGAGATCGTCACCGCGCGCAAGCTGTACCAGCAGCAGCGGGACGACCAGAGCTGGCTGTTCCAGGGCGGCCCGAATCCCGAGGAGGACAACGCGTGACCGCGCGCGCGGCGAAGCCGAAGCGCCGGGCGGTGCGGGCCTCCGCGAACGGGCACGGGCCGGTGATCGAGATCCCGCGCGGCGAAACCGCCG
>JBGANH010000042.1:0-19672 GCA_044222365.1 Candidatus Eiseniibacteriota bacterium
CCACCGATCGCGCGCTGGAACGCGCCCGCGAAGTCGAAGACGAGGATGCGATCGCGGTCGGCGTCCGCCACGTACAACGCGCCCCCCGCATCGGAGCCGAGCCCGACGCCGTCCACCCGGCCCAGCGCGGCCTCGAGCGCGGGCGAAGCGAGATCCACGAGCACCTGGGCGCCGCGCGCGTGCGTGTCGTAGCCGACGACGCGGCGGTTCTCGCGGTCGAGCACGGCCATCGCGCTCGCGCCCCATGCGGCCAGCGCGCCCGGGCGGCGGAACTGGCCGATCTCGCTGCCGAGCGCGCCCGACTCGTCGAGGCGCGCGCCGTTCGCGTCGAAGCGCAGCAGGCGGTGGCGGGCGGCGTCGGTGACCCAGGCCCGGCCGAAGGCGTCCACCGCGACACCGGCCGGCTCGACGAGCACACCGTCCGCTCCCGCGAGCACGATCGTGTCCGCGCAGGCGGCGCTCTCGCCGGCCCGCGCCGGCGCGGCGAGCAGCAGCATCGCCGCCAGCATCCCGACGGCCGGCCGCATGCGGTCCGCCTCCCGCGTCAGAAGGTCACGCGCAGGCCCGCGCGCACGGCGTCGCCGTCGCGAGGGTCGGGCGTCACTTCGAAGTTCCAGCTGCGCGGCTGCTCCGTCTCGGGCGCGCGTCCGGCGGCACGCGCCGCGTGGATGGCGCTCGCGATCCGGTTGGCGATGCCCACCGCGAGGGCGGTGTTCGCGCGCAGGCCGGCGCGGTGCGCGTCCTTGCGCTGCGAGGCGTACTTGCGGAACGACTCGATGGAAGACCAGTTCCAGGAGTCGGCGCCCGACAGCGAGTGCGCCGCGATGTACGCGCGGTAGCCCTCCATGTCCGGGTGGTACGGATCGAGCAGGTAGAGGTTCGCGGCGTCGCGCGCGACGACGAGCAGGTTGTACTCCTCGCTGCTCACGAACGAACCGACGATCCGCTGGAACTCCTCGTCCCGGCCGCGCAGTTCGATGCCGGCGGCCAGGCGCGCCGTGCGGATCGCCGTCTCCCGACGCATCGTCTCCTGCACGCGGAACGCGCCGAACGCCGTCCACACGCCCACTTCGGCGGCCGCGAACCACTTCGCCGACGTGCGCCGGCCCATGGTCGCCTGTCCCCAGCCGGGCACGGTGAGCGACCGCAGGAGGATGCGCGCGCGCTCCGGGCCGAGCGCCATGCCGGCGGGCTGCGCGGGCTTGGGCTTGTCTTCCTTCTTCTTCTTGCCCTTCTTTTCCTTCTTGGGCTTCGCCGGCTTGTCCGAGCTGAGGCTTCGCACCTCGAGCGTGAGCGGCGACAGCATCTCGGGCGCGACCGTCGTGGCGAGCCATTGCGGCGTGAGCGGTGATTCGACCGGCGACGGCACCGCGAACGGCGAGGCATCGAACGGCCCCGAGGGTGCGGGCAGGTTCTGCGCGAACGACGCCGCGGGGACGGCGAGCAGCAGCAACAGCGAAAGCGTGCGTCGCACGGTCAGAACCTCCGCACCAGCGCGGCGTGATACTCGCGCTGGCCCTCTCGCATGCGCTGCCCGAGCTGCAGCTGGTACTCCTGCCGCAGCGGCAGGTTGTGGAGCCGCGCCGCGCGCACCGCGTCGATGGCGGCCGCGACGTGGTTCACCCACAGCAGCCCCTCGGCGAGATGCGCGCGCCGCAGGTTCCGGTCGCGCGAATCGCGCAGGTCGCGATAGGCGCGCGAGCTCTCCTCGGGCTGCAATCCGCTGAACCCGGCGAGCAGCGTGGGATCGTTGCGCAGCGCCTGGTAGAACGCCTCGCGGTCGTACGCCCAGTACTGCTCGAGCGTCGCCGTGTTTCCGCCCGTCGCGCGCTGCCAGCGTTCGAAGGACCAGCCGGCCGTCGTGTCGTACGGGTTGCCGACGAACACCGTCGCGTCGTGGCCGGCGTTGCCCGCCTCGCCCTTCGTGAACGCGCGTCCCGCCCAGCCGAGCGCCTCGACGAGCAGGAACGCCCAGCCACTGCCCTCGCCCACGTAGAGCTGGCCCGCACCGGGCAGGCCCGCCGAGAGCGCCATGGCGACGCCTTCGCTCTTCCATCCGGGCACGTTCACTTCGGTGTAGACGGAGTCCTCGGAGAGCCCCCACTCGCGGTCGATGACGCGCTGCGCGAGCAGTTCGCCGCCCTGCGCCGGAGCGACGTCCACGACGGGCAGCGCCAGTTCCGACCACGCGCGCACCCCGGCGCTCGCGGACGCGGCGCCGGCGAGCAGCGCCGCCAGCATCAGCACGAGAGAGCAGCGCTTCATCGGATGAGCCCCACGGGTACGGTCGCGACCTGCGATCCGTTCGGTCCGGAGAACTTCACGCGCGCCACGTACAGTCCCGCGGGCACCGCTCCCGGCTCCCAGACGACGGTGTTCTCCGCGCGCTCGCCGTGACGCGAGAACGAGGCGACTTCGTGTCCCGAGGCGTCGAGGATGCGGAACTCGACCTCCGACGCCTCGCTCAGCGTGAACGCGAACGTGACGGGCTTGAGCCGCGCAGGGTTCGGGAACGCCTTGAAGCTGCCGCCCACGAGCGGCCCGGCGCTGCTCGCGCGCGCCACGGGCGTGCGCACGTCGGGAAGACTCGAACTGCGTCCGGGGTCGCCGGCGGGCATCGTCCACGCGCACGCGACCACGTCGCTGAGCGGCACCGGCAGTCGGTAGGCGTAGAGCAGCGTGTCGCGGTCGGGCGCGACGAGGTCCAGACGGCCGTCGCGGTCGAGGTCGGCGGCGAGCGCGCTGCCCGCGGCGCCGGCGCCGGTGGCGAGCGGCCAGCCCGGGTAGCTCTTCCCCGACGTGCCGAGCGCGACGAGCATGCCGCTACCGTTGAGCACGACGACTTCGGAGCGGCCGTCCTGGTCCACGTCGAGCGACAGCGCGCTGCTCGCGGTCGGAAGCGTCTCGCTCGTGCTCGCGCGCGGCCATCCCGGCGAAGGCGTGCCGTTGCGGTTCACGAACGCGACGCGCGAGTGGATCGTCTGCACGAGCACTTCGGGGAAGCCGTCGCCGTCGGGATCGCCGGCGCCGAGACCGGCGACGATCGTGTCGCCGAACGAGCCGCCCCAGCCCGCGAGCGGCGAACCGGTCGCACAGAACGCCCAGAGCTTGTCGGCGTGGTGCACGACGAGCGACGAGAAGCCGTCGGCGCAGTTGCCCTCGGCGTTGGCGCCGGTGCCGCCGAACTTGAGCCACAGGAAGTCGGGCGCGAAGCCGGCGCCGCCCAGGCGCTGCGGCCAGCCCGCGAGCGTGGGTCCGAGGCCGCCGTCGATCGCGGGCGCGACCGCGACGTCGCCCGCCGCTCCGCCTGCCGCGATGTGGTAGGTGTAGCCGCTGCCGATCGAGCCGGTCGCTCCCGCAGGCGCGACGGCGAGCGGAAGCGGTCCGGCGACCGCCAACCTGCCGCGGACGCCGCCGGAGAGCGCGAACGAAGTCATGCCGAGCACCTGCCCCGTGTACGAGAGGCCGTAGAGCTTGCCGTCGGCCGCGCCGACGTACACGACGAGGTTCGGGTACGTGCCGACGAGCACCGGCGGCGTGGTCGCGTGCGCGGGGAGCCGAACGGGCCAGCCGGGGAGCGCGGCGCCCGACGCGCCGAGCATCCAGACGCGGCCGCCGAGCGTGTCGGCGGCGCTCACGGGGCGCGTCGTCACGGCGAAGACGGAGGGGCCGGCGCCGAGGTCGGGATCGCCGATCAACGCGGCGGCCATCATCGGGAGCGGGCGGCGGTCCAGACGTGCGAGCACCGGACTCGGGCCGAGCAGGCCGTCGCCGTTCGTGCGAATGGCGAAGACCGCGGCGCTGTCCGCGCCCGTCGTGTCTCCCCCGGCCCAGCACACCTCGAGGTTGCGGTCGCCGTCGGCGTCGATGGCGAGCAGTTCGGGACCGCCCGGCGGGAAGCTCGCGATCCGCGGGAACGCCGCCAGGTTCCAGGTGCGGTTCGCGCTGAAGCGCATCACTTCGGCCGCGTCGTCGAGGAAGTCCACGCGCACGTGCGGCCGCGTACCGGTGTTCGCGACGAGGCTCGGCGAGGTCGAGTCCGAGAGCGACGGATTGACGCTGCGCTGGAACGGATCGAGCGGACTGCCCAGCAGGTACGGCGAACCGGGATCCCCGAGGTCGTCGAGACCGTCGGCCTCGAGGACCTGGAGCCCCTGCCGCGAGTAGTTCGTGTTCAGGCCGTAGTCGGGATTCGTGCGCAGCGCCCACTCGAACGGCACGACGCTCTCGTCCACGTGCCACGCGAGGATGCCGCCGCCCGGAAGCAGGGCGTCGTACTCGTAGCGGTCGGGCAGCTCGGGTCCGAGGATCACGCGGCTCACGCTGTCGGAGTCGAGCTTGAGCAGCGTGTCGGCGGGCGACAGGAACCGGTTCTCGAGCAGCACGTATTCGTCGCTCGACAGCGGCAGCTTGTAGAACTGGTTGTGGGTCTGGTTGCGGCGCAGTTCGAGCGTGTCGCCCCAGGACGGCACGTCGATGCGCATGCCGTCGCCGATGAAGTTGCGCTGGAACGGATCGATGCTCGGTGGCAGCAGGCCGACGGCGTAGATCTCGGTGTCGTCCGGCAACAGCACGCGCGAGCCGACGAGATTGCCGCTGTCCATGAGCGACCAGTAGCCGCACATCGGATAGCCCGAGTCGATGTTGTACACGTCGAGGAAGCCGAAGATGTTGTGACCGTTCTCGTGCGCGATCACACCGTTGATGGCGCCGTAGTAGCCGTCCTGGTTGATCGTCTCGGGAATGAACGCCGCGCGATCGATGGGCCGGTCGAGGTTCCACTGCGCCGAGTCCGGGAACACGACCCGGTCGGTGTCGTCGAGGAACACGGTGAAGGACGGGATGTCCTCCTTCGAGTCCTGGCGCAGGTCGCTCTGCAGGTCGCTGCCGGCGTGGATGACCATGAACCGGTCGTACGTCTCCCACGGGATGCGCTGGCCCTTCGCGACGGACTGCGAGTCGGCGGCGAAGAACATCTTCCGGAACATGTCCACCGCGGCGCGATAGACGCCCTGTCCGAACGCCCACGGCCCGAGGTCGGCCATGTCGCTCAGGTGGTAGGCGCTGTCGGACTCGGCCGGCCACACGTCGATCTGCAGCACGACGCGGCCGTACGACTGCGTCTCGTAGTAACGCTCGAGCGCGCGCGCGTGCATGTCGTAGAAGCGCTTGTTGTGCGGAGCGCGGTCGATCGGCGGCTGCAGCGTGTCCGGGCCGCTCAGGTCGAACCGGCCGTCACCGCTGGAGGCGTTGCCGCCGCGATCGGCGAGGGAGTCGATGCGGAGGAACGCCATCCGCACCGTGTCCGGCGGCGCCGCGATGCCGGCGCGCACGGCGGCTCGGGGGCTCGAGGCCGCGAACGGCGCGCGCCAGCCCTGTCGGCGCGAGGCCGACATCGAGCGGTCGATGTTCCGGCCCGCCGCCATCGCCTGCTGCTTCATCGGGAGCACGAGCCGCTGACGGTCCTCGCGCAGCTTCGCGAGGCGGCGTTCGGCGGGCGTCATCGCCCGCGCGGGCACCTTCGCGCGCACGGCCGCTTCGGAGGGCAGCACGCGACGCACCTGCAGGGCGTCGTGACCCGCATCATGCGCTGCGGCCGCGCCGGCCGTGAGGGCCAGCGCGGCCGCAGCGAACACCAGGAAAACGCGGCGAAGCTTCGAGTGGGAGTGCACGCGGTTTCTTAGAAGTGATAGCCCAGGGTGATCTTGTTGACGTTCGGCAGGCCCGAGTCACGCGCCTGCGGAATGCTCGCGTAGTCGAGGTTCACGGCCTTCCAGACGAGGCCGAGGCCGTAGGTCAGGTCCTTGATCTCGCCGAGCGGATCCGAGTAGTAGCCGATGCGGCCGGCGATCTGGTCGGTGTACTGCAGTTCGAGGCCGACGTTGTACGTGCGGAACTTGTTCGTCACGAGCGACTGGTTGAAGTCGGCGACCGTGAGCATGTTGAAGTCCTTGCCCGTCACCGCCTGCCACGCCGCGCCGACCTTGAGGTTGCGCGACAGCGGGCTCTTCTGGTCCTCGTTGAGGAACGTCACGCTCGGGCCGAAGTTCTGCAGGTTCATGCCGAGGCGGAGCTTCGCGGCGGGAATGCGGTAGAGCGCGCCGACGTCGAGGCCGAACGTCGAGCCGACGCCCGACAGGTCGTCCGGAGCGAGCTGGATGCGGATGAACTTGAGCGAAGCACCGACCGACATCTCGGGCAGCAGCTTCAGGCCGTAGTAGACCGCCGGCGAGACCTCGTTCGAACCGAACTGACCGAGCACGGTGCCCGACTCGTTCGTGCGGTCGCTCTGGCCGTAGGACAGGAACACGAGGCCGAGGCCCCACGCGCCGCCACCGGACATCGGGTGCACGTAGGTCGCGTAGTTGTAGCTCACGTCGCTCGCGAGACCGGGGACGAGCTGCGCGTAGGTCACTTCGACCGCGGACTTGTTGACGAAGCCCAGTCCGGCCGGGTTCCACCAGGTCACGCCGGTGGCGTCCTCGTCGAGAGCCACACCCGCGGCGCCCATGCCGTTCTGGCGCCCACCGGGCTGGATGTCGAGCGATCGGCCCGTGCCCTGCGCCCAGGCCGATCCGGCCACGCAGGAAACCAAGAGCATGGTGAGCAGCAACGAGTTGAAACGACGCATCGAACACTCCTCTGGTGGGCACTGCCCCGCCGGGCGGGATTTCGGACGCGGCATACTACACCGGCCCGGCCCCGGCAGTTCCACCTTTCTGTAACGGACGGCGGCATCCGGTGACCGGACGCGCCCTGCCATCAACGGCGATTCACGACCACGAAACGGCCCTGGGCCGATGCTTTCTGCGAGGCGCTGCTGCTTCCATCGGCCTCCCGGCCGTTGGCGTACACCTTGAAGAGGTAGGTGCCGTTGGCGAGCGGCTCGCCTTCGGCGTCCATGCCGTCCCAGCTCAACTGGACCTGGCCGAGCGCACCCCGGTGGGTGAGCGTCCGGACCAGCCGGCCACTGATCGTGTAGACCTTGACCAGCGTGTTGACCGAGTCCCCGGGCGCGTCCACCACGAACGTGCCGCCACTTCCGGGACCGCCCGAGGTGATGGGGTTCGGGAACAGGTAGGCACGGGAGATGTTCAGGCGCGGGGTCTCGACCACCTCGAACTCGATCTCGGCACTCGCCCGGTGCTGCGAGGCGGTGATGCCGGTCGCGAGGTTGTCCGCGGCGCTGACCTTGATCTTGTGCCGGCCCGTGGACAATCCCGGAAGGGTGAACGTGGCGGTCCCCTGCTGGTACGAGTCGGCCGCGTACCGGAAGCTCGAGGTGATGTCCACACGCGAGGTGGTGTTGTCGTCGATCGTGACGACGATCGAGTTCTGCAGCGCGTGTCCCGTGGTCATGATGCCGCTCTCGTCGAACAGGTCGGCGCGCAGCGTCGCGTCCGGTCGCACGGCGGACGAGCCACCGAGGAACGACAGCGTGATGCGCGGCGGCGACGTGTCGTCCGGATTCGGCGTGCCGGCGACGTAGCCCGTCACGACCGCCCCGGCGCCGTCGAGCGCGGCGCCGCTGGCCCCCGAGGTGCCCTGCAGGTAGGCGCGCACGCGGCCCGTCGCACCGAGCGTCGCGTCCACGGGCACGACGAAGCGCCCCTCGAACTGCCCGTTCGCGATGCTGACGTCGCCGTGGTAGACGACACCGGGCTTGTAGCGGAAGTCCACCGAGTAGTACGTGCACGGCGGCTCGGTGCCGGTGTTCGACTCCGGCGCGGAGTCCTCGATGAGCAGGCTCGCCACGCCCTCGAACGGGATCGCCGGGCCGAGCGGACGCTCGGCGACGGTGCCGCGGAAGGTGACCGTCTGGCCACGCTGCAGGTTCACGAGCGGGGCGCCGCCCACGTCGGTGAGCGTCACGTCCGCCCACAGGCGCGGCGTGTTCAGCACGGTCGCGGCATCGCCCATGAGCTGGTACTTCGCGTTGTTCGTCGGGCCCGTGCCCGGCGCGCTGATCTTGGCGGACAGCAGCGCCGCCGACAGCGGCACGTGGTATTGCCCGGCTCCCGAGAGCGTGATGCCGTTCACGACGAGGTCCGCGCGATCGAAAATCTGGTCGTAGAGGTACTTGTTCAGCTGGCTGTTGTCCGAGCTGAACGCCTGCTCGGTCGCCGAGATCACGGCGACGCAGCCACCGGTCCCGGTCATGACGAGCTGTTCGCCGAGCGACTGCACCGTCGGGTCGTTGAACTTGCCGACGTCGCACGAGGCCGCGACGAAGACCGGCATGCGCGTGCCGTTCGCGAGCGTGCCGGCGTCGGAGTCGATGAACACGCTCTCGTCCGTGATCTTGAACGGGCTGCCGTGGCCGACGTAGTTGAACAGGCCCACGCCCGAGTCGAGCGTCGAGCGGATCTCGGCGCGCGCGCCGGGACGCGAACCGCCCGGGCCGCTCGCGTAGGTGTGCAGGTAGACGTACTTGCGGTCCACGTGCGAGGGGATGTGGTTGCGGTTCAGTTCGTCGGTCTGGCTCACGTGCGCCCAGCCGAGCGGATCGCAGTTCTCACCCTGGAGGTCGTTGTCCGCGATCAGCATGACGTCGTTGCGGTACTCGCCGTACGGCACGTTGGTCTCGTACAGCAGCACCTTGCGGCGCACCACGTCGAGCGCGGTCGCGGCGTCGTTCGCGGGCAGGCGGCCGCCGAAGAACTCCGGAATGAACAGCGTCGAACTGGCGGCGTCCACGTTGAGCATCCAGTCGTCGGTCGCGAACTGGCGCTTGAGCCGGTAGTTGTCGTCGAAGCCGTTCTCGTAGGTCGGCACGAGCGTGCCCGGCTGGCCGGCGGGCGCGCGGCCGGAGAGGTTCTTGAAGTCGTACGACGCGTCACCGAGGAGCGTCACGAAGGTCGGGCGCGTGCTCCAGTTGAAGTAGGCGGCACGCAGGAAGTTTCGGATCGCGGCCGGGTCCGTCCGGCCGCCGGAGAACTGGTCGTAGAGCGCGGAGACCGGGATCGCCTTGGTGAGGAACGGCCCCGTGTCCGAGAGCGGCAGCCGCTCGGCGCGCGCCGCGGCGAGGGTCTCGGCCGCGGCCTTGAAGGCGTCGTAGTAGATGACGAGATAGTCGGCGCCATTCGTCGTCGCGCGCAGGTCGAGAAGACTCGTGAACGGAGCGTCGGCAATGTTCGTGCGGTTCATCCGCGCGAGCGTCACGAGCGTGTCGGGAAGCACCCGGAAGCGCCGCGGCCCCGCCTGCGCGGCGTCGAACGCGAGGTGCCAGCCGTCGCTGGACTGCGTCCACTGCCCCGCGGGCACCGTGATCTCGACGGGCTGCAGCGGATCGGTCACGTCGAAGAGCCGCGGCAGCAGCGAACGCACGAACGGTCCCACCTCGTAGTGATAGGTGCCCGCGGATGCGGGCGAGTGGAACTCGAGCTGGTCGTTGTCGGGTTTGAGGAAGCGCCGGTAGTGGATCTCGAACCAGGCGAGGGCGCTCTTGTCCACGCGACCCGGGCAATTCGGCGTGGACACCGACGGCACCGCGACGTTGACCACGTTGCCGTACCGGCGCAGGAACGTGGTGGTCGTGTCGAAGGTCACCTGGCCGCCGCGCCGGCCGAGGAAGCTGAACCACTTCGCGCGCGGCAGCACGAGCGCGGATCCGTTCACCGTCACGTCGAGGTAGTGATCCGGCTCGTCGTCCGGGCAATTGCCGAACTCCGAGTTGTCGGTGAGCCCCCACTGGCGCAGGCGGAACCGCGCGGCCTGCGTCGTATCGGCGTAAGGCAGGTCCACGGTCACCGGCAGGGAGTTGCCCGGTGACATGATCGTCCAGAACCACTTCTCCCAGAACAGCGTGCTCGAGCGCGGGGTCGCGTCCGGCGCGTACGTGAGGTCGCGCTCGAAATGCGCGCGCTCGAGCGTCGTCGTCACCTCGACCGGGTTCGCGCCGGGCTGCAGCGTGCCGTCGGCCGTCCCGATGCGCAGCGGCGCGCCGAGCGAGGTGTCGTCGCCCACGGGCACGAACGTCAGGTAGTAGTAGTTGTTCTTGTCGTACGGATGGTTGAGGTAGAGCGTGTCCGGCAGCGACTCGTCGAAGTCGTCCGCCCAGCCGTTCGGGCCCTGCGCGAAGAAATAGAAGTAGTCGGTGTTGTAGGAGAACTTGCCGTCCGCCGCCGCGTTCGTCGGCGGCGCGGGGTTGCTCGTGTCGAAGGTGCCGATCGCGACCTGCTGGTAATCGCACGAGTCGCAGAAGCTGTCCTGCGGGATGATCGGGTAGCCGGGCAGCGTCACGAGCCGCAGCCGGTCGAAGTTCACCTCGGTGCCTTCGGCGAACAGCGCGAGCGAGCGCACGCTGGAGAAGTCCACCGTGTAGAAGCCGGCCTCCTGCACCGCGAACTTGATCCACGTGTGCCCCGCGAAGCGGCTCGTCGTGGGCACGGACACGGCCTGCGCGGCCTGCGGCGAGAGCCCCATGCGGCGCGCGGCGGCGGCGAGCGTACGTGCGTCGGTCCGGCGCCACGACTTGCCCTGCTCGTAGTTCACGAGGGACTGACGGTACACGGCCTCGAACGGGTCCTTCGGCTCGACCGGGGCGCCGATCGCGCCCATCGGCTGCACCTGCACGTCCACGTCGATTCGGCGAGCGAGCGTGAGCCGTCGCGCGGACGGTTCGTACGCGGCCGGCGAGATCTCGACGAAAGCGATGCGCTGGTTGCGCACCCACGTGACGTCGAGCAGGCGGGCCGCGACGGGCGTCGCGCTCCCCGCCACGCCGTATCGGGCGAGGTTCCGCTGGGGCACGGCCCCGTCCTCTCCCACCGGCTGCGGCGAGAGCGTGAGGTCTTCCTGCGTGGCGAGCTCGCTCGCGACCGCGTTCACGCGCACGTCTCCGAGCGGCGGCACCGCGATCGTGAGGATGCGCACCGGCAGCGCCGGCCCACCGCTCTCACCGCGCAACGCGTAGCCCGGCAGGTCCATGCGCACGAGCTTCTCGCGCGGGTCGAGCGTCACGAATGCCGGCTCCGGCACGGGAACCGTGAAGCGGACCGATCCGGGCGTCGCCGGCGCGAGCCGGACGTCGGCCGCGGCCGTACGGGCGGGCGCGGACGCGGGCGCCGAGTCGGTCACCGGCGCGGCGACGAGCGGCGCAGCGAAGAGCGAGAGGAACGCCACCGCGAGCGCGGAGGACGCGAACCGCGCGGAGCTTCGAAGCATGTCGGGACCCCGTCCGGGTTTCAGAACTTCTCCGCCTCGTCCACCAGCATCACGGGAATGTCGTCCACCACCTTGTAGCGCAGACGGCAGGCGTTGCAGGTCAGCGTCTGGGCGGATGCGTCGTAGGCCAGGTCGCCCTTGCAGGCCGGGCACACGAGAATGCTGAGCAGATCGGTACTCAGAGCCATGCCACTCCTCGACGGATACGGAGGTAAGCCTTCAACCGGGGTCACGACAGGCGCGAGGACTCTAGCAACGCGCAATTTCGAGGGTCAAGCCGTGCTCTCGTGGTACACGCCGATCCGGCGGAAGCGCTCGGCCCGGGTGCGGACGAGTTCGTCGGGTGCTACCCCGTCGAAGCGCGCGAGGTTCTCGCGAAGTGCCGCGGACAGCGTCGCCGCGCAGGCGTCCCAGTCGCGATGCGCGCCGCCGACGGGCTCCGGCAGCACCTCGTCCACGATGCCCAGCGCCAACTGGTCCTGGGCGGCCAGCCGCAGCGCCTCGGCGGCCTTGGCGCCCTGCTTGCCGTCGCGCCACAGGATCGCGGCGCAGCCTTCGGGTGAAATGACCGAGTAGACCGAGTTCTCGAACATGAGCACGCGGTCGGCCACGGCGATCGCGAGCGCGCCGCCCGAGCCGCCCTCGCCGATCACGACCGTCACGATCGGCACGCCGAAGGTGGCCATCTCGCGCAGGTTCACGGCGATCGCCTCGGCCTGGCCGCGCTCTTCCGCGCCGAGCCCGGGGTACGCGCCCGAGGTGTCGACGAGCGTCACGACGGGCACGCGGAAGCGGTCGGCCATCTGCATCAGGCGGAGCGCCTTGCGGTAGCCCTCGGGGTTCGCCATGCCGAACCGGCGCATGAGGTTCTCGCGCGTGTCGCGGCCCTTCTGCTGGCCGATGACCATGACCGGCCGGCCCTCGAAGTACGCGAGCCCGCCCACGATCGCGGGATCGTCGGCGAAGTGACGGTCGCCGTGCAGCTCTCGGAAATCGGTGAAGCACCGCTGGATGTAGTCGAGTGAATACGGCCGGCGCGGATGACGCGCGATCTGCACGCGCTGGTAGCGCGTGAGGTTCGCGTAGATCTCGCGGCGCATCTCCTCGGCCTTGCGCTCGAGCTCGTCGAGCTCGCCGCCCGCGGCCATGCCGCGCTCCTCGGCGCTCGCGCGCAGTTCCTGGATCTTCTGTTCCAACTCCAGCACCGGCTTCTCGAAATCCAGCCAGACCGTCACGAAGCCCCCTTTCCCCAGCGCACGCGGCACATGGGCGCCCGCTCCTTGATGCGCGGGATCAAGCCATCCTGCGAGCCGACGCGCAAGCGGCGTGAACGCATCGCCACGCGCGAGTGATCCGGCCTCACGATGTGCAGGTATACCTCAGAATCGCCCGGGAACGCAGAAAGCGCTTCGTCGATGCCCGCGAGACGCTCCTCGGTGATGTCCTCGGCGCGCAGTTCGACGTGCAGCGCCGGACGGAACTGCTCGCGCCCCTGCTCCCACGGGCGCACCTCCGAAACGAGCAGCTGGGCGCCGCGCTCCTCGCGCACCTCGATGCGGCCCGACACGACGATGATCGCGTCGGCGGTGACGAGCGAGCGCGCCGCCTCCCAGGCTTCGGGGAAGAACGTGCACTCCGCGCGGCCGGCGAGATCCTCGATCGCGACGATGGCCATGAGCTTGCCGGCCTTCGTCGTGATCGGCTTGATGTGGCTGACGATGCCGACGATGCGCACCTCCGAGCCGTCGCCGCGTTCGAGCGCCTGGGTGATGCTGCAGGTCGCGATGCGTTCGATCTCCTCGCGGAGGTGTTCGAGCGGGTGCCCGGAGAGGTAGAAGCCGAGCACTTCCTTCTCCTTCGCGCCCTTGTCGCGCTGGTCCCACGCGGGGACGACGGGGAGCGCCGGCGCCGAGACGGCGAGCGAGGCGCCGGCGTCGTCGCCGCCACCGAACAGGCTCGACTGGCCGCTCGCCTTCTCGCGGTGCACGGTGGCCGCGTGGTCGAGCGCGAGCGCCGCGCCCGCGAACAGCGATTCGCGCGAGGCGTTCAGCCCGTCGCACGCGCCCGCCATGACCAGCGACTCGAGCACCTTGCGATTGAACGAGCCCGCGGCGACGCGCGACGTGAGGTCGAAGACGTCGCGGAACGCGCCGCCTTCGTTTCGCGCGGCGACGAGCGCCTCGATCGCGCCCTGCCCCACGTTGCGCACGGCGCCGAGGCCGATGCGGATCTTGCCGTCCTCGAGCGTGAACTTGTAGTTCGACTTGTTCACGTCGGGCGGCAGCAGTTCGATGCCGAGCCGGCGCACTTCCTCGATGAGCGTCAGCACGCGCGCGCTGTCGCTCATTTCGGACGTCATCGTCGCGGCCATGAACGCGGCCGGCCAGTGCCCCTTGAGGTACGCGCACTGGTACGCGACGAGCGCGTACGCGGCCGAGTGCGACTTGTTGAAGCCGTACCCGGCGAACTTCTCCATCGTCGTGAAGATCTTGTCCGCGACCTTCTCGGGAATGTGCGAAGCCTTCGCGCAGCCTTCGATGAACTGGACGCGCTTCTTCGCCATCTCCTCGACGATCTTCTTGCCCATCGCGCGGCGCAGCTCGTCGGCCTGTGCCATCGAGAAGCCCGCGAGATCGTGTGCCGAGGCCATGACCTGCTCCTGGTACACGAACACGCCGTACGTGCCCTCGAGGATGGGCTTGAGCTTCGGATGGTCGTACTTCGCGACCTGGCGCCCGTGCTTGCAGTCGATGAAGTACGGAATGTTCTCCATCGGACCGGGGCGGTAGAGCGCGTTCATGGCGACCAGGTCCTCGAAGACCGTGGGCTTGAGCTTCTTCATGTAGTCGCGCATGCCCGCGGACTCGAACTGGAAGATCGCGACCGTGTCGCCGTCCTGGAAGACCTTGTAGGCGGCCGGGTCGGTGAGCTCGAGCGCGTGCCAGTCCACCTCGACGCCGTGGTGCTGCTTCACGAGGCGGACGCACTCGTCGAGCACGGACAGCGTGCGCAGCCCGAGGAAGTCCATCTTGAGCAGGCCGGACTTCTCGACGGACTTCATGTCCCACTGCGTGGTGGTCGAGCCGTCCTTCTGGCGGTAGAGCGGCACGTAGTCGAGCAGCGGTCCCGGCGTGATGAGCACACCGGCCGCGTGCGTGGACGCGTGGCGCGCGAGGCCTTCGAGCACCTGCGCCGACTTGAGCCACTTCGCGTAGTTGCCGCCCTTCTCGGGCAGCGCGCGCAGGTCGGGCGTCTGTTCGAGCGCCTTGTCGAGCGTCATGCCGAGGCCGTCGGGCACGAGCTTCGCCACGCGGTCCACCTCGGCGACCGGGAAGCCGAGCGCGCGGCCGGTGTCGCGCACCACGCCCTTCGCGCCCATCGTGCCGAACGTGATGATCTGCGTGACGTTCGTCTCGCCGTACTTGCGCTTCACGTACTCGATGACCTCGCCGCGCCGGAGATCGTCGAAGTCGATGTCGATATCGGGCATGGACACGCGCTCGGGATTCAGGAAGCGCTCGAAGATCAGCTGGTGCTTGAGCGGGTCCACGTCCGTGATGCGCAGCGCGAACGCCACGAGCGAACCGGCCGCCGAGCCACGGCCCGGGCCGACGCCGATGCCGTTGTCGCGCGCGAACGCGATGAAGTCGCGCACGATCAGGAAGTACGAGGCGAAGCCCATCTTGCAGATGACGTCGAGCTCGTAGGCGAAACGCTGCTTGCAGGCGTCGCCCAGTTCCGAGCCCATGCGGGCGTGCAGTTCCTTCCACGCGAGGTCCCGGAAGTACTCGTCGGTGTTGGCCCAGCCCTCGGGGAGCGGGAACTCGGGCAGCAGCGGCTTGCCGAAGTCCATCTTGAGGTTGCAGCGCTCGGCCACGGCCAGCGTGTTGAGCAGCGCCTGGGGCTGCTCCGAGAACGCGTGCTGCATCTCGTCGGGCGAGCGGAAGTGCAGCTCGGCGACCGCGCGCATGCGCTGCGCGTCGTCCACGTTCTTGCCCGTCTGGATGCAGATGAGGACGTCCTGCGCCTCGGTGTGGTCCTTCTCGAGGTAGTGGCAGTCGTTCGTCGCGACGAGCGGCAGACCGGTCTTCGCGGCGAGCGCGGCGACCTTCGCGCGGATCTTGGTCTCGATGTCGAGACCGTGGTTCTGGATCTCGAGGAAGAAGTTCTCGGCGCCGAAGATGTCGCGGTACATCATCGCGGTCTTGAGCGCGTCGTCGTCGCGGTCCTCGAGCAGGTCGTACGCGATCTCGCCCTTGGGGCATGCCGACAGCGCGAGCAGGCCGGCCGAGTACTTCGACAGCAGCTCGTGGTCCACGCGCGGCTTGTAGTAGAAGCCCTCGAGGTACGCGAGCGAAGACAGCCGCATGAGGTTGCGGAAGCCCGTTTCGTCGCGCGCGAGCAGCACGAGGTGGTGCGCCACGTCGCCGGCCTTCTTGGTCGCGCGCCCGTTGCGCGTGACGTAGGCCTCCATGCCCACGATCGGCTTGACCCCGGCCTTCTTGGCGTCGTTGTAGAACTCGACCGCGCCGAACATCGAGCCGTGGTCGGTCAGCGCCAGGGCGGGCATGTTCAGCTTGGCGGCCTTCTTGACCATCGCGGGAATGGTCGAGGCGCCATCGAGCAGCGAGTAGTCGCTGTGGTTGTGGAGATGTACGAAGTCGGAATGCTTCATGAGCGCGTCCTGCGCGATGCCGGTTCCGGATGGTGGACGCCCGGACGCCCGCTCGGGGGTTCGGGGGCCGGAGCGCCGCGGCGCCGGGCGAGGCGCGCGCGCTCAGCGGGATGGATTCACTGACGCGCGGAATCTAGCACAAAGGTCCCGCGCGCCCGCGTCACGAGTCCGGCGCGGTCGGTGGCCACCACTTCATAGAGGTGGCGCCCCTTCCCCGGCGGCGCGAGCGGCCGCCAGCGCAGCTGCCGCTCCTCCGGGTCCCACTCGCTCGGCACGGGCTTGCCGTCCACGACGAAGCGCGTCTGCCGTGCGTCGATGCCCGACAGCGCGTCGCTCACCTGCGCGACGAGCTGCCAGCGCGGGTACGCCCCGTGCGCCACGAGTTGCCAGCGCGGGTACGCGCCGGCGGGAACGCGCCGCGGCGGCTTCGCCGTCCGCACGACCGGCGGCGCGAGGTCGCGCAGGAGCGCGAACTCGCCGAGCGTGCTCGTCTCGGCGCTGAGCGTGTGAGCCGCCGAGTCCCAGCTCGCGCGCACGAAATCCCAGCTGCCGGCCGGCGGGCGCCGGAAGAGCCCGACGCCCTCGTGCACCGCACCGGGCGGCAGCGTCATGCGCACGGTGGCGCCCTTCGCGAGCGCGAAGCGCGCCGGCTGCACGAGCACGCGGCCGAGCGCCCCGGTCAGCGGTGTCGCCGCGGTGACGACCACGCCCGGCTCGAACACGCGATCCGCGCCGAGCGACAGGCCGCCGAGCGCCCCGTCCTGTACGAGGTAGTCCTCGCCCGCCGGCCACGCGACCGCGCGCCAGTTCCGCGACCACGGCGTCCCGCGCATCGTGCCGTCGGCTCGCACCGAAAGCTCGTACGGCAACCACGGCAGGCGCACGATCGCGCTCCACGCCTGTCCGTCCCACGTCGCCACGTACTCGTGCGCGAGCGTGTCCTCGAGCGTGAAGTGCACACCGCGCAGTCCGCGCGGCGCCCCACTCATGCGCAGGCGCAGCAGCTTCGGATCGGGCAGGCCGAAGCACTCCCAGCGCGGCGAACCGGCGACGGCCTCTTCCTCGACGATCGCGCGCGCGTCGACCGTGTCGGCCATCTCGCCTTCCGTGCGCGGCGCGCGCAGCCACAGCGTGCGCGTGCTCTCGCGGCCGTTCACGTCGCGCGCGCGCACGAGCAGCGGCCTCGCCGCCTCGCCGGGCGACACCACCAGCGTGCCTCCGGTGACGCCCTCGGGCACGTTCGTGCGCAGGAAGCGCGGGCGCGCGCCGGGCGCGGCCCACAGGATCATGCCGCCGTTCGCCGCGGAGCCGTTCACGCGGCCGCGATCCACGAGCCAGTCGAGCTGCGCCATCTCTCCCGCCCACGAGATGCTGTCGAGGCGCGCCTCGATCGTCCAGCCGCTCCACTCGATCGCCGTGCTCCACGCCGGCACGTCGCCTGCGCCCGCGAGCCCCGAGCGCGCGCGCACGATCGCGCGAGCCGCGCCGCGCACGACGATCGTGTCTCGCATGCCCGGGCGCCAGGTGAACGGCGACGCCCGGCGCTCGACGAGCGCGCCGAGCGAGATCGGCTCGAGCACGACCGATTCGATCACCGGCGCGCCGTCGTCGCGCGGCACCGACAGTCCCGCGCGCAGCGGCGAGAGCGCGAAGTCGCCGTGGCGCACTTCGACGTGCAGGTGCGGCGCGCCCGCGCCGGACTCACCGCTCCACGCGAGCGTGTCGCCGGAAGCGAAACGGAAGCGCCCGGCGGGCGGCCACAGGTCCTGCTCGTACTGCGTGCTCGCGCGCTGCGTGGAATCCACGTAGGCCGCGAGCGCGGGCGCGAACGCGTCGAGATGCCCGAACACGAACAGCCTTCCGTCGGCCGCGCGCACATACAAGGAGCGGCCGTAGCCGACGCCGCTCGCTCGCACGCGCTCGACCGTGCACGCGAGTGGCGCACGCACCGCGGCTCCGACGCGACCGCCCGTCGAGAGATCCAGCCCCGCGTGGAAGTGGTTCGAACGCAGCTCGCCGAAGCCTCCGGTGAGCCGCATCGAGGCGAGTGGCGCGACCTCCACCGGGCCGTCCAGCGGCGCCACCAGGGGATCGGAAACCCCCTCGGCCCGGGCGACGGACCCACCGCAGGAAGCAACGGCCAAGGCGAGGAGCCATTGCAACGCGCAAGCGAGAATCCGGAATCCGTTCGCGTGGATTGTGCAGCTTGCCTGCTTAGTGATTGCCAATGCGTGCCTCCGTGTCCCTGCCGGGGCCCACCGGACGAATGGCACCGGGGTTGCTGACTCCATACCCAGACCGAACCGGGCTCCTGGCTTGGAGGCCCGCACCCCCCTCGGCAATCGCATCACACAGGAGGCCATCCGTGAAGTCGAACAAGATGATTGCTTTTGCGCTGATTCTCGGCGCCACCGTCTTCGCCCTCTCGAGCTGCGGCAAGACCACCTCGAGCGTCTCGACCGTGACGCCGCCCCCGACGCTCGACACGACTCCTCCGTCCGCCCCGACCGGCGTGCACGGCTGGTACGACGTCGCCGGCGGCCGAGACTACCTCAGCTGGACGCTCAGCTCCTCCGCGGACGTGATCGCGTACGAAGTGTACGTCGTTCCCTCGGGCGGCACGCCCTCGCTGATCGCCTCGTTCGACGCGACCGTCGACGTCATGGCGCTCCCGATCGTCGGTGCCGACGGCTCCGAGGTCTATCGCGTCCGTGCGGTGGACGCCGCGGGCAACACCTCGGCCTACTCGTCCAGCGTCATCGTCGAACGCCACGGCTGGCAGGGCGGCGGCACGCTCGACACCGGCGACGGCGGCAAGGGCACGATCGTCGACTGATCGAATCAGCGAAGCAATACGACGCGCGTCTCGGTGTGGCGGGATCCACTCTCGAGGCGCGCGAAGTACAGACCGGCCGGGACCAGGCGACTCTCTGCGTCCCGGCCGTTCCATTCCCAGGTCCCGGCCAGCTCGTATCCGAAACGCACGCGCAGCAGCTGCCGTCCGCCGAGGTCGTAGAGCTTGAGGGACACGGGCTCACCCGGCGCGACCTGCCCCATCTGCCAGACGAACGTCACCGGGAGGCGTGAGGGCCGAGTCGACGGCGCGATCGCCATGCCGGTACGCGATCCCAGCGCGCCGCCCATGGGAGTGATGACGACGGGCACGTTCGACAGCTCGGACTCGTTGAGCGCCGAGTCCGTCGCACGCACCGCGAAGAACCACGCCTTGCCGCGCGAAAGGCCGGTCACGACGAGCGATTCCGGCGCACCGGCGTCGGCCGTCGCGGCGCGCTGCCACAGCAGCGGCGATCCGTCGAAGTTGGCGTCGTTCGGCGGGACGGTGTTCGCCACGATCGTGTAGTGGTCGGGACGCCCGGAGGCGCCGTCGTCGCCCGTGGCGGTCCAGCGCAGCGTCACGACCGTGTCGCGCTGCGACGCCACGCGCAGGTCGGTCACCGGGCCGGGCCGGAGGCCCGGCGTCCGCACGGTGTCCACGTTCGAGAGCGCGCTCACGAGCCCCGCGTCGTCGCGCACGCGCAGCGCGAAGAAGTACGTGCGTCCCTCCTGCAACCCCGTCACGTCCACCTGCATGGGTGTGCCGCTGCTGTCGGGCGCTCCCACCGGCCACTGCGCCGCGAGCAGGAAGCTCGTCTCGTCGAGCGGGGTGGTCGTGTAGCGCAGGTCCACGGACGCGGCGCGGCCCGCGAGGCTGTCGTCGCCCGACATCGTCCAGGTCACGCGCGCGCTGCTCGTGCCCGTCGCCTGCGCGAGCACGTCGGCGACCGGTGCCGGGCGCGTCACGTCGAGCGGCGCGAGCGTCGCGGGCACGCT
>JBGANH010000043.1:0-19359 GCA_044222365.1 Candidatus Eiseniibacteriota bacterium
CGGCGCGATCGTGAGGAGCGTGTCGGTGGTCGGGCGGATCTTCTCGGCCCAGCCGAGGTAGAGCGAGGGCCACGCGCCCGGGTGCGAGGGGTACTGCGGCGAGTGCCCGTCGCCGCCGTAGGCACCCGTGGACATGAGCGACCAGTTGCCGGGGCCGACGTTGGCGCTGCCGCCGAGTTGGGACGTGTCGTACAGGTCGGGCAGGCCCAGCGCGTGCCCGAACTCGTGGCAGTACACGCCGATCTCGCTGATCGCTCCCGGCGTGAACATGGACAGCTCGGGAAGGATCGAGAAGCGGTCCACGCGCATGTGCTGGCGGTCGGATCCGGGCACGAGCTCGTCGGTCTCGATGACGCCGCCGTCGCTCCAGCCGCCGGACATGCGGCTCGTGATGGACCACAGGCTGCGCATGCTCGAGGCGCCTTCGCCGCCGACGCCCGCGTGCACGATCCAGATCATGTCCACGTAGGAATCGCCGTCCCGGTCGTAGCGGCGCCAGTCCACGTGCGGATCGGACGCGACCACGGCATCGCGCACGAGGCCCCAGTCGTTGTTCGGCGTCGAGAGCCAGTCCACGCCGTAGCGGTCGTTCGCGTAGTAGTTCAGGTCGTGCCCGAGTTGCACGGTCGCGACGATCTCGAAGCGCACGCGCGCCCGCCCTCGGGAAGCCCAGTCGAAGTAGTCCACCACCGAACCCGTGGCGGTCGAGTGCGTCGTGTCGAACAGTGCGAACTGGAGCTGGGCGGCCGTCCAGCGCAGCGTGCTGTCCGTGAATCCCACCATCACCACCGGAACGATCCAGTCGTTCGCCTGGGCGCTCACCGGCAGTTCGGGTAGGACCGGGACGTCGAACAGGCCCGACTCGCGCGCAGCCGAAAGCGCCGCCGGCGTCCCGCCGTCACGCGCAGGAGGCATGGCGTATCCGGTGCCGATCGAGACGAGGATGGCCAGCAGGGCGGCGCAGGAGGCGACTCGCACCCGGAGCTGGAAGGGTGATGAAATCCGCAATGAGCTCACCTGGAGGAAGGTTGGCCCGGCCGCGCATGGTTTCCCGCATTCGCCCCCCGGACGTCAAGCGCCATTTTCCCGGTGCGGGTTTCCGGGGGCCGTGTGCTAGCTTTCGCGCCAGTGCTGCCCCGACGACTCGTGTCTCTCGCCCTCACGCTCTCGATCGCGCTCCTCGCCGCCGCCCACGCGGGCGCGGCGGACCTTCCGCTGCTGCGGTCGTTCGCCCCTCCGTTCTTCAGCGCCGACGTCGTCGTGTCCATGGATTCGACCGCGCGCGCCTCGGTCGGGGTGACCTTCACGGTCCCTTACTCGGAACTGAACTGGACGCGCACCCCCGCGGGCTACGGCGCCGGGGCGGGCTTCTCGATCGTGTTCGAGCCCGATTCACGCGAGCGGCTCTACGGAGACAGCTTCGAGCGGCGCGTGCTCATCGAGCGATACGAGCAGACGCGCAGCCCGCGCAACAACCTGCTGGTGACGCGAAAGTTCGACTTGCCTCCGGGCCGCTACAAGGTCCGCCTCCGCGTTCGGGACCTGGGCAGCGACCTCGAATCCGAGGCCTCCGACCGTCTCTCCCTGCAGGACCTGTCGCGCGTCCCCGTCGGCTTCGCCGATCTGCAACTGGGCGTCGTCGACTCCAGCGGCGCGTTCACGGTCATGCCGACCCGGCGGTTCGGACTCAATGCGGAGGATTTCGCCGTGCGGGTGGTCGCGTTCGATCGCCGTGCGGGCGAGTGGCCCCGCCGGCTGCAGTTGCACTACCGCGTGCTGGACGAGTCCGGCACGCCGCACGCGCAGGGCGACACCACCGTGACGCAGGCGCGCTCGGCGGACGCGATCACGCTCGTGCCCGCTCGCATGGACCTGTTCATCGGCTCCTACGTGATCGAGGTCGAACGCGTCGAAGGCAAGTCCCGTTGGCGCACGAGCCGCTCCTTCGAGGTGGAGGAGAGCGGTCCGCCCCGCGGCCGCGATTTCGCCCAGATGCTCGACGCACTCGCCTACATCGCCTCGCCGGAAGAGGTGGACGGCATGAGGAACCTGTCGCCCGCGGACCAGGTCGCGGCCTGGGAGCGCTTCTGGCGCCGCCGCGACCCGACTCCCGAGACCGCGCGCAACGAGTACCAGATCGAGTTCTTCCGCCGACTGCACTATGCGGACCAGCACTTCTCGGGCTTCGGCCCGGGATGGCGCTCCGACATGGGGCGCATCTACGTGCGCTACGGACCGCCGGACCAGATCGAGCAGCGCGCCGCGTCCAGCACGACGCCGCAGCTCGAACTGTGGTTCTACAACCAGCCGTACCACCGGTTCGTCTTCGCCGACCGCGAGGGCTTCGGGCGCTACACGCTGGTGCAGCCTTCGGGCGAATGACCGCCGCGCCTTCCCACGGCGTGGTGTGCAGCGCCGCGCTCGACCTGCGCACCGCCCCCGAGCACCGCGCCGAACTCGGCTCGCAGCTGCTGCTCGGCGAGGTCGTGCGGGTGACGGGGCGGGCGCGCAAGGGCTGGGTGCCGGTCGAGAACGCCGCCGACGGTTATCGCGGCTGGGTGCGCGAATGGGGGCTGGTCGCCGTGCCCGCGGTCCGCGCCCGACGGTGGAAGGCGCAGGCCGGCGCTCGCGTGTCCGTGCCGATCGCGCGCGTGACCGCGCGTCCGGGGCAGGGGCTTTCGGTGAGCCCGCTCTTCTTCGCCAGCCGCGTGATCGCAGGCCGGTCGAGCGGCGGTTTTCGTGCCGTCGAGCTGCCCGACGGCCGTCGCGGCTGGGTCGAGCGCGACGCGTTGAGCGAGCACGGCGCTCCGCCGCCCTCGCTCGAGGCGCGGTTGCTGTCCTTGCTCGGGACGCCGTACCTCTGGGGCGGGCGGACGCCGGCCGGTATCGACTGCTCGGCGCTCGTGCAGCTGGCGCTCGGCGAGCAGGGCGTACGCATGCCCCGGGACGCGCGCGACCAACACGCGGCATGCCGGCCGCTCCGGCGCGGCGAATCGCCCCGTCATGGTGACCTCGCCTTCTTCCGCGCACCGGGAGAATCGGTCGGTCACGTCGGGCTCGCCCTTGCGGACGATCTCTTCGTGCACAGCCGCGGCTGGGTGCGCGTGAGTTCGCTCGACCCGGCCAGCGCATTGTGCGACAAGCCGCTCCTGCCGCAGTTCGTGGGCTGGTTCCGACCTCGATCACGGCGGCCGATGTAGCCCGGAGGGAGAATGTCGGGGAGCACTCGAGCCTTGACAGCCCCCGGGCGCTTTCCTAGCTTGCCGGGCGGGCGAGTGCCAGGGTCCTTCCCGGGAAGGAGTCGTCCTGGTTTTCTTCTTCGGGCTCCATCCCATGGACGAGGTGGAGCTTTTGGCATGTACCCCGGTTGTATCCGCGAAGCAGACGGTTGCGAAACGATGGTGGTTCTTCGCCGACGTCCGTCGGCTCCCGGCCGAAGCTGGCCGAGGGGTGCCCCTGGGCAAAGGAGAACCAGCCCGTTCCGCGCAAGGAGGCCTCAAGACATGAACAACGGAATGAAGCGTTTCTTCGCTGTCGCTGCCGTGGCCCTGATGGTGCCGGCGGTCGCGGTGGCCTCGACGGCTCGCATGTCGGGACTGAACGTCCCCGGCGACTACGTCAAGGGTGACTACACGGGCATGTTCACCTACATGTCCGAAGTCAACTCGGTCGGCAACCTCGCGTACGTCGAGGCCGGCTCGATCTACGACAACTTCGGCGATCACGGCGTCGGCGCGGTGCTGCCGGGCCTGTTCGACGGCAAGTACGGCGTCTGGTCGTTCCACCTCCGTCAGGTCCACCCGGCCCTCGGCCAGTCGTGGAACTACTCGCCGATCAACTCGGGCTACGACGGTTTCGACCCGAACTACACCGGCGAAGCGTTCGACATCATCTGGGGCCACAAGATGGGCAACGGTAACCTCGCCCTGCGCCTCAACCGCTCGTTCGAGTCGTACGACGACGGTACGGACGTCGAAGAAGGCAACGGCAATACCGGTCGCAACATCCTCGGCTTCGGCGGCGGCTACGGCTGGGACATGAACGCCAACACGCAGGTCGAACTCGGCGCCCTGTACCAGCAGCGCTCGTTCGACGAAGGCACGAACGGCAACGTGGACAACGGCGGCACGAACCTGCTCGTCGCGGCCCGCGCGTTCCGCAAGGCCTCGGGCAACCTGACGCTGATCCCGGCCGTGAAGTTCTACAGCCAGGATTTCTCGTACACCGACAGCGAGACGAACACGAACTACGACCAGAAGTACAACGGTTGGCAGGCGGGTCTCGCCGGCAACTGGACCGTCGGTTCGGACGACCTGCTCGTGTTCGGTGCCCAGTTCGCTTCGAACAAGTCGGACTTCGGTGACGGCAACGAAGACAGCGAAATGATGATGCCGAACGTGTTCATGGCGCTCGAGACGCACCTGAACCCGTGGCTGTCGTTCCGCGCGGGTGCCCAGAACGCCATGTTCTACTCGTACACCGAGAAGTTCACGGGTGGCGAGCGGAAGTGGAAGGAGCACTACTTCACGTTCAACCTCGGCACGACGGTCAAGCTCGGCAACCTGACGTTCGACGCCGTTCTCGACCCGGCCTTCCTCCAGAACCCGTTCGCTCAGCTGATGGGCGGCTCGAACGCGTTCTTCTACAACGACTACTACGGTTACCGTGGTGACGGCTATCTGGCCGGCAACTCGGTGTTCCCGCAGGTCTCGGCCACCTACACCTGGTGAGCTGACGAAACAGTCGTTCGAGGTACACCGAGGGCGCCCGCAAGGGCGCCCTTCGGCTTTCCGGGCAAGGGCTTAAGCGAATCTCCGCCGTTGACAGACTCCCTCAAGGCTCCCTACTTTCCTTCCAGCGCGCCCATGGGCGCGCCGGCGTCCCCGACCGGGCCTGCGGGACGTCGACCATGGATGGTCCCCGGCCCGACACTGCAAGGAGGCAAGAAAGCATGCGTAAGGGAACTCGCGTTCTCGCTGCTGCCGCGCTCGCGCTCATGGTGCCGGTGCTGGCGGCGGCCTCGACGGCTCGCATGTCGGGACTGAACGTCCCCGGCGACTACGTCAAGGGTGACTACACGGGCATGTACACCTACATGTCCGAAGTGAACTCGGTCGGCAACCTCGCGTACGTCGAGGCCGGCTCGGTCGCTCGTGGTCTCACGGATCACGCGGTCGGCGCGGTGCTGCCGGGCCTGTTCGACGGCAAGTATGGCGTGTGGTCGTTCCACCTCCGCCAGACGCACCCGGCGCTCGGCCAGTCGGCGAACTTCGGCCTGATCAACACCGGCCACGATTCGGCGGATCCGAACTACGCCGGCGAAGCGTTCGACATCATCTGGGGCCACAAGATGGGCAACGGCAACCTCGCCCTGCGCCTCAACCGCTCGTTCGAGTCGTACGACGACGGTACGGACGTCGAGGAAGGCAATGGCAACAACGGCCGCAACATCCTCGGCTTCGGCGGTGGCTACGGCTGGGACATGAACGCGAACACGCAGGTCGAAATCGGCGTGCTCTACCAGCAGCGTTCCTTCGACAATGGTGGCACGGGCGCCCTGACGGACGACGGCGGTACGGCGATGCTGCTCGCCGCGCGTGCGTTCCGGAAGGCCTCGGGCAACCTGACCGTGATTCCCGCGGTCAAGTACTGGAGCCTGGACCAGTCCACCACGAACGGCACGACCTCCAACACGGCCAAGTTCAACGGCTGGCAGGCGGGCATCGCCGGCAACTGGAACGTGGGTTCGGACGACCTGCTCGTGTTCGGCACCAACTTCGCGCAGAACAAGGCGGACTTCGGTGACGGGAACGAGGACACGCAGACGTTCATGCCGAACGTGTTCCTCGCGCTCGAGACGCACCTGAACCCGTGGCTGTCGTTCCGCGCGGGCGCCCAGAACGCCATGTTCTACTCGTACTCCGAGAAGTACACGGGCGGTGAAGACAAGTGGAAGGAGCACTACTTCACGTTCAACCTCGGCACGACGGTCAAGATGGGCAACCTCGTGTTCGACGCGACGCTGGATCCCGCCTTCCTCCAGAACCCGTTCGCGCAGTTGATGGGTGGCCAGAACGCGTTCTTCTACAACAGCTACTACGGCAAGGGTCGCGTCGACGGCATCCCCGAGGGTTTCGTGTTCCCGACCGTGTCGGCCACGTACACCTGGTAAGACGCAACGACAAGCCGCAGAAGCACGCGAAGGGCGCCCGCGAGGGCGCCCTTCGTCGTTACCTCCCGGGACTTCGCCTTTGACAGTCGAGAACCGGCGTTCCTAGTGTCCGCGAACGGGCCACGGCTCGACACCGGCGTTTCCCGAAGCGGGAGGGGAAGTCGCCGACGACGCAGCTCTCCTCTCGCGCATGCACGGAGGCATGTCACGATGCATCAGGGAACGAAACGCATTCTGGCCGCGGCACTGTTCACGCTCGTGCTGCCGGCGATCGCGGCCGCTTCCACGGCGCGCATGACCGGACTCGCGGTCCCGGGCGATTACGTGAAGGGCGAATACACGGGGATGTTCACCTACCTTTCGGAGGTGAACTCGACCGGGAACCTGGCCTACGTCGAGGCGGCGTCCACGTACATCGGATTCCGTGACCACGCGGTCGGCGCGGTACTGCCCGGCCTGTTCGACGGCAAGTACGGCGTGTGGTCGTTCCACCTGCGCCAGACGGCGCCTTCGCTGGGCGGTTCCTGGCTCGGCCAGCCGATCCAATCCGGGTACTCCGGCCACGAGCTGAATTTCACGGGCGAAGCCTTCGACGTGATCTGGGGCCACCGGCTGGGGACCGGCCAGCTCGGACTCCGGCTCAACCGTTCCTTCGAGTCGTACGACGACGGCACGACGACGGAAGAGGGCTCCGGGAATCGCGGCCGCAACATCCTCGGTTTCGGTGCCGGCTACGGCTGGGACATGAATCCGAGCCTGCAGGTCGAACTCGCCGGCCAGTTCCAGAAGCGCGACTACGACTCCGGTGGCCTCGAGAAGAGCGACGGGGGGAACGACCTGCTGCTCGCGGGGCGCGCGTTCCGCAAGGCGTCCGGGAACCTCGTGCTGATTCCGGCGGTGACCTACTTCCAGATCGACCAGTCGTACCTCGACTCGGCCGGGGATCCGCAGAAGGAGGCGTGGTCGGGGCTGCAAGCAGGGCTCGCCGGGAACTGGACCGTCGGTGGCGGCGATCTGCTCGTCTTCGGCGCCCAGTTCGTCCGCAACAAGGTGGACTATGGCAACGACGAGTTCGAGACCGAGCGTTTCATGCCCAACGTGTTCCTCGCGCTCGAGACGCACCTGAACCCGTGGCTCACGTTCCGCGCCGGCGCGACCGAGGCCTACCTGCACACCTGGGACAACAAGTTCGCGGACGTCGAGCGGCATTGGAAGGACCACTACTTCGGCTTCAACTTCGGAACGAGCGTGAAGCTCGGCAGCCTGATGCTCGACGCGACGTTGGATCCCGCGTTCCTCCAGAATCCGTTCGCTCAGCTCGTGGGGGGATCGAACGCGTACTTCACCGGCGGTTCGTTCGGTGGCCCCGAGCGCCCCGCAGCGCCCGGGTACTACGTCGCGTTCCCGCAGGTGAGCGCCACCTACACCTGGTGACGTTCGACACGTTCGTCGCCCGCCGGACCCTCGAGGTCCGGCGGGCGTTCGCTTTTCGGGCCGGGAATCCCGAAGGCGTGGCCGCGAACGCCTTCGCAACGAATCCGCGGCGCGTTGACATCCGGCCCGCGAACTCCCTAGTTTCCCCGCCCGAGTGCACATGTCGTTCCGGGCAGCCCCCGTACCGGGCCGGGGTGGCTGCCTTCGAGCTTCGCGCGGTCCGAACGTGCAAGGAGGCAAGTCCGCATGCGTGATCTTCGCAACCGTCTCGTCGTGGTCGCGGTCCTCGCGTTGCTGGTGCCGGCGGGGGCCATGGCGAGCAGCGCCCGCATCGCCGGCCTGAACGTCTCTGGCGACTACGTCAAGGGCGACTACACCGGCATGTACACGTTCCTTTCGGAAGTGAACGGTGTCGGGAATCTCGCCTACGTCGAGGCCGGTTCGACCGAGCGCACCTACGGCGACCACGCCGTCGGTGCGGTGTTGCCGGGCCTGTTCGACGGGCGCATGGGTGTCTGGTCGTTCCACCTGCGCCAGGAGCATCCGGCGCTGGGGCAGAGCGGCATCGCCGAACTGCTCGGTCCGGACTTCGAGGACACGAACTGGAACAATGCCGGCGAAGCCTTCGACGTGATCTGGGGCCATCGCATGGGCTCGGGCAATCTCGGCCTGCGCCTGAATCGCTCGTTCGAGTCCTACGACGACGGCAACACCGTCGTCGAGGGCAACGGCGGCAACGGTCGAAACGTGCTCGGCCTCGGCGCCGGCTACGATTTCGAGTGGGCCGACAAGGGCACCGTCCAGCTGTCGGGCCTGTACCAGGCGCGCCACTACAAGAACAGCGCGACCGACCAGTCGGACAACGGCAAGGCGCTGCAGCTGACGGCGCGCATGCTGCACAAGTTCGGCGGCAACGCGACCCTGATTCCGGTCGTGAAGTACGCGGCGCTCGACCAGGCCCGCATCGCGGGGACGACCGACGTGAAGGACAAGTACACGCAGTTCCAGGCCGGCCTCGCAGGCAACTGGACCGTCGGCTCGGGCGACCTGCTGGTGTTCGGCGCCCAGTTCGCCCACAACAAGCTCGAGCTCAACACGTCGGACATCACCGAGAACTACGCTCCGAACGTGTTCCTCGCCCTCGAGACGCAGCTCAACCCGTGGCTGTCGTTCCGTGCCGGCGCCCAGAACGTCATGTTCTACTCGCTGACCGCGGAGTCGGGCGCCAACCAGACCGAGACGAAGGGGCACGAGTTCACGTTCAACCTGGGCACGAGCGTGAAGCTCGGCAGCCTGATGCTCGACGCGACGCTCGACCCGGCTTTCCTCCAGAACCCGTTCGCGCAGCTTTCGGGCGGCCAGAATGCGTTCTTCTGGGGCGGCTACACGGACCGCGTCGCGGGCAGCTCCGGCGCCGTCGCGTTCCCGAAGGTGACGGCGACGTACACCTGGTGAGCTGAGCGGTCGCACGGGTTTCACGAGCCGGGGGAGGCCCAGACGGGCCTCCCCCGGTTTTCTTTCGCGCGTCGCGCCCGTTGCCGATTGTGCGTCGCCGGTGTCGGAAGCGTTGACAGTTCAACAGTTCTGGACATACGGTCCTGCACGGGCATCGCCCCAAACGGTTTCGCACGCCACTGGATGGCGTTCCCCCGGCCTCTCGGGGGAGCCGGAGGGTTCATGACGCACGCAGTTCCCCCACGTCTCAATAAGTCCCCCCTTTCCAAGAACGCCAGGCTTGCCGAGCGACAGATCGTCGCTGCGGTGAGGCCCATTGCTGCCTGAAAGGAGACCAGCCCATGCCTCGAACTCTTCTTTGGGCTATCCGGCTCGCCGTCGTGGCCGCGATGGTCGCCCTCGCACCGTTCGCGCTCGCCGGCACCACCGGCAAGCTGAGCGGCCGCGTGACGAACGAGAAGAAGGAACCGCTCCCCGGCGTCAACGTGCGTGTCGAAGGCCAGCGCCTCGGTGCGATCACGGACGATCAGGGTGAGTTCTTCATCATCGGCATTCCGGCGGGCACGTACACCGTGCGCATGAACATCGTCGGATACGCCCCGTTCGCCGCCACGAACGTGCAGGTCGCTCCCGACTTCACCACCACGCTGAACGGCCAGTTGCGCATCGACGCCGTGCAGATCGGGGAGACCCGGGTCGACGCGACTCGTCCGCTGCTGCAGAAGGACGCCACCGGCACGACGCGCTTCATCGGCGCCGAGGAAATCGCCAAGCTGCCGACGCGCGGTTATCGCGACGCGGCCGCCCAGCAGACCGGTGTCGTGAACTTCAAGCGGCAGATCGACAACGAATCGCAGAACGGCAACACGCTGATCATCCGCGGCGGACGCCCGAACGAGACGGCGTACTTCGTGGACGGCTTCTCGCAGCAGGATCCGCTGACCGGTACGTCGAGCACCTCGATCTCGAACAACGCGATCGAGGAAGTCGTCGTGCTGACGGGCGGTTTCAACGCCGAGTACGGCCGCATCATGTCCGGCGCGGTCAACGTCGTGACTCGTGAAGGCGCCGACAAGTACTCGGGTTCGCTCGAGGCGATCTCCGACATGTTCGGCGGGGATTGGATCGGCGCACGCCGTACGGACTACAACATCTACGACTTCTCGCTCGGCGGCCCGCTGTGGCCGACGATCCAGAACGTGAACTTCTACGTCTCGGGTGAGCGCCGCTGGCAGGCCGACCGGGCGCCTTCGTTCATGACGTCGCAGCTGCGCCAGTCGCTCGCCGACCGCGGCTTCGACCCGGACTACAAGCCCTCGAACAGCTCGGGCGGCTTCTCGTTCCAGGGCAAGCTCGGCTGGCAGATCAACGAGAAGCTCTCGGCGAAGGTCGGTGGCATGGGGTCCGAGGAGAACTGGCGCGAGTACAACCACGCCTATCTCTTCAATCTCGACCACGGCGCCCGCTACCTCGACCGCAACGTCTCGTACTTCGCGACGCTGAACCAGGTCGTGAGCGCCCGCACGTTCTGGAACGTGGGCGTGAACTACTTCGAGACCATGCGCAAGCGCGGCGACGCGAAGGCGTTCGACCGTCTCGCCGACTACTACGTCGAGACGAACCCGCGCTACGACCAGGACGTGCCGCTGTTCTTCGACGAAGGCCACATCTTCGACGACTACCTGCAGCGCCGTTCGAACTACTACGGCGTGCAGGGCTCGTTCACGTCACAGATCAGCCGGCACAACCAGGTCAAGGCCGGCGCCGACTTCCAGCGCCACACGCTGCGGCTGTTCAACCACTTCTTCCCGGTGCAGATCGGTGGCGCCACGCCGAACTTCACGGACTGGGACGGCTACGGCTACGAGATGCGGGTCCGGCGCGATCAGGCCGGCAACATCCAGGCGGTGGACCTCGTCGAGTCGGACGGTGGCCGTGACGGCGCCAAGCACCCGAAGACGTGGTCGGTCTACGCGCAGGACAAGTTCGAGCGCGAGGGCGTGATCTTGAACGGCGGCCTGCGCCTCGATCACATCAACGTGAGCACGAACGCGCTCGTTTCGGAGCTCTATCCGCTCGGTGATCCGGACGCGGTTTCCAACCTGCCGGACTCGCTCGAGTCGCGCGACCTGCAGGAGAACAAGACCTACGCCCGCGTGTCGCCGCGTCTCGGCGTGGCGTTCCCCGTGGACGAGCGCACTCAGCTGCGCTTCAACTACGGCCAGTTCTACCAGCAGCCGAACCTGCAGGACCTCTACGTGTCCTACCGCTTCCTGCAGCACAAGGTGCGGACGGGCGGCTACTTCGTGGGCTTCGGCAACCCGAACCTCAAGCCCGAGCGCACGACCGCGTACGAAGTCGGCCTCGCGCGCCAGATCGGCGACCGCATGCGCCTCGACTTCACGGCCTACTACAAGGACGTGAAGGACCTCGTCGAGATCACGTCGGTCCGTTCGTTCCCGAACGGCTTCTCGTCGTACCGCAATCGCGACTTCGCGACGATCAAGGGTGTGGACATCGGCTGGACGATGCGCAAGACGAACCACTTCGCCACGTCGGTGAACTACTCGCTGTCGTACGCGTTCGGCACCGGCTCGGTGTCGAACACGCAGGCGAACGTCGCGTGGACGAGCAGCAACGAGCCGAAGCTCACCGCTCCGCTCGACTTCGACCAGCGCCACAAGCTCGCGATCAACGTGGACTGGGGTCTCGAGAAGGGCGAGGGCCCGATGATCGCCGGCCGTCGCTGGTTCGAGAACACCGGCGTCAACGTGCTGTACAACGTCGGCAGCGGCACGCCGTACACGCCGACCGAGATCTACAACGAAATCACGCTCGCGAACGTGAACTCGCAGCCCTCGGGTCCGATCAACTCGCGGTACGGCCCGTGGACGGCGAATCTCGACCTCAAGGCGACGCGCGGCTTCCAGCTCGGCGCCACGAAGTTCGAAGGCTTCGTGTGGGTGCTCAACGCGCTCAACTCGAAGAACGCGTTCAACGTGTACACCGGCACCGGCTCGGCATTCTCGACGTCGTGGCTGAACACCGAGAACGGCCAGGCGTTCCTCGCGAACGCCGAGTCGCACGGACACGACGGTCTCGGGCTGTACACGCTCGCCGAGAACAACCCGAACCTCTACTCGAACCCCCGTCTGGTGCGCTTCGGCGTCCGGACCAACTTCTAGACCGTGGGCAGCTCTTTCGGCAGGAGGAATGGAATGAATCTCCGACGCCATACCGTCGGCCTGCTCGCGGCGCTCGGCGCCGTGGCACTGCTCGCCGGTTCGGTGGACGCACGCACGCCGTCGGTGCGCAACGCGCGGCCGTTCGGCGCCGCGCGCCCGATGCGTCCGACGACGACGGACATCGGCCGCAAGATCGACGTCAACAGCATCAACATGTACGTGACCAACGTGGGGTCGTTCGCATTCGACCTCGCCGCCTCGGACGCCGGACTCTGGTATCCGAAGGGCACGGACAAGAGCGCCATCTTCGCTTCCGGCCTCTGGCTCGGCTGCACGGTGAACGACGAAACGCGCACCGTGGTCGCCGAGTACTCGCAGGAATACGGGCCCGGCGCGATGACCGCCGGATCGTTCGACGATCCGACGCGTCCCGCGTACAAGGTCTACAAGATGGCCCGCTGGTCGGGTAACGCCGACGATTCCGCGCACGTCGAACGGGTGCCGAATCCCGCCGCGTTCGAGGACGAGCTCGTCCACCATTCGTGGAGCGAGTACATGTTCGGCGCGGTGCCCTACGGTGCCCCGTGGAAGACGTACCGCCTGCCCAACACGGCCACGCCGACCGAAGGCGATTCCGTCGACGTGCCGGGTCCCGACGTCGTGGGCGACCAGATGCTGTGGGCCGTCTACAACGACGCCGATCCCGATCGCCACACGAACGACGCGGGCGCGTCCACTCCGCTGGGTGTCGAAATCCAGCAGACGACGTTCGCCTTCAATCGTCAGGGCGCGCTCGGCAACACCGTGTTCCTGCGCTACGTGCTCATCAACAAGGGCGCGAACACGCTCGAGAACATGTACATCTCGCAGTGGTCGGATCCCGACCTCGGCGGCTCGGCCGGATTCACGGACGACCTCGTCGGCTGCGACACGCTTCCCGACGGCACCGGCAAGCCCCGCTCGCTCGGTTTCGTCTACAACTCGACGAACAACGACGGTGGTTACGGCGCGACCCCGCCGGCCCTGGGCTACGACTTCTTCCAGGGACCGAAGGTCGGTCTGAACTACCTGCCGATGTCGTCGTTCAACAAGTACATCAACGGCACGGACCCGGCCGACGCCGGTGAGACGTACAACTACATGAGCGGTCTCGCCTCCGACGGTTCGGACGTCTTCGACCCGTTCGGCGTCCAGACGCGCTTCCAGGTCGCCGGTGACCCGGTCAGTCCGACGCCCGGCGTCAGCTGGCTCGACACGAATCCGGCCGACCGCCGCATGATGCTCTCGACGGGCCCGTTCACCATGGCGCCCGGCGACACGCAGGTCATCGTGTGCGCGATCGTCATCGGTCAGGGCAACGACCGGCTGTCCTCGGTCTCGGCGCTGCGCTTCAACGACGAGTTCGCGCAGGCGGCTTTCGACATCGACTTCGACCTGCCCAGCCCGCCTTCGCAGCCCATCGTGAAGACGAGCGTGGACCACGGCGAAATCACGCTGTCGTGGGACGCCGCTTCCCGCACGAACTACAACGAAGAGGGCTACGCGTTCGAAGGCTACAACGTGTACCAGGGAGCGACCGTCGCCGGGCCGTGGAAGCGCATCGCGACCTACGACGAGGTCAATGGTACGCGCGTCATCTACGACCGCGTCTTCGACAACGAAACCGGTCAGCTGATTCCCGAGTTCCCGGTCGCGTTCGGCTCCGATGTCGGCGTGCGCTTCTCGCACACCGTGACGCAGGACGCCGTGCGCGGCGGTGCGCTGCACGACGGCACCGAGTACTACTACGCCGTCACCGCGTACTCGTACGCGGCCGACGGACTCCCGAGGGTGCTCGAGAACGCGCAGGCGGTCATCCGCGTGACTCCGCAGCGTCCCGCGGCGGGCACGGACCTGGCGACGGCCTCGGCCACGCCGGTGACGTACCTGCGCAAGGACGGCACGAAGGCGCCGGCCACCGACGTCGTGTCGGTCGAAGTCGTGAATCCCGAGCTGGTGACGGGCCACGTCTACAAGGTCGTCTTCGACGAGCTGAATCCCGCGTACGTCGGCCCGATCGGCAACGTCGCCGACGCGACGATCAACTACACGTGGTCGCTCGTGGACAGCACGACCGGTGAGGTGAAGTTCTCCGGCCAGCTGAACCGCAACGGCGACGACGACTACCGCATCGTGGACGGCCTGAAGGTGAAGGTGACGGGCAAGTACGAGCCGCTCTTCCAGGACGGCGTGTACCTGAACAACAACACCGCCCATCGCCGCGCGCTCCAGGGCATCAACTTCGGTCTGCCGTCGTTCGGCGGTGGCGCCGGTTCGGGTTGGGACTTCTTCGGTGGCACGCTCGATCCCGCCGCGGATCCCGACTCGTTCACGACGGTGGAGCTGCGTTTCAGCCACACGGCGACGCAGAAGGGCTACCGCTTCCTGCGCGCGCAGTCCGTCACCGACGGCTCCGCGCCCGGCGGCGATCGCCGCTACTGGTACGGCGGCTTCCACACCTGCAACGTGCAGGCGTGGGACACCGTCAACGACCAGCAGCTCGACATCGCGTTCATCGAGAAGGTCGTGACGGGTGACGACGCGACGATCCTGCCTCCGGGATCGCAGCTCGCGAGCTTCGACTCCACCTGGGCTCCGACCGACGAGTCTCTCGGCGATCGCGAGTTCCTCTTCGTGCTCCGCCGGCCCTACAGCGACACCGAGAAGCCCTCGATCGCCGTGGACGGCGCCCTCGTGGACGATTCGCTCCCGCTCATGTGGGCCCTCGCGGCGAATCTGCGCTCCGCGGACGAAGTCATCGACGACGGTGACGCGTTCCGCTGGACGTGGGCGAACCCGGCGAAGGACAACGACGTGTACGTGTTCAACACGAGTGCGCTGGCGCAGAACAACTCGGCGCTCGCGAAGTCGAACCTCAACCGCATCCGTGCGGTGCCGAACCCGTACTACGCGCACTCGTCGTACGAACTGAACCAGTTCTCGCGCAAGATCCGCTTCGTCAACATGCCCGAGCAGTGCACGGTCCGCATCTTCAACCTGGCCGGCCAGCTCGTTCGCACGCTCCGCAAGACCGATGCCTCGACCTCCATTCTCGAATGGGACGTCGAGACCGAGAACGCGCTGCCCGTGGGCAGCGGCGTGTACGTCTTCCACGTCGAAGCTCCGGGCGTGGGCGAGTACATCGGGCGCCTCGTGGTCTTCATGGAGAAGGAACGGCTGAACAGCTTCTGAGAGGGCAGGGACTATGACCGTGCACAAGAGCATGAAAGGAGACCGGACGATGAGCCGTGTCATCATTCGTACGCTCGGTCTTGCGGCCCTGCTGGCGCTGGTGGCATCCAGCGCCTTTGCGGGCTCGGACGAGCGAAAGGGCACTTCCGGCGCGCCGGAACTGCTGATTCCCGTGGGTGCGCGCGGTTCCGCGCTGGGTAGCGCGGCCGCGAGCGACATCACGGGCGCCGAAGCGATCTTCTGGAACCCGGCCGGTCTGGCGGGTCAGGAAGGCACCGAGGCGATGTTCACGAACACGCAGTACTTCGCGGACATGAAGGTGAACTACTTCGGGGTGGCCACGCAGGGCGGCTCGCTCGGGCAGTTCGGCTTCAACGTCAAGGTGCTCTCGGTCGGCGACGTCATCGTCACGACCGAAGCCGCACCGGACGGCACCGGCGAAATCATCAGCCCGACCTTCTCGGTGCTGGGTGTTTCGTGGGCGAGGGCCTTCACCGACCGCGTGCGTTTCGGCGGGACGGTGAACTTCGTCAGCGAGCGCATCCTCAGCATGTCGGCGAGCGGCGTCGCCGCCGACTTCGGTGTGCAGTACGACACCGGCTGGAAGGGCCTCAAGTTCGGCATGGTGATGAAGAACTTCGGCACGTCGATGCACTACGACGGCGAGAACATGGACGTGAACGTGCAGCCTCCGGGTTCCGACCCGTCGGCGTCGAACCGCACGCTGCGTTTCTCGTCGGCGAACTTCGAACTGCCGTCGTACTTCACGCTCGCCGCCACGTACAACGCCTGGCAGCGGGGCCCGTCGCGCCTGCAGCTGCTCGGCTCGTTCCAGAACAACAACTTCGGTGGCGACAGCTTCAACGGCGGCGCCGAGTGGACGTACCGGGACATGTTCGCGCTGCGCGGTTCGTGGTTCGGGACCGCCACCACCTCGACGGATCTGGCGGGCGACACGTCCACCAGCTTCGATAGCGGTGACGACCTGTACACGGGCTTCGCGTTCGGCGCGGGCGCGAAGATCAACGCGGGCAGCAGCAAGATCGGCGTGGACCTCACGGTCCGTCCGATCCGCAACTACTTCGACGACACCGTCGAGATGGGCCTGCGGCTCAAGTTCTAGAACGGCGGTTTCGAACGGTGGCCCGGGGCGAGCGATCGCCCCGGGCCGTCTTCGTTTCGGGCGGCACGGCGGCTGCGACGGGGCTAGGATGGCGGCGGGAGGAGAAGACCCGCATGCGCCGAGCCTGGGCTGCCGTCGCGCTGATCGTGCTCGCCGTGTCGTCTCCCGCCGTGGGGAACGGCTCGGCGGAGAGGGCGTGGGCGCCCTTGCCTCCCGGATCCACCGCGTCGCTCGACGCGAACCATCTCGTGCTGCGCGTTTCGAACACCGGGCACTGGGCCTCGCCGTGGGAGGAGCCCGTGCCGGCGCTCGCCTTCCCACACTCGAGCGGTCCGGGCCTGTTCTACTCCGGCGGACTGTGGGCCGCGGCGAAGGTGGACGGCGCCTGGCGCGTCGCGATCGCGGACTACGGCTCGGAGTACGTGCCGGGAGACGCGCCGGCGGGCGCCTCGACGAGCGACCCGCTGCGCCATCGCGCGTTCCGAATCGCGCGCGGCGACACGAGCGGGCACGCCGCCTGGATGGAGTACGCAGCGCCCTTGGGCGCGCCCGTGAGCGCGGGAGGCGCGACGCCCACCGACCTCGGAGACGTCACGGTCTGGACGGTGGCCACCGACGCCGGACCGGTCGTCTCGGCGATACCCGTCCTCGGCGGCCGCCTGAGTGCGCCTCTCGGGCTGGAAGTGCGCCTGACCGGCTGGGCGTTCGACCGTCCCGGCGCGCTGCGCGACGTCGCCTATTTCCGCTGGAGGCTCACGAACCGCGGTGTGGCGTTGCTCGACAGCCTGCGCCTCGGGCTGTTCCTCGACCCGCTGGGGCTCGCCGGGAGCCCGTGCTGGGTGGCGAGCGACACGTCGCGCGATCTCGTGTACGCCTGGCGCCAGCGGGACGAGGATCCCGTCTACGGCGCCGCCGGGCCGGCGGCAGGCGTCCGGCTGCTCCGCGGCCCCGGACGAGCCGGCCGGGCCGCGCGCATGAGCGCGGTGAGCGTGTGGCCGAACGGCTCCGATCCCGCCGATGCGGGGCAGTACGTGAACGCCCTGCGTGGCCTGCGGCCCGACGGTACGGCGTTGGTGGACTCGAGCACGGGTGCGCCGACCGCGTTCTGGTCCCCCGGGGACCCCGTCACCGGGCTCGAGTGGGTCGCCGAGGGGCCGCCGCACGGCCACACCGTGCTGGCGATGGAGCCCGTGGCACTCGAGCCGGGGGAGAGCACCGAGTTCACGTTCGCCGTGGTGGTGGGGCAAGGGCTCGACCGCTTCGATTCGATCCGCCGGTTGCGCGTGAACGCGGACGAGGCGCTCGCGCAGTGGGCGGCGGACTTCACCTCACTGCCGCCACGCGAGGTGTGGCCACTGCGCGCGGGGCCGAACCCCGCCGCCGGGGAGGTCCGGTTGAGCTGGTCGGTGACCGAGGGACCGCGGCCCATGCGGGCCGAGGTGTACGACCTCGTCGGGCGGCGCGTGCGAACGCTCCTGCACGCGACGCTGCCGGTGGGGGACCATACGCTGGTCTGGGACGGGCGCGACGACGCGGGGCTGGCGCTGCCACAGGGCGTGTACGTCGTCCGCCTGCGGTCGGGAGCGCGGGAGGCGAAGGCGCGTGTGACGCTGCTGCGCTGAGCGGCGCGCGCCCATGTCGGGCCCAGGAACGCACGAAGGCCCGCGGGAACGCTCTCCCGCGGGCCTTCGCCTCTTTCGCCTTCGTCGTGCCGCGAGCCGTTACGCGTACATCCCGCGCAGTTCGTACACGCGCCACACGCGCTGGATGGCCACCATGTACGCGGCCACGCGCATGCTCACCTTCTCCTTCACCGCGACCTTCACGACGTCCGCGAAGGCCAGCTCGAGCTTCTCGCGCAGGCGGTCGTTGACCTCGTGCTCGGGCCAGTAGAAGCCCATGCGGTTCTGGACCCACTCGAAGTAGCTCACCGTCACGCCGCCCGAGTTGCAGAGGATGTCGGGAATGACCCAGCAGCCCTTGCCTTCGAGGATCTTGTCGGCGTCCGGCGTCGTCGGGCCGTTGGCGCCCTCGCCGATGATCTTCGCCTTGATCTTCGCGGCGTTCTCGGCCGTGATCTGGTTCTCGAGCGCGGCGGGCACGAGGATGTCGCAGTCGTACTCGAGGATGCTCGTGGTGAGCGGCTGGCTGCCGGGGAAGCCGGCGACGCCCTTCTTCTCGGCCACGTGCTTCAGCAGCGCCGGCACGTCGAGGCCGTCCGGATTGTGGATCGCGCCCGAGACGTCGGAGGCGGCCACGATCTTCGCGCCGCAGTCCTTCACGAGCAGGTCCGCGCTCACACCGCCCACGTTGCCGAAGCCCTGTACGGCCACGCGCGCGCCCTGGAGCGGCATGTTCAGGTGCTTGCACATCTGCTCGATGCAGATCATCACACCGCGGCCGGTCGCCTCGCGACGGCCCGCGGAGCCGCCGACTTCGAGCGGCTTGCCGGTCACCACGGCGTACTCGGTCTTGCGCGAGTGCATCGAGTAGGTGTCCACGAACCACGCCATCTCGCGCTCGCCCGTGTTCACGTCGGGAGCGGGCACGTCGCTGTCGGGTCCGAAGATGTCCGAAAGGTCGGCGGCGTAGCGGCGGGTCAGGCGCTCGAGCTCACCCTTGGAGAGCTTGCGCGGATCCACGACGATACCGCCCTTGCCGCCGCCGAACGGGATGTCGGCCACGGCGCACTTCCACGTCATCCACGAGGCGAGCGCCTCGACTTCCTCGATCGTCACGTCCTGGTGGAACCGGATGCC
>JBGANH010000044.1:0-19282 GCA_044222365.1 Candidatus Eiseniibacteriota bacterium
AGTTGTCTCGAAGCCGCGTGGCGGCTTCGAGCAGCACCGCCTGCAAGGCATGTGCAGGAGCCACGGCCTCCGGCCGTGGGTGGTCGGGGGCGTGACCGGGGGCGTTCGTGGGCGCATCGGGCAGCGAGGCGAAGCCCTCGCGCAGGCGGTCGAGCGCTTGCTGCAGGAGGGTGAGGTGCTCGGGAGTGGGAGCGAAGCTCATGCGGACGGCCTCCGGAGAATGGACCGGCGCATGATGCCACGGCGCGAGGGGGGCTGCCCACGGGTGCGGGGAGGGAGGACCTGACGAAATTCGTCATGGACCTGCGCACGCCGAAGTCCTAGCTTTCTCGTATTCCCGACCGGGGATCGGGGAGGTTCGCAGATGAAATACCAGTCCAGCAGTGCCGCACTCTTCCTCATTGCCGCGTGCATCGCCTGCAGTGCGGGTTGTTCGAAGCCGGTCGCGCCCACGGCGGATCTCTCGCCCGATCGCCTGGCCCTCGCTGCCACCGCGGACACCGCGTCGTTCCTGCGGCTCGTGTTCGCGACGCACCTCGCGCCCGCACCGCGAGCCGAACGCCGTCGCGAGCGCCGCGGTGAGTACGTGCTCACGGTGTCCGCCGCGCCGCCACGCGACGTGTACAACGACACCATTCCCGCACACTCCGATCTCGCGCGCGTGGAGTGGTGGCGCAAGGACTCGCTCGGTTGGACGCGGCAGCTCGCGCCGATCGGCACGGTACGCATTGCCACCGGCAACGACACGCTGCCGCCCACGAACCTGCCGGCGAGATTGACCCGGTTCCGCGTGGCCCGGCCAGCGGAGTTCGGCGGCGGACGCATCGAGTTCTTCGTGTTCGTCGGATGGGTGCCGAGCGATTGGTGGGCCGGGCCCGATCCGCGCCGCTGGCCGATGTCGCCCGATCGTGACGGGCGCGCCGTCGAGATGCGCGACTGGTCGCGCTTCATCACGGCGTCGGGCGCATGGCCTCCCGACGGCCGAGGATGGTTCGGTCCCGATTCGTTCGCGTATCGCCCGCTCGAACGCCGGCCGCTCGAGCACTCGCCCGAGCGCGCCACGTTCTGGGAGATCCGCGGCAACCGCATCTACGCGCATTACGAAGGCGACACCGTGCGCCTCGGTTCGACGCTCGTCTTCAGCCAGGGTGGCTATGACGCGGACTCGCCCTACCTGCCGCACGTCGTCGCGGGCGACCCGGCGCTTCCGCCCGGATGGCAGACGGACCGTCGCTATCGCCTGCTGCAGGACGACGGCGTCGTGGGCTCACCGATCGCGACGCGCGCGCAGGTGTTCACGCGGCTCGACAACGGGCAACTCGCGATGGTTCCGGAGACGGTGAGCTTTCCGTGGTTCGATCCGGCGTCTGTGTTTCGCCAGCCGTCCGTGCATTTCTATTTCCGGCCGGTCTACACCGCGAAGCACTACGTCCTGGCGCGTTCGGAAGACGGAGACGGCTCGCTCGGCCTTCCCTGGGGAAGGTACGCGGGCACCGTCCGGGTGATGCTGGATCACGTGGACGGCGTGGGGGATTCCGACCAGGACCGCGAGCTGCGGCGCCGCGTGCTGGTCTTCCACGTGAAGCCGTAGCTGAACCTGCAAGCGAACGGCGCCGGAGTCCTCGCGGGCTCCGGCGCCGGTTTCGTTTCCGCTCCGCGTGCGCGGTGTGTCAGCGCTTCTTCTTCGCCGCCTTCTTCGCCTTCGGCGCGGCGGCCTTCTTCACCGGCACGCCGTCCGCCGCGTCGCCGCGCTTCGCGGCCGCGAGCAGCGACTTGGGCGCGCGCACGTCCATGTCCATGAGCGCGTGCGAGAGCGTCTTGCCCTGCGCGTCGAGCCGCAGGCTCACCGTGCCGCCGCCGCCGAGCGACTCGTGCAGCAGGAAGTTCAGCGCGTGCAGGTTCGGCACCTCGTGGCGCTCGACCTTGCCGAAGCAGATGCCCTTGAAGCGCTTCTTCACGACGGCCGACGTGATCGTCTTCACGAGCCACGGATAGATCTCGGGCGAACGCGCGACGAGTCCGATGTTCGCCGTGTCGCCCTTGTCGCCGCTGCGGCCGTGCGCGAGCTTCGACAGCTTCACGCGCGCGAAGCCGGCGCCCTTGGGCCTGGGGAACTCGTGCTTCGGCAGCTTCGGCGCGGGGCCGAGCGGCAGCAGTGGCGTCGGCCACTCGAGCGGCTGCTCGCCGTCGGCGGTCACGAGCACGGGCTTCACGAGATCGCGCGGCACGAGCGCGGGCCAGTACGCGACCACTTCCTGCGCCTGCGGACGGCCGCCCGTCACGGCGACGCTCGAAGGCCCCGAGAGAATCACCGCGGGCACCATCTTGCCGAACGCTTCGATCTTCGCGCGGTCCTGGTCGCGCACCGAAAGCCGCAGCAGCACCTCGGGCACGTCCGGGTCACCCACGATCGGGCCCCAGCACGCGGAGTGACCGACGAGTTCGGTGTGCGTGTCGGTGAACTTCAGGTCGAGACGCTTCCAGAAGAGATCCGCGAACGCGCGCGCCTTGGCCGGCGCGTCGGGGCCGCCGATGATGAGCGTGCCCGAAGCCTTCCAGCCGTCGGAGTACGCGGCGGAGATCTTGAGCGACGGCGGCGCCGGGCGGCCCTTCACGCCCCACACGCGCACGCGGTCGCGGCCGATCTGCTCGAGCTTGATGGTCGCGAAGTCCGCGATCACGTCGGGCGTGATGTAGCCGCGCGGATCGCCCATCTCGTACACGAGCTGTTCCTTCACCGTGCGCACGGTGACCGCGCCGCCCGTGCCGGCATGCTTCGTCACCACGAACGAGCCGTCGGGCGAGACCTCGACGATCGGGTAGCCGATCGTTTCGAACTTCTTCATGGTGCGCCAGTCCGTGAAGTTGCCGCCCGTGGACTGCGCGCCGCACTCGATGATGTGCCCGGCGACGATGCCGCTCGCGAGGCGGTCCCAGTCGTCGCTCGCCCAGCCGAACGCGTGGATCATCGGCGCGAGCGTGATGCCGGTGTCCGTGCAGCGGCCCGTCACGACGATGCGCGCGCCCGAGCCGAGCGCTTCGACGACCGGCCACGCGCCGTAGTACGCGTTCGCGCTGCTCACGCGCTCGCGCACGGACGTGAACTTCGTGCCGTCTTCCATGTTGTCGAGCGGCGCGCCCGCGGCGTTGAGTTCGTCGAGCCGGCCCATGAGGTCGTCGCCGATCACCGCCGCCACGTCGAGCTCGCGGCCGTGCTTCGCGGCCATCGCGAGCAGCGCGTCGCGGCAGGCGCGCGGGTTCACGCCGCCCGCGTTCGTGATCACGCGGATGTTGCGCGAGATCAGCGCGTCGAGCGTCTGCTCGACCTGCGCGATGAAGTCGCGCGCGTACCCGGCCTGCGGATCGCGCGCCCGCTGCTTCTGCATGATGGACATCGTGATCTCGGCGAGGAAGTCGAGCGTCACGTAGTCCACCGGGCCCTGTTCGACCTGGCGCCGGAACGCTCCGAGGTCGTCGCCCCAATAGCCGCCGGCGTTGGCAATACGAATGGTCTCGGACATGGGTCGGGTTTTCCGCCTTCTGGCGAAGGATTGAGATATGCCGACGCGGCGGACCGGCCGCGCGGGGGCGGCCGGCGCCACGATGCAGTCGATTCGAGCCGCGCCGGACGCTAACCGCCGGGCAGGAGGGGGTCAACGCCCGTCTCGGACATGGGTCGGGTTTTCCGCCTTCTGGCGAAGGATTGAGATATGCCGACGCGGCGGACCGGCCGCGCGAGGGCGGCCGGGCGCCACGATTCAGTCGATTCGAGCCGCGGCGGACGCTAACCGCCGGGCAGGAGGGGGTCAACGGCGCCCGGGCCGGCCCACAGGGGCGGCAAACGGCCCGAAAGTGGCTCCCCGGAGTCCCGGAACCAGTCATTGAATGGCCCTTCCGCGCCCTGATACATTGGCCCGGCTCTTCACTTTCCGTCCGAAGGTACCCCCCGCGGCGCGGGCGGCTTCGCCGTGCTCGCCGCGACCGACCCACCTTAGAGGTGCGCATGTCCATGGTGTCCGCCCGCCCGCTGACCCTCGCCGACGTCGCGATCCCCCGCGCCGGCATGCTCCAGAACGTCCTGCTCGTCGTCCTCGCGTCGCTGCTGACCGCCGCCGCGGCGCAGGCCGAGATCCGCCTGCCCTGGACGCCGGTGCCGATCACCGGCCAGACGTTCATGGTGCTGCTGACCGGCGCCGTGCTCGGCGCCCGCCGCGCCTTCCTCGCCATGTCGCTGTACCTGCTCGAAGGCGCGTGCGGCCTGCCGTTCTTCGCGGGTGGCGCCGCCGGCTTCGCCAAGCTGCTCGGGCCCTCGGGCGGCTACCTCGTCGCGTTCCCGTTCGCCGCGCTCGTCACGGGCCTGCTGGCCGAGCGCGCGTGGGACCGCAAGCCCGTCACGATGTTCTTCGCCATGCTGCTCGGCAGCACCGTCATCTTCGCGCTCGGCCTCGCGCAGCTGTCGCGCTTCGTGCCGGCCGGCCAGCTCGTCACGACTGGCCTCGCGCCGTTCGTGATCGGCGATTTCGTCAAGTCGGCTCTCGCCGCGGGCGTGTTCCCGCTGGCGTGGAAGTGGGCCAACGGCGCGGGAGGGCGGGACTCGAAGTGACCATGCAGACGATCGCCGTCCTCGGCGCGGGACTCATGGGTCGCGGCATCGCCTACGCGGCGGCGCTCGGCGGCTACCGCGCGCGGCTGCAGGACACCTCGTCCGCGCAGCTCGAGAAGGCCGTGAACGACATCGGCGCGATCCTCGAGAAGGGCGTGGCGACCGGCAAGGTGGCCGACGAGGACGCGATCGCCGCGCGCAAGCACCTGAGCACGTGCACGACGCTCGAGGAAGCGGCCGAGGGCGCGGACTTCGTGATCGAGGCCGTGCCCGAGAAGATGGACCTGAAAGTCGAGATTTTCGCCGCGCTCGACAAGCTCGCGCCGCCGCACGCGATCCTCGCGTCGAACACGTCGAGCCTTTCCATCACCGAGATGGCCGCGGCCACCACGCGCGCGCCCAAGGTGGTGGGCATGCACTTCTTCAATCCCGTGCACCGCATGAAGCTGCTCGAGATCGTGCGCGCGCTCGAGACGAGCGACGAGACGATCGCCGCGTGCGAAGCCGTCGGCGTACGGATGGGCAAGGAGTGCGTCACGGTCCGCGAGTCGCCCGGATTCGTGACCAGCCGCATCAACGCCATGATCGGCAACGAGGCGTTCTACATGCTGCAGGAAGGAGTCGCGAGCGCCGCGGACATCGACAAGGCGCTCAAGCTCGGGCTCAACCACCCGATGGGGCCGTTCGAGCTCGTGGACCTCGTCGGCCTCGACACGCGGCTGTCGATCCTGCGGTTCCTGCATCGCACGCTCGGCGAGAAGTTCCGGCCGTGCCCGTTGATGGAGCAGTACGTGGCCGCCGGCCGGCTCGGACGCAAGTCCGGACGCGGCGTCTACGACTACCCCCCGAACCAGTAAGGCAGGCGCTCATGGCAGCGCGACGCGGAGCCCAGAAGAAGACCGCAGCGAAGGCCGCGAAGAAACGCGCGACCGCGCGCGGGGCCGCGCGTGCTTCCGGGCGTTCCGCCGCGAAGCCTGCCCGCAAGAAGTCCGCAGTGCCCGCGAAGAAGAAGAAGTCCGCGACGACGCGACCCGTTTCGAAGAAGCACGCCAAGGCGGCCACGCCCGCCAGGAAGAAGGCTGCCGTTCCCACCAAGACCGTCGTCACGAAGAAGGCGCCGAAGGCGCCGCAGGCGCCGGCCGCGAAGAAGCCGGTCGCCGCCGCACCGAAGTCGCCCAAGGTCACGAAGCCGGCCGCACCGAAGCCCGCGAACGTCACGCGCATGCGCCAGCCGTACCGCGACACGCGTCCGCCGCAGCGTGAACCCGCCTTCCAGCCCGCGTTCGAGCCGCAGCGCCAGGGTGCGAACCCGAAGGAGATCCTGCTGTTCGAGATGCAGCGCGCGCGCGTCGCGGTGATGGCGTCGATCCAGGGGCTCACGGCCGCGACCGCCGACCGACCGACGGCGCCCGGCAAATGGTCCGTGCGCGAGATCGTGCTGCACCTGATCGTGCGTGACCGCGTGCGGCTCGACGAGTTCGCGCCCGTGCTCGGAGGCCGCGCGCCGTCCTGGATCGGGCTGGACGACAACGCCATGGCGCGCGTGAACGAACTGCACCTCGGGCCGCTGCGTCCGCTGTCGTGGGACGAGGCCGTGCGGCTGCTGCAGGCGACGCGCGAACAGTTGATCGCGGCGCTCGTGTCGGTGCCCTCGCACCCGCCCGAGCTGTGGACCGAGTCGCATCCGTTCGGCGCCATGCTGCACGCGCTGCCGCGGCACGACCGGCATCACGCGGAACAGATCAAGGCCGCCCGCATCGAAGGCTGAAACTCTTCCCATCTTCGGAGGCAGCAACCCATGTCGGAAACGCTCGCGCCGGTGCGTCCGGGCAAGCTGATCATCAACGGTGAGGCCGTGGACGCCGCTTCGGGCGCCACGTTCGAGACGCGCAATCCCGCGACCGAGGAGCTCGTCACGCTCGTCGCCGAAGGCGGCGTCGAGGACGTCGATCGCGCCGTGCGCGCCGCGCGCGCCGCGTTCGACGGCGGCGCGTGGCCGAAGATGCGCCCGGCCGACCGCGCCCGGCTGCTGCACAAGCTCGGCGACCTGATCCTCGCGAACGCCGACGAGATCGCACGCCTCGAGACGCTCGACAACGGCAAGCCGATCTTCGAGTCGCGCCACGTGGACATCGCGATGGTCGCGGGCTGCTTCCACTACTTCTCCGGGTGGGCGAGCAAGCTCACGGGCGACACGACGAGCGTGAACCCGAACGTGTTCACGTACACGCTGCGCGAACCCGTCGGCGTGGTCGGCGCGATCATCCCGTGGAACTTCCCGATGATCATGGTCGGCTGGAAGGCCGCGCCCGCGCTGGCCGCCGGCAACACGATCGTCATCAAGCCCGCCGCCGAGACGCCGCTGTCCGCCATCCGCATCGCGGAGCTGGCGATCGAAGCCGGCTTCCCGCCCGGCGTGTTCAACGTCGTGCCCGGCCGCGGCTCCGTCGCGGGCGAGGCGCTCGTGAAGCACCCGATGGTCGACAAGATCAGCTTCACGGGCTCGACCGAAGTCGGCCAGCACATCATGCGCACGGCCGCCGACACCGTGAAGAAGGTCACGCTCGAGCTGGGCGGCAAGTCGCCCAACATCGTGTTCGCGGACGCCGATCTCGACGCCGCGCTGCGCGGCGCGACCATGGCGATCTTCTACGGCAAGGGCGAGGTCTGCGCCGCCGGTTCGCGCCTGCTCGTCGAGAAGAGCATCTACGACGACTTCGTCGCCAAGCTCGCCGAGCGCGCGAAGAAGATGCAGCCCGGCGACCCGCTCGATCCGAAGACGCGTCTCGGCGCGCTCGTGAACGAGAAGCAGATGAACCACGTGCTCGGCTACGTCGAGTCCGGCGTGAAGGAAGGCGCGAGGCTCGTCGCCGGTGGTTCGCGCGCGCCCATCAACGGCAAGGGCACGTTCGTTCAGGCCACCGTGCTCGCCGACGTGGACAACAAGATGCGCGTCGCGCAGGAAGAGATCTTCGGCCCCGTGCTCGCCGTGATCCCGTTCGACGGCGTGGACGACGCGGTCGCCAAGGCGAACGACGTGTTCTACGGCCTCGCCTCCGGCGTGTGGACGCGCGACGTGAAGAAGGCGCACACCGTCTCGCGCGCGCTGCGCGCCGGCACGGTGTGGATCAACATGTACAACCATTTCGATCCCGGCATGCCGTTCGGCGGGTACAAGGGCAGCGGCTTCGGCCGCGATCTCGGCGCCGCGAGCCTGCAGGAGTACACCCAGGTCAAGAGCGTCTGGCTGAATCTCGAGTGAGCGAGGAGACGGCGTTGGGCAGGCTTCACTGCGTCATCATGCGGACCGGCGATCTCGACCGGCAGCGCGAGTTCTACGAAAAGCGGCTCGGCCTTTCGGTGGCGCACGCCGAAGGCGACTGGGTCGCGTTCGCACTGCAGGGCGCGTCACTCGCGATCCAGCGCGCCGAGGCCGGCGCTCCCGCCCAGCTGCAGCTCGCCATCACGGCGTCGCCGCTCGAGGACAAGCTCGCCACGTTCCGCGCGCGCGGCGCGCAGGCCGAGGGCGACATCACGCAGTCGCCGCTGTGCCGCATGGCCATCGTGCGCGACCCCGAAGGCAACCGCGTGCAGCTCGTCGAGCCCACGCGCGAGCTGCCCGCCGGGCAGTGGCCCGCGCTGTCGCACGCCATCGTCAACGCCACGCAGTTCGAGGAGACGGTCGCGTTCTATCGCGAAGTCCTCGGGCTCAAGGTCGCCGAGGAATCCGAGTTCTGGGTCGTGTTCGACACGGGCGCGACGCGCCTCGCCGTGCACGACCGCGCCGACCTCACCACGCTCATGCTGCATCCCGACCAGGGCGTGACCTTCGCGCTCGAGGACGCCGAGTTCGAGGCGTGGGCCGAGGAGCTGCGCGGCAACGGCGTCGTGTTCGCGGCCGCGCCGAGCGAGAGCTCGTTCGGGCTGCAGGCCGAGGTCGAGGACGGCGACGGCTGGTACGTGGTGCTGCACGGCCCGGCGCCGGACGAGGAGTTCGACGAGGACCTCGTGTCGTCCTACGAGGACGAGTACGGCGACGACGACGACGATCATCGTGGCGCGCGCCGAGGCGGCGAACTCGCCGCCGATCCGTCCAAGCGCGGCGGCTTCAATCCCGCGAAGCAGGCGCGCAAGCAGGCCGCGAAGACCGGCGGCAAGAGCTACGAGGCGCTGCAGAAGGGTGGCAGCGCCGACACCGGCGGCTTCCAGCCGCGCGCGCGCACGTCGTTCGGCCCGCCGCGGCCGTTCACGCCGCGTCCTCCGGGTGCCGGACCTTCGGGCCCCGGCGCCGGTGGTCCGCCGCGTCCCTACACGCCGCGCCCGAGCGGGCCCGGTGGCCCGCCGCGTCCCGGCGGACCTTCGCGTCCGTTCACGCCGCGCCCGCCGCGGCCGGATCGCGATCGCTCCTGACGACACACCGCAACCGAGGAACTTCATGACGCAGACCCGTGTGATGCTGGCCGGCGCCGTGCGCACCCCCGTGGCCAAGTTCGGCGGAGCGTTCGCCGCTTCGAGCGCCGCGCAGCTCGGCGGTTTCGCCGCCGCCGCCGCGATCGAACGTTCGGGCGTGCCTTCGGGCGCGTTCGACGAAGTGCTGTTCGGCCACGCGCGCCAGGCCGGCAACGGACCCAACCTCGCGCGCCAGGTCGTGCGCCGCGCCGGGCTCGCCGACACCGTGCCCGCGCACACGATCAACAAGGCGTGCGCGAGCGGCACGCAGGCGATCGTGGACGCCGCGCGCAACGTGCGGCTCGGCGAGTCGCACGTCGTGCTCGCGGGCGGCACCGAGCACATGACGAGCATTCCGTACCTCGCGACGAACGTGCGCTGGGGGCAGAAGCTCGGCGACCAGCCGCTGCTCGACGCCATGTACCGCGACGGCTACCTGTGCCCGCTGTGCGACCAGCTGATGGGCGAGACCAGCGAGACGCTCGCGAGCGAGCATGCGATCTCGCGCGAGGAGCAGGACGCGTACGCCGCGCGCAGCCACCGCCGCGCCGCCGCCGCGTGGGCGAGCGGTGCGTTCGCCACCGAAGTCGTGCCCGTGACCGTGGGTGAGGGCAAGCGCGCGACGACCGTGACCACCGACGAAGCCGTGCGCGGCGACGTGAGCGAAGCCGACATGGCCAAGCTCAAGCCGGTTTTCCGCAAGGACGGCTCGATCACCGCCGGCAACGCGAGCGCGATCACCGACGGCGCCGCGGCGCTCGTGGTGCTTTCGGAGGCCGCGGCCGCGAAGCACGGCGTGACGCCGATGGGCGCGCTTCTCGGCTGGACGAGCGTGGGCGTGGATCCCGCGCGCATGGGCCTCGGCCCGGTGCCCGCCGTGCGGCAGTTGCTGGCCAAGCACTCGCTGTCGCTCGGCGACATCGACCTGATCGAACTGAACGAAGCGTTCGCGTCGCAGGTGCTCGCGTGCGATCGCGAGCTGAAGATGGATCACGAGCGGTTGAACGTGAACGGCGGCGGCATCGCGATCGGCCATCCGACCGGCTGCAGCGGCGCGCGCATCGTGGTCGGGCTGCTGCACGAGCTGAAGCGCCGCGGCGGCCGGTACGGCATCGCGACGCTGTGCGTGAGCGGCGGGCAGGGGATGGCGGTGCTCGTGGAGCGGGTGTGACGGCCGGCGAGAGCGCGAGCGTCCAGTCGCGCGCCACCGCGGCGTTCCTCGACATCTCGCTGCTCGCGCTGCCGGGGCTGCTCGGCTTGTCGGCCGGTGTCGCGCGTGCGTGGCACTGGATGCCGGGCAACGAGGGCGTGCTCTTCAACGGCATGATCGTCGGCATCGTCGCGTTCGTGCTGCTCGCGGCGACGCAGTGCGCGCTGCTCGCGTGGACCGGCCAGAGCTACGGCAAGCTGGCCGCGCAACTGCGCGTGGTGAACGCTTCCGACGGCGGGAAGCCTTCACCGGTCGCGCTCATCGTGTGGCGCACGCTCGTGCCCGGGTTGTTCTGGACGTTCCTGCCGCCCGCCGCGTTGATCGACGTCGGCATCGGCCTCATGCGCAAGGACCAGCGCTGCGTGCATGACTTGATGGCGGGGACGAGGGTGGTGAAGGGGTAGCGCCACTCGCCCCGGGGCGAGTAGTCCCCACGTCGCGCGCGAATCATGCTCTTCGATAGAGCCACTGGTTCCGGAACCAGCAGTCCTCACGCGACGCGCGGTTCGCGCCCCTCGCAGGATCCACTCACCCCGCCGCCCGCTCCAGCATCAGCACCTGCCACAGGTCGCGGCGGCTCTGGCGGCGCAGCGGCAGGATCGCGAGGCAGCCGGTCGGGCCGACGGACTTTTCGAGAAACCGGAGTTCCTCGAGGTTCGCGCGCAGCGACTCGTCCACGGGCAGCTCGATGCCGTGCGCGCGCGCCATCAACTGGCCCTTCGCGCGCAGCGACAGCTCGAGGTGAATGGTGAGCAGGCAGAACAGGTCCGCCACCACGATGGGCTCGAACCGCGAACGCAGCGCATCCAGGTAGCGCCCCACGGCCGTGTGCGCCACGGCGTCGTGCCGCATGGACTCGAGCATCACCAGTTCGCCGTCGAACCCACTCGCCAGCCAGGCACGGGTGGTCCGCTCGCTGTACTCGAACGCGGCCGTCAGCAGCAGCGGCATCGCCACGAGCAGCGCCGCCGTCTTCACGAACGGGGAGCCGTCGAACTGGTTGTAGGCGGCGTGTACCGCGATCGCCACCAGCAGGCCCGGCGCGAACGCGAGCAGCCCGGCCTTCTCCCAGCGATCCGACAGCGCCTTGCCGAGCAGCGCGAACAGCGCCGTGGTCGAACCGTGCATGATCGCGGTCCCGAGCCCGCGCACGAGCCACAGCGGCAGTGACGCGTCGTGCAGCGCCCCGGCGTAATACAGGTTCTCGGCGAGCGCGAACCCGGTCCCGGCCGCGAACCCCAGCACGGCGGCGTCCACCACGAAGCCGACGCGCTCGCTCTGCACGAGCCACACGAGCAGCGCGGCCTTCAGCGCCTCTTCGAGCATGGGCGCCCACCACGCGCGCAGCGCCCCGGGCGCCACATGCGCCACGTCGAGCAGCGCGCGATGGGCGACGAACGCGAGCGCCGCAGCGGCCACGCCGCCGGCGAGCGTCGCGACCAGCGTCCGCCGGTGCACGAGCTTGTAGCTGTCCATCAGGCGCAGTCCGAGCAGGAAGGCGACGACCGGCACGAATCCGGCCAGCAGGCTCCACAGGTTCATCCCCGGATCCTGCGCGAAGGGGCGCGGCGCGCGCGAGCGCTTTTCGCGGCTAGTGCCGGATCTGGTCGAGCGGGATGTCGCGGGACTCCGTCCGCCCGTCGGGCCAGGTCAGGGTGACGCGCACCGAAGGCTCCTGCCCCGAAATCTCCCCGAGGATCGTGTCCGTGGCATGCGGCTCGAGCGCGATGGCGTCCGCCGGGCGGTCGAGCCGCACGCGCTGCGGGGCCAGCGACACGGTCACCGGGCCGGCGCCCGCGCCGACGAGGTCGAGCGCGAATCGGCCGCCCGGCAGTTCGCGCCAGGCGATCGAGACGGCCCGCTCGCCCTGCCCGATCGCGATCGTGTTCGAAGGCGCGGCGGCGATGGCGCCCGAGGTGCTTTCGAGCGCGGGACTCGGGCCGTTCGCTCGTCCGTTCCAGAGCACCACGACCGCGGCCACGGTGACGGCGGCCACCGGCAACGCCAGCCGCAGCCACGAGAATGCGGGACGGGAGACCGGCCGCGGCGTGCTGCGTGCCTGGGCTGCGGACTGCTGCCGCCGGATCTCTGCGAGGACGTTTTCCCGCAGGCCGGCCGGCGGGTCTTCGAGCGCAGTGCCCTCGGCGAGGGCGTCGAACGCCTGCTTCAGTCGCGCGTGGCGCTCGCGAACGAAGGCGTCGGTGGCGATCAGCTGCTCGAGCCGGGAGACGTCGGATGGACTTGCGTCCCCCTCGAGCACGGACTGGATCAGGTCGTCGATCGCTTCGGCGTTCACGAGACAACTCCCATCTCGGCAAGTACTTCGGCAAGCCGGACTCGGGCCGAGAACAGGCGCGACTTGACGGTCTTCGAGGGCAGATGGATCGCCTCGGCGATCTCGTCGTACGACAGGTCGAGCCAGTGCCTCAACACGAGAACCTCCCGTTGCGCGTCCGGCAGGTGGGCCATCGCTCGCTCGAGCAGGGCCGACTGCTGGCTGCGTTCGGCGTCTTCCGCCGGCGACGCCGCGTGGTCCACGAGCCGCTCATCCAGCGGCTCGGATCGCTTCCGCCGCGTCGCCCGGTTGAGCGACTCGTTCAGCGTGATCCGGTAGATCCAGCTGAAGAACCGGCGGCTGCGATCGAACTGCGCGAGGTTCTGCCAGGCCTTCACGAAGGCGTTCTGGGTGGCGTCCCGGGCCTCTTCCCGGTCCCGCAGGATGCGCAGGGCCGCGTTGAAGAGAGGCCTTTCGTAACGGGCCACCAGCTCACCGAACGCTTCGGTGTCACCGGACAGGCACCTCTGGACCAGCGTCTCGTCTTCCATCAGTACACGCCCGGAGGGACAAAGTTGGGGGGAGCGCAGCGCGCCGGGGACCCGGGGCGGGGCGACCGGCCGAGGGTCACTGGATGTCGAAGACCTTGTCGAGGTTGGCCAGCGTGAAGACGCTGCGAACGCGGGGGTTGAGCCCGGCGATCGTGAGCGTGCTGCCGGCCGCCGTGAGCCGCCGATGGGTCAGGAGAATGACGCTGATACCGGCGCTGGAGATGTATTCGAGCGCCGAGCAGTCCAGCGTCACGGGCCCCGGGATCGGGTCGAGCGTGCTCTGCAGCTGGGCGGATTCCGCGGCGTCCAGCCGGCCGATCAGCCGGACCGTGCCGCCTTCTTGAACCTTCAGTTCGAGCACGAGGGGCGTTCTCCCACCACGACGGTCGTCGTCGCGACGCCGTCGGACCATTCGTAACGGAACTCACGGGACAGCGTGCGTACGAAGTGCACGCCGAGCCCGCCGGCACGGCGAGCATCGGCCGGCATGTTCGTGTCCACTTCGGGGACCGCCGTCGGATCGTGCGCGACGGGCTCGTCGGCCCGCAGCACGATTCGCACTCCCCCCGAAGCGTCCGGGGCGAGTTCGACTTCGACGCTGCCGGTACCGAGGCCGTGGTGCACGATGTTCATGAAGAGCTCCTCGAGGACCAGGTCGAGGTCGAACGCCATCCGTTCGGCCCCCGGGGTGTCACCGAGGAACTCGCGCACCAGGGCCACCAGCACGGCGAGCGAATCCACATGTCGCGGAACGGCCTCGAGCATGAGCCGTGGAAGCTATGCGCAGCGGCAGGCCTCGGCAATGGAAGATTGTGCGAAATCGAGCGATGCTCCGAGCTTTGTGGCTACAATGCGCCCCGCGCGCCGGCCCGCCGGCGCCGTCGCGATCGCCCGCTGCACCCGCTCGAAACCCCGAGAAAGACCCGCCATGTCCGCCGACTCGCCGATCGTCCTGTCGCTGGAGCCCTCCGGTGTCGCCGTCGTCACCCTGAACCGGCCCGAGAAGCTGAACGCGTTCGCGGGCGACATGCGCGAGCGCCTGGTCGCGGCGCTCGAGACCGTCGCCGCGAGCGACGCCCGCGTGCTCGTGATCACCGGGGCCGGCCGCGCGTTCTGCGCCGGCGGCGACGTGGGCTTCATGCTCGACCTCAAGGGCAAGGGCGCGGGCTACGAGAGCGTCGCGACGCTGATCGACGCGGGACGCGACATCGTCACGCGGCTCGCGGCGCTGCCGATTCCCGTGATCGCCGCCATCAACGGCGTCGCCGCGGGCGCCGGCGCGAACCTCGCGCTCGCCTGCGACGTGCGGCTCGCGTCGGACGAAGCGCGTTTCGGCGAGTCGTTCGTGAAGATCGGGCTGCACGCCGATTGGGGCGGCACGTTCGCGCTGCCGCGCGTGGTCGGACTGGGGCGCGCGCTCGACCTGTGCTGGACGGGCGACGTGATCGGCGCCGCCGAGATGCAGCAGGCGGGGCTGGTGCAGCGCGTGTGGCCGGCGGCGAGCTTCGCCGCGGAATGGCAGGCGTACGCCGCGCGCCTCGCGGCGGCGCCCGCGACCAGCGTGCGCGCGCTCAAGGCCAACCTGCGCGCGGGCCTGCACCGCACGCTCGAGCAGTGCCTCGACGCCGAATCCGCGGCACAGGAGGCATGCTGGAACTCGCCGGACTCGGCCGAGGGCCTGAAGGCGTTCGCCGAGAAGCGCGCCCCGAAGTTCGGCGCACCGGCGGAGGACTTCGGCGTCGCGCCCTCGCGCGCCTCACGGCGCTTCGAGTAGCGCGCGGGCGGCGCTACCGCCCGGGCCGGTCCACGTTGAAGCTCTGCGCGCGCTTCTTGATCAGCTCGCTCGCGCCGAGCGAGTCGCCCGACGCCAGCTGCGCCAGCGCGGTCGTGGCGAGCCACGTGCCCGCGGAGTCCGGCGCGCCGAGCAGGTAGAACCGCAGCGAGCGCACGGCCTCGGCGCTGCGGCCGCAGCCGGCGAGCGACGACGCGCGCCACAGGTACGGGTCGCTCCACCACGGCGCGGTCTTGAGCACGGTGTCGAAGATCCCGACCACGTCCTCGTGCTGTCCGCGCGCGATCACGCGCTCCTGCTGCGTGCGCGCGCCCCGGGCGTTGCCCTGCGTGTCGCCGGGCGCCTGCGGCACGGGCGTCATCTGGCGCGAGACGCGCAGCGCGTGTTCGCGCAGCGCCCACTCGTTGGCGAGCGAAGGGTGCGTGCCGAGCCGCTGCAGCGCTCCGGTCCACGCGGCGAGCGCGTTGCTCCAGTCCTTCGCGCGTTCGGCCTCGCGCGCGATCGCGAGCACGTCGGGATTCAGCGGCTCGGGCTCGACCGCGCCGTCCACGGTCACCGAAAGCGTCGTCCACACCGGCGCCGCCTGCGGCGCGTACACGCACCAGCGCGCCACGTCGGCGGCCGCGATGCGCAGCCGCGCGTCGCCGCTCAATACGCGCACGCTGTCCACGTAGCCGGGACGCGTCACGTGCACCAGCAGCTGCACCGCGCCCTTCAGCTGCGCGTCGAGCGCGGCCTGCGGCACGTCCGCGGCCGGCTGCAGCACGGGCGTGAGCGCAACCGTCGGCGGCAGCTTGGCGGTGGCGGGCTTCGTCGCGGCGGCAGCGCCGGCCGCGAAGGCGGCCAGCGAAAGCACGAGAAGGGCGGCGCGGAAGGTCGTGAACATGGCGTTCAACGTTACAGAGCCGGCCGCCCTTCAGGTGTCAGGCAAGCGTCACGGCTTGAAGGCCTGAACCTTCACCGAGACCACGGATTCGAAGGCTTCGCGCTCGGGCGAGCCCTCGGCCAGCGATTCCATGCCCACTTCGTACCGCCCGCGGGCCTGCACTTCGACCTTCCGGAAGCCGGCCTCGGAGATCATGCGCAGGTAGTCGGTCTCGAGCGACGCGCCCGCCACGCAGCCCACGTAGAGCGAGACGTCGTTCTGCATCTCGGGCGACAGCGGCTTCGTGAGCACGAGGTCGCTCAGCATGAGCCGGCCGCCGCTCTTGAGCACGCGGAACGCTTCGGCGAAAACCTGCGGCTTCTCGGGCGACAGGTTCACGACGCAGTTCGAGATGATCACGTCCACGGACGCGTCCGCGACCGGCAGGTGCTCGATCTCGCCGAGGCGGAACTCGGTGTTCGTGATGCCGACCTTCGCGGCGTTGGCGCGCGCCTTCTCGAGCATGGACGGCGTCATGTCCACGCCGATCACGCGGCCGGTCGGGCCGACTTCGCGCGCGGCGAGGAAGCAGTCGATGCCCGCGCCCGAGCCCAGGTCGAGCACGACTTCGCCGGCCTTCAGCGAGGCGTGCGCGAGCGGATTGCCGCAGCCGAGGCCGAGGTTGGCGCCTTCGGGCAGCGCCGCGGCCTGTTCCTTGGTGTAGCCGATCTGGAGCAGCACGGCCTCGACGTCGCCGGGCGCACAGCAGCCGCACGAGTTCTGCGTGCCTTCGGCGACCGCGCCGTACTTCTCACGGACGACGGTACGAACGTCGGCGACGTCCGTGACCTTGGGAGTGTCGCTGCAGCAGTCGGGGCCGCAGCAGGAGGCTTTCGATTCGGCGGGCGTGACGACGGGAATGGTCTTGAGCGTTTCGGACATGGTGGGTGTGGCTCCTATGACTCGGCCGGGAGTGCTGCGACCAGCTTCTTGAGCTTCTTGAGGCCTTCGGGATTCAGGCAGTAGCAGACGCGCGGTCCGTCGATCTCGCCCTGCACGAGACCGGCGTCCTTCAACACCTTCAGGTGCTGCGAAACGGTGGCCTGCGCGAGCGGCAGCGCGCTCACGATCTGGCCACACACGCACTCGCCCTCTTCGGCGAGCTGCCGGAGGATCGCGACGCGCGCGGGATGACCGAGCGCCTTGGCCATCTCGGCGAGCTGCTCGTCGGCCGCGGTGATCGCGGGCTTTGAAGCCTTGGTCGGGGTCATGGTCGAAGCCTCCGGGTGCCTTCCGTCGCGCTGCTTCATCGTTCATCGGCAATATACGATGAAAGACTGAGCCCGCGCCAGACAAGCTTTCGTCAGGAGATTGCCGCCCGGACGGGGGACGGTCTCCGGGCGGCCGCTGGCGAATCCACGGGCGATGGCTATGCTGCGACTCATGATCGAGTTTCTCGTCGAGCAACCCCTGATGCTGCTGTTCGGCGTGCTGGCGTTCGGTTACGCCGCCGGCCGGTTCAAGATCGGCGGCGTCTCGCTCGGCGTGGCCGCGGTGCTGTTCGTGGGCCTCGCGGCGGGCTCGCTCGATCCACGGCTGCAGCTGCCCGAGCTCGTGCAGCGCTTCGGGCTGGTGCTGTTCGTGTACACCGTCGGCATCGCGAGCGGCCCGGGCTTCTTCGCCTCGTTCCGCCGCCGCGGGCTGCGTGACGCGCTCTTCACGATCAGCATGCTCGGCGTGGCCGCGGCGCTCGTGGTGACCGCATACCACGTGCTCGGATTCGGCGGTCCGCGCGCGGGAGGCCTCTTCGCGGGCGCGCTCACGAACACGCCCGCGCTGGCCGGTGTGCTCGAGCGCCTGCGCGGCGCGGCGCACGGCGACGAGAAGCTGCTCGCCGCACCCGTCGTGGCGTACTCGCTCGCGTACCCCATGGGCGTGCTCGGGATTATTTTGGTCCTGGCAGTCGTGCGGGCGCGTTGGAAGAAAGAGCTCGCCAAGAGCAAGACGGGCAGCGCGCTCGACGTGCACAGCGTGCGCGTGCTCGATCCCGCCGCATGCACGCGGCCGCTCGCCGACGTCCAGCGCGCGCACGGCTGGCACGCCGTCTTCGCGCGCCGCCGCCGCGGCGACCACGTGACGGTGATGAACACGCACGAGCCGCTGCGGGTGGGGGATCTCGTCACGATCGTCGCGACGCCCGAGGAGATCGCCCGCATCGTGGACGAGATCGGCGAGCCCGCCGAGGAGCAGATCGAGCTCGATCGCACCGATCTCGACTTCCGCCGCGTGTTCGTGTCCGATCCCTCGACCGCCGGCCGTCCCTTGAAGACGCTGCAGTTGTTGCAGCGTTTCGGCGCGCTCGTGACGCGCGTGCGCCGCGGCGACCTCGACCTGCTTCCGGACCCGAACATGACGCTCGAGCTGGGCGATCGCGTGCGCGTCCTGGCGCCGCGGCCCCAGATGAAGGCCGTCGCCGCATTCTTCGGGGACTCGTATCGGGCGCTCGCCGAAGTGGACGTGTTGAGCTTCGGCCTGGGCATCACGGCGGGGCTGCTGCTCGGGCTGATTCCCATTCCGCTCCCGGGCGGCGGCACGTTCCAGATCGGCGTCGCGGGCGGGCCATTGCTCGTGGGGCTCGCGCTCGGGGCGCTCGGTCGCAGCGGCCCGGTGGTGTGGCAGCTGCCCTTCAGCGCCAACCTCACGCTGCGCCAGATCGGCATCACGCTGTTCCTGGCCGGTGTCGGCACGCGTTCCGGCTGGGTGTTCGCGCAGGCGCTGCACGAACCTGGCGCGCTCTCGCTCGTCCTCGCCGGCGCCGTGGTCACGATGACCACGACCAGCCTGTCGCTGATCGTCGGCCGCAAGCTGCTGCGCATTCCCGCCGCCAAGCTCTTCGGCATGGTGACCGGCATCCACACGCAGCCCGCCGCGCTCGCGTTCGCCGCCGAGACCGCCGGCGACGACGGCCCCAACGCCGGCTACGCCGCGGTCTTCCCGTTCGCGACGATCTCGAAGATCCTGCTCGCGCAGCTGCTGGTGGAGGTCCTGAAGTAGCGAGACGGTGGCGGCGCGTGTCATGGCGTCGCGCATGCGGTCGCGGGAGTGGCGGACGCGTTCGACGCCCGCGTGCGGGCCCACGCGCGCTTGCCGCGCATGAAGCCCTCGCCGAACACGCGCTCCGCCGCGTACTGGTTGTGCGCGCGGCAGCACAGTCGAACATTCTCAACCGTCGTGAGCCCGCCACGAGCGAGCGGCACGACGTGATCGAACTCGAGGTTGCTGCGGCACTCGCAGCGTCGGCCCTCCGCGCTGACGAACGCGCAGCGATCGCCGTCGCGTTCGCTCACCGCGCGGCGTACGTGCGCGGGGATGGTACGAGCGTTCGCCGCCGGTCGCTCGGCGCGCGCGGGGGAGTGCGTCCGTCCGAGCTTGCGCTTCTCGATCTGATCGACCAGCGCTTCGACCGCGCGATCGATCGCCGCCGCCGAAGTGCGCGCGGGCAGCGTGTGCCCGGTCAGTTCGAGCAGTCGCGCGATC
>JBGANH010000045.1:0-19068 GCA_044222365.1 Candidatus Eiseniibacteriota bacterium
GCGAGCGCCTGCGCCATCGCGACGGCGGGCGCGCTCGTGGGCGCGTACGCGCTCGTCGCCGCGCATGCCGCACCGCGCACGGTCACGGCCGCCGCCGCGCTGCTCGGCGCCCGTTCGGTGTGGGGGCTGTCGCCGTGGCGGCTGCGGCTGCGCACGGCGATGCTCGGCGTGAGCGAGATCGTGGTCGGGCTGCTCGTGATCGCGCTCGTCGTCTGGGGACGGACCAGCGCCCGCTGACGGCGGGCGACGCGGGAACGCGAAGGGCCGGACTCCTCGCGGAGCCCGGCCCTCGTGCGTGAACCTCGTCCTCGTGACTCGCCTCAGCGTGCGGCGGTGAGCGGCGCTTCCTTCACCACCACCTTGTGTGCGACGGGACGTCCGCCGTCCTCGCGCCAGTACACGGTGACGCGGGCGTCCTTGACGAGTTCACCGGTGGTCTTCATGCCGTCCTTCCGGCTGAAGACCATCGTCTTCGCCTGCTTCCCGGTCTTCTCGACCGTCAGCGAGCTCGCGTCGAGAGCGCTCACCACGCCGGTGAACTGGCGGAAGGCGTAGCTCTTCTTCTTCGGGCTCGCCGTCGCGGTGGCTGCGGCGCTCTTGCGGGGCGCCGCCACCGCCTGCGCGGCGGGCAGCGCGACCGTCGCGAGCATCGCGGCCAGCGCGAGCGAAGCGATCCATCGGCCCTGCTTCATGAACCTCACCTCCCCTCGATTCCCCGGGGGCAGGGCGCGCGCAACATGCGCGTGCGCGAAACGCGCGTCAAGCATTTCGTGCAGTGTTCATGCGGGTGACGAACGTGTCGCCGTCCTTGTCGGCGGACGCGAGGCGCGGTTCGCGCGGCGGCGCTCGGTGTGGGCGAAGGAGGACGTCCACGCCGTGGACGGCGCGGCGTCAGCGTGCGGACTTCGGGAGCAGCGCGCGGAAGCCGGTGGCCTCGAAGAAGCCGAGCGCACCGAAGTAGAACGCACCGAACGCGACCACGCGCCACGGCTGGTCGATCCACAGTCCGCCGCCCGACAGGCGCAGCGACGCCACGAATGCCGAGCCGATCCCGAGGCGCGGCACGGGCAAAAGCGTGGTGAGGAAGACGCCGACGAGATAGCACAGCGCGGCCGCGCCCCAGCTCGCCTTGAGCGCCTCGCGTTCGCGGCCGTCACGGCCCTGGCGGAACACGAGCACGGTGAGACGGTTCGCCGTCAGCAGCCAGAACGTCACGAACGGCCACCACGCGTGGAACGCGAGCGAGAATCCGAGCAGGAAGATCGAGTAGAAGCCACCGATGAGCACGACGTTCCGGATCTTGCGCGCCGCGGGCAGGTCGCTCACGAGCTGGAGGCCCATGAACGGCGCCGAGTGCACGACGATGAACTCGACGAGCATCGTGAGCAGGATCCACGGCACGACGCCGGGAGTGAGCGCCTCGGGGGCGATCCACGCGAGCAGGCAGACGACCGCGAGCGCGAAGTCGGGCAGCGCGCTCGCGAGATCGCGGATCGCCGGATCGTGACCGGCCGAAGGCCCGGGTGGCGGAGAATCGGGACGCACGCGAGGGGCATCGGCCGGGGAAACTCCCGTCTTGACACCCCGCGAGAGCGGCCAGAAGGTTTCGCGGTCCCGGGGGGGATCATTCGATGGCCGGCTCCTTCTTCATCGACCCGGAGAGAAGCTGCGTCTTCTCTCGTGGCTGGGGCGTCCTGACGGACGCCGACCTGCTCGGACACGTGCGCGCGCTCGCCGTGCATCCGCGGTTTCGTCCCGGGTTCCGGCAGTGCGTGGACTACCTCGCCGTCGAACGCGTCACCGTGAGCAGCTCCGCGGTGCGCGACGCCGCCATGGCCAACCCGTTCTCACCCGGTGTCCGGCGCGTCTTCGTCTTGAACCGGGTCGTCATGGTCGGGCTCGTGCGCATGTACGAACTCAGCGGCGCACTCGACGCCGGCACGGTCTCGATCGTCGAATCCCTGGCCGATGCGGCGCGGCTGCTCGAGTTCGGGGCGCCGTTCAGCTGGCCGGCCGCACCGCCGGATTGGTCGAGTTCGGAAGGCGCGTGACGGCGCCCGCGCGCCGCGCGAGCGACGCGCGCGCTTCGCGCCACACCTGCGCGCTCGCCTCGACCGAGGTCTCGATCGGGCGGCCGTAGCCGCCGCCCATGGTGATCACGACGGGCAGGCGGCGCTCCTCGAGCCACGCGAACACGCGGCGCTCGCGTTCGGCGAGCCCCTCGTGCGTCATGCGCAGCCGCCCGAGGCGGTCCGTGTGCAGCGCGTCCACGCCCGACTGGTAGAGCACGAAGTCCGGCGCGTGGCGGTCGAGCGCTTCCGGCACGGTCGCGTCCATCGCGGCGAGCACCGGCTCGTCGCCGGCGCCGTCGTCGAGTTCCACGTCGAGCGAGCTGGTGTCCTTGCGCAGCGGGTAGTTGTGGCGCGCATGCAGCGAGTAGGTGAACACGTCCGGATCACCGGCGAAGATCGCCGCGGTGCCGTTGCCCTGGTGCACGTCGAGGTCGAGCACGAACGGACGCCGCACGGCACCTTCGGCGCGCAGCAGCGCGATCGCCACCGCGAGGTCGTTGAACAGGCAGTAGGCCTCGCCCCGGTCGCGGTACGCGTGGTGCGTGCCGCCGGCGAGGTTGCCGGCGACGCCGTGGACGAGCGCGGCGCGCGCCGCCTGCACCGTGCCGAACACGGCCGCGCGCGCGCGCGAGGCGAGCTGCGGCGACCACGGCAGTCCGAGCCTGCGCACTTCGGCCGCATCGAGCCCGCCTTCGAGGGCGCGCCGCACGTAAAACTCGTCGTGCGCGGCGTGCAGCCATTCGAGTGGCGCCTCGTCGGAGCGCGTGACGTGTTCGTCACGCAACACGCCCTCGGCGGTGAGCCGTTCGCGGAGCATGCGGTACTTCTCGATCGGGAACGGATGCGACGGCGGCAGCGGCAGCGCGACGTGGTCGCTCGTCCACGCGAGCAGCGGCGCCCCGGTCACGTCAGGCGATGTCCGGGCGCACCGCGCGGTACATCGTGAGGCAGGCGTCGCGCTGCACCGCGTGATCCACGATCGGGAACGGATACGTCTCACCGAGCGTGACGCCCGCCGCCGCGAGCAGCAGCGGCGGCGCCGCGGCCGGCGCGTGCACGTGCGAAGAAGGCACCGCGGCCAGCTCCGGGCACCAGCGCTTCACGTATGCGCCGTCGGAATCGAAACGCTGTCCCTGCGACGTCGGATTGAAGATGCGGAAGTAGGGTGCCGCGTCGGTACCCGTGCCCGCGGCCCACTGCCAGCCGCCGTTGTTCGCGGCGAGATCGCCGTCGACGAGGTGCTTCATGAAGTGGCGCTCGCCGAGCTGCCAGTTCATGAGCAGGTCCTTGGTGAGGAACGACGCGACGATCATGCGCACGCGGTTGTGCATGAGCCCGGTGGCGAGCAGCTCGCGCATGCCGGCGTCCACGATCGGGTAGCCCGTGCGCCCCTGCGTCCACGCCTCGAACTGCTTCGCGTCGTCGCGCCAGGCGAGCGCGTCGTACATCGGGCGGAACGCGCCGGACTCCACGTGCGGCCAGTGCCACAGCACGTGCGCGAAAAAGTCGCGCCAGCGCAGCTCGCTCACGTACTTGTCCGCGCTCGCGCGCAGCGACGGCTGCGCGGTCACCGTGGCGCGCACCTCGGCGACGATGCGGCGGATGCCGATCGTGCCGAACTTGAGGTCGGCGGACAGCAGGCTCGTCGCGCGCACCGACGGCACGTCGCGCTGGTCGCCGTAGCGCGCGAGCGCGTTGTCCGACGCCGAGAGGAACTCCGCGAGACGCTCGCGCGCTTCCGTCTCACCGCCGGGCCAGCGAGCGGCCGACGGTTCGTCGAAGCCGAGCTTGCCGAGCGGGGCGAGCTTCAGCGTGGGCAACGCGTGCGTGGCGAAGCGCGTCACGGGCGGGTGCGGCGCGGACACCGGCTGCGCCTCGCACGCCTTGCGGAACGGCGTGTAGACCGAGAACGGTCCGCCCTGCTGGGTGGCGACCGCGCCCGGCGCCACGATCAGCCGGTCGTGGAAACGCTTCACGCGCACGCCCGCCGCGCGCAGGGCGGCCTCGACCGCGTCGTCGCGGCGGCGCAGCGAAGGTTCGTACTCGTCGTTCCAGTACACGGCGTCCGCCTGCACGGCCCGCGCGGCCGCCACGACCGTGGCCGTCGCGTCGCCGTGCGCGAGCGCGAGCGCCGAGCCGTGCGCGCGGATCGCGGCGTCCAGCGCGCGCAGCGAGTCGAGCGCGAACCGCACGCGCGTGGCGGCCATGTCCGGCCGGCCGAGCAGCGCGGGCTCGCTCGTGTAGAACGGGATCACGTCCCCGTCGTGCGAGGCTTCGGACAGCGCGGTGTTGTCGTCGAGGCGGAGGTCCTTGCGGAACCAGTGCAGGATGCGCATGGCGGCGCAGGCTACAGGGCGGGGACGGGGCGTGCACGCGGGCCGTTCGTCACCGCGAGGTGGCGGTTCGTCACTCGGCGCGGGCGGCCCGTTCGCACGTTCGGTTACTCTGGCGGCGTGAATGCCACCACTCGGAGCTTGCCGCCGGGCACCGGACGCTCGCGCGACGGATTGCTGATCTTCGGGATCTGGACCGCGGTCGGGCTCTTCTACACGAGCCAGAACCTCGCCCAGATGAAACTGGGCAACGATCCGACCCCGGCGTGGCATCCGCTCGCCGCGTGGATGGTGGGGGTGTGGATCGCGGCCGCGCTCACGCCGGCCGTGCTGTGGCTCGGCCGGCGCATTCCGTTCTCGCGGCGCCGCTGGGCGGGGCCGACGCTCGTGCACACCGCCTTCAGCTTCGGCTACGCGACGATTTCGATCGTGGTGCAGGCGCTGATCCTGCCGCAGCTGCACGTGTACCCGAAGGTCATGCCGAACGCGGGTGCGGCCTTCGTGCTGCTCGCGGTGATCGGGTTCCACCAGAGCATGCTCACGTACTGGGTGCTGCTCGCGCTGCAGGCGGGGCGCGACTTCTACCTGCGCTTCCTCGAGCGCCGCGACGAGGCGGCGCGGCTCGAGCTGCGTGCGGCAGAACTGCACTCGCAGCTCGCGCAGGCGCAGCTGGGCGCGCTCAAGGCGCAGCTCCAGCCGCACTTCCTGTTCAACACGCTCAACGCGATCATGTCGCTCGTGCGCCAGGAGAAGGGCGCCGAGGCCGAGCTCATGCTCGGACGCCTCGCCGATCTGCTGCGCTGCGTGCTCGACGACAGCGACGCGCACGAAGTGCCGCTGCGCCGGGAACTCGAGTACCTGCGGCTCTACCTGTCGATCGAGGAAGTGCGCTTCGAGGACCGCCTGCGCGTCGAGATCGGCGCGGATGCCGGGCTGCTCGACGCGCTCGTGCCGCACCTGTGCCTGCAGCCCGTCGTCGAGAACGCGATCCGTCACGGGCTCGGACGCAGCGCTGCCGCGAGCCGCATCGCGATCCGCGCGCGCCGTGACGGCGCCGCGCTCGTGCTGACCGTCGAGGACGACGGTCCCGGACTCGCGCCGCCGGCGCCCGGGAAGCCGCCCGGCATCGGGATCGCGAACACGCGTGCGCGGCTCGCGCAGCTGTACGGCGACCGCGCTTCGCTCGAGATCGAGAACGTGAACCCGCACGGCGTGCGCGCGACGGTGCGCCTGCCGTACCGCGAGCCCGACCAGACCCCGCACGAGGAGACGATCGCACATGCCGTACACCGCGCTGATCGTGGATGACGAGCCGCTCGCCCGCACCGGCCTGCGCGCGCTGCTGCGGCGCGATCCCGAGTGCACGGAGATCCTCGAGGCCGTGAACGGGCGCGACGCGGTGACGGCGATCCTCGAGGGCCGCCCGGACCTCGTGTTCCTCGACGTGCAGATGCCGGAGCTCGACGGACTCGGCGTGGTGAGCGCCGTCGGCGCCGAGCGCATGCCCGCGACAATCTTCGTGACCGCGCACGACGAGCACGCGATCGCCGCGTTCGAGATGAACGCCGTGGACTACCTGCTCAAGCCCGTCACGGAGGAGCGCTTCGCGCAGTCGCTCGCCCGCGCGAAGTCGCGTCTGCGCGATTCGGCCGGCGCGGGGGGCGCCCGTCAGGTGCTCGACCTGCTCGAAGCCCTCGTCGCGCCGCAGCGGCACGTGCGGCGGCTCGCGGTGAAGTCCGCCGGGCGCACGGTGTTCGTGGACGTGGACGACGTGGACTGGATCGCGGCCGCGGAGAACTACGTCGAGCTGCACGCCGGGCGCGAGAGCCACCTGCTGCACGTGACGCTCACGACGCTCGAGCGCTCGCTCGATCCCGCGCGCTTCCTGCGCATCCACCGCTCGACGATCGTGCAGGTGCCCCGCATCGCCGAGCTCGTGCCCGGCGTGCACGGCGAGTACGAGGTCGTGCTGCGCGACGGCACGCGCCTCACCTCGGGGCGCACGTACGCGGACAAGTTGCGCGCGCTCGCGACGAACGAGTTCCCGGGCTGACGGTTCGTCCACGGGGGGCAGCGCTTCGTCAAAGCCCGCTCGGTTCCCTGCAACCCGGCCGGTGAAGATGTGCGTATCGCGCGCCCCCAAGGCCGCGTCGCAGCAGTCGTCACCCCGGAGGAGGAAGCGCATGAGCAGCACGCCGGAACCGTCCGTCTCGAAGAGCTGGTCCACGCCGATCGGTCACCTGCGCGCGTGGGTCACGATGCTCGTCGTCGCGCACCACTCGGTGCTCGCGTACCACTCGGACGCGCCGCCGATGCCCACTTCGCTCGACGGCGGCAACCGCATCTGGGGCGCGTTCCCGATCGTGGACACCGCGCGCTTCCCGCTGTTCGGGCTCTTCACGTGGGCGAACGAGATGTACTTCATGGCGCTCATGTTCCTGCTCTCGGGCCTGTTCGTGTGGCCGGCGCTGAAGCGCAAGGGCGTCGGCGCCTACGTGCGCGACCGCGCGCTGCGGCTCGGCGTGCCGTTCGTGATCGCGGCGGGGTTGCTCGCGCCGCTCGCGTACCACGCGACGTGGATGCAGATGGGCACGCCCGGCGGCTGGAGCGCGTTCTGGGCCGTGTGGACGAAGCCCGGCATCTGGACGTCGGGTCCCGCGTGGTTCCTGTGGGTGCTGCTGTCGTTCGACCTCGTGGTCGCGGCGATCACGGCGGCGGCGCCACGCTGGGGCGACGCGCTCGGCGCGCTCGCGGCCCGGCTGCGAGGGCCCGGTGCGTTCTTCGTCGCGCTCTTCGCCGTCGCGTCGGTCGCGTACCTCGTGCTCGAGCTGCCGCTCGGCGGACTCAACTGGTGGACGTGGGGGCCGTTCTCGATCCAGGGTGGGCGCACGCTGCTCTACTTCGCGTACTTCGTGTTCGGCATCGCGCTCGGCGCGCGGCCGCTGGGAGAGGGCGTGCTCGCCGAGGACGGGGCGCTCGCGCACCAGTGGAAGCGCTGGGCGAACGTCGCTGGGATCGCGTTCGTGGTGGTGATCGTGGCGATCATCGCGGCGTTCTCGGCACGGCCGCTGCGGATGCCGCTGCACGTCGCGACCGACCTCGCGTACACGCTCTCGGGTGCGTCGTTCACGCTCGCGTCGCTTGCGATCTTCCTGCGCTTCGCTCGCGCGCCTCACCCCGCGTGGTCGGCGCTCGTGCCGTGCGCGTACGGCATCTACCTGCTGCACTACCCGATCGTGACCAACCTGCAGTACCTGCTGCTCGGCGCGCCGTGGCCCGGGCTGGTGAAGGCGGTGGTCGTCACGGCGTCCAGCATCGCGCTCGCCTGGGGCGTGACGGCGGCGCTGCGGAAGTTGCCGGGCGTGGCTCGCGTGATCTGAGTTCGCGACCGGCGGCGAGCGGCGCGTCAACGGAACGCCAAATGAGACCCTGCCGTCTTGACGATGGCCGGGTCTCGGCGTGACTGTCGGGCCGTCCATCTTCACCGGTACTCACGCGGCCGCGCGCAGGGAACCCCCATGCCCACCGATGCGCTCTTCTGGCACCGCCTTCAGTTCGCGTTCACGATCACGTTCCACTACCTGTTTCCCGTGCTCACGATGGGGCTCGCGCTCCTGATCGTGATCATGAAGGCGCTCGCGCTGCGCACGCGCGACGCGCGCTGGGACGACGCGGCGCGCTTCTGGATCCGGATCTTCGGGATCAACTTCGCGGTCGGCGTCGTCACCGGCATCCCGATGGAGTTCCAGTTCGGCACGAACTGGGCGCGCTTCTCGCGCATCGCCGGGCCGGTGATCGGCCAGACGCTCGCCATGGAGGGGCTGTTCGCGTTCATGCTCGAGTCGAGCGTGCTCGCGCTGCTCGTCTGGGGCGAACGCCGCATGAGCCGCGTCGCGCACTTCGCCTGCGCGCTCCTGCTGTTCGTGGGCAGCTGGCTGAGCGCGTACTTCATCCTCTGCACCAACGCGTTCCTGCACCATCCCGTCGGGCACGCGGTGGGGCCCGACGGCGTGCTGCAGCTCGTGGACGCGCGCGCGTTCCTCACCAATCCGTGGGCCGCGATGCAGTTCGCGCACAACCAGGCGGCGAGCGTCGCGACGGCGTCGTTCGTCGTCACCGCCGTCGGCGCGTGGTGGCTGCTGCGCGGCGTGCACACGGAAGTCGCGAAGCGCTGCGTGAAGCTCGGCGTGATCGCGGGTTTCGTCGCGAGCATGGCGGTCGCGTTCCCGACCGGCGACCTGCAGGCGAAGGCCGTCGCGAAACACAAGCCCGCCGCGCTCGCCGCGATGGAGGGGCGCTTCGAGAGCGGGCCGCGCGCCGGCATCACGCTCATCGGCCAGCCGAACGTCGAGCAGCGGCGTCTCGACAACCCGATCACCGTGCCCGGCATGCTGAGCTTCCTCGCGTTCGGCACGTTCCACGGCGACGTCGCGGGGCTCGGCGCGTTCCCCGAGGACCAGTGGCCGGACAACATCGAGCTCGTCTACTACGGCTTCCACGTCATGGCGGGTCTCGGCACGCTCATGATCGGCCTCATGGGGCTCGCGCTGCTCGCGCTCGTGCTCAAGCGACTGTTCTCGCTGCGCGCGCTGCTGTGGGCGCTCGCGCTCGCGTTCCCGTTTCCGTACATCGCGGTGACCGCCGGCTGGATGACCGCCGAGCTCGGCCGCCAGCCGTGGCTCGTGTACGGCCTCCTGCGCACCGCCGACGGCTCGAGCCCGACCGTGCACAGCGGCACCGCGCTGTTCACGCTGATCGGCTTCATGGGGATCGACCTCGTGATCGGGCTCGCGTTTCTCTGGCTGATCGCTCGCGAGCTCGCTCTCGGGCCCGGTGAGCCGGCGGGAGCACCCGCGGGCACGAAGACGGAGGTGGCCCATGTCTGACCTCTGGTACGCCATCGTCGCAGGCATGCTCACCGTGTTCGTGCTGCTCGACGGCTACGACTTCGGCGCCGGCATGCTGCACCGCTGGGTGGCGCGAAACGACGACGAGCGGCGCCGCGTGATCGCGGCGATCGGTCCGTTCTGGGACGGCAACGAAGTGTGGCTGCTCGCCGCGGGCGGCGCGCTGTTCATGGCGTTTCCCACCGTGCTGTCGGCGGGGCTGTCGGGCTTCTACTTCGCCATCTTCCTCGTGATCTGGTGCCTCATCGCGCGCGGGCTCTCGGTCGAGTTCCGCTCGCACGTGCACGATCCGCTGTGGCGCTCGTTCTGGGACACCGTCTTCATGGCGAGCAGCCTGCTGCTCGCGCTGTTCTTCGGTGTCGCGCTCGGCAACGTGGTCCGCGGCGTGCCACTCTCGGCGGACGGCTGGTTCGCACTGCCGCTCTTCACCGACTTCGGCGCGCGCGGTGCGGTCGGCATCCTCGACTGGTACACGCTCTCGGTCGGGCTGTTCGCGTGCGGTGTGCTCGCGGTGCACGGCGCCGCGTTTCTTTCGGTGCGTACCGACGGTGCCGTGCGTGAGCGCGCGCGCTGGGTCGCGAAGCTCAAGCTCGTGTCGATCACGATCGCCTGGCCGCTCGTGACGTGGGCGACCGCGTACGTGCGCCCGGACTTCTTCGGCGCGTTCGCGACGCGGCCGCTCGCGTGGCTGTTCGTCGGGTTGTCGGTCGCGGGCATCGTGGTAGCGCACGGGGCGGCGCGGCGGCGCGAGACCGCGGACGCGCTCGTGCTCGCGGGCAGCAGCGCGTTCATCGCGGGCCTGCTCGGCGCGACCGCCGTGTGCGCGTGGCCCGCGCTGCTGCACGCGATCCCCGACGCGTCGCGCTCGCTCACGACGGCGAATGCCGCCTCCCCCGCGGAGTCGTTGCGCGGCGCGCTCGCGTGGTACGTGCCGGGACTGCTGCTGGCGCTCGGCTACGTCACCGCGCTCGCGTGGCTGCACCGCGGCAAGGCGCAGGGCGCGGAGTACGGGGGACACTGAGCGCGGCGCGGCGCACGTGCAGGCGCGGCGCGAAGTGGTTCCGTCGGGCGCGCCGATCCGTCTCGGATGATGGGACAAGGGGCCGCGCGGCCCCTTCGGCGGTGTGACGACGGCGTGGACTGTTCGCGAACGCCGTCGTCGGCTTCGATCACGGCCGCCCGCCGTCCGCCGGCGCCGAACACGCGGAACGCTTCGTGCTGGCCATTCGTGAGCGGGGCGCGTGTCCGCCCCGAGTTTCCGTCTCACCACCCGCCCCCGGCGCGCGGGAACCGTTGCGACGGCTATTCACCATATGCATAATCCGGCCGAGCCGTGGGGCGCCATCGTGACGCGCGAGGCGAGAAGGGCGGCCCGGCGGCTCGGCAGGTACCTGAAGTCGGGGCGGGTGAGGTTCACCGACAAGGCCCTGGTCGAGATCGCCACACTGCGAATCCAACCCGCCGACGCGTTGGAGGTCCTTTCCGGGCTGGGCCCGGATGACTTCGATACCCTCATTCGCTCGACTGTGACTGGTGAGGCGCTGCATGTCTTTCGCTGGGAAGTGCAAGGGCTGGCCCTGTACATCAAGCTGGCGCTTCGCGGCGTGCTTGTCGTGATCTCGTTTCACGAGGAGAGGGACGATGAAGAAGGCCAGTCCGAAGACTGACGAGCGGGCCTCGCGAACGCGTCGCGCTTCGCGCTTCAAGCAGCCCCACCCGGACGCCTGCACGGAGTGCGGAGCGATCATGCGCCCGAGCGTTCGGCCGATGTCCCTGCCGATCAACGGTGAGCGCATCGTCGTTCGCGGCATTCCTCACAAGCGCTGCCCGAAGTGTGGCGGCACGGTGACCGATCTCGAGTCGACGAAGCGGCTGTTCCAGCAGGCCTACGTTCAGTATCGCGAGCGCCACGGCCTGCTCGCGGGCGATGAGATCCGCGCCATCCGCACGCGACATCGCCTCACTCAGGCACAGCTCGCGAAGCTGCTCGGCCTCGGCACGAACACCCTCTCGCGCTGGGAATCCGACCGAATCGTCCAGACGGTGGCCATGGACGTCCTGCTCCGCCTCGTCCGCGACGTACCGGGAAACCTCGCGTACCTGAGAAGGCATCGCGCCTGAGAGTGCGGTCGCAGGCGGCCGGCCCCTCGGCGCGCCGTGTGGTTTCCCGTCCCTCCGGCGTTTGAAGGGTGTGACCCGTGAGTGTTCCCCGGGCCGCGTTCCGCCCGCGAACCGCGGGTCCCGAGCTCGGGAGTACCCATGAACCGCTCGACCGTCGCTGCCTGCGTGCTCTCACTGTGCCTGTGCTCGATGCTCGCGACCGGGGGCCGCGCGCTCGCGGCCGACTGGAACGTGATCCCGTCCGGCACCACGAGCGACCTGCTCGCGGTGCTCAAGAGCGGCATCGACGGCCGCATCGTCGGGCGCGACGGCTACATCGGGCTCGCCAACCCCACGCGCACCGCGTGGTCGCCGATCGCGTCGCCCACGGCTAACGATCTGTATTCGGTCCTCTCGCAGTCCGTCGGTCAGGTCTGGATCGGATCGTAGGCTGGCGCGGTGCACGTCGAGCTCGGCGGCACCTGGAACTCGCGCCCCATCCCGAACAGCGCCGAGAACTTCGTGCTGGTCAGCAACTCGAGCATGGCGGCCTTCGCGGGCGGAAGCGCGGGCTCGATCTACTACAGCTTCGACGGCGGCAGCACGTGGTACGGCCAGGCGAGCGGCACGACGTACGCCCTGCACGCGGGCACGGAAGGCTTCGGGTGGGCATGGTTCGTGGGCGACCACGGCACGATCCGCCACACGCGGAACGGCGGCGCCACGTGGTTCGGCCAGCCGAGCGGCACGACGGCGAACCTCTACGGTTTCTCGCGTTCGGGGAGCACGAACCTCGCGGTGGGCGCGGGCGGCACGATCCTGCGCAGCGTGGACAACGGCGACACGTGGACTTCCGTGCCGAGCGGCACGACGGCGACGCTCCGCGACGTGGCGTGGAGCATGCAGGACGGAAACACGCTGTACGCCGTCGGCGACGGCGGCACCGCGCTGAAGAGTTCGGACCAGGGACTTTCATGGTGCGTCCTCGCGACCGGCAGCGCCGCGAAGCTGAACAACGTGCTCGTGCCCGCGAACCTCGAAGTGATCGCGATCGGCGACCACGGCGTGATCCTGCGCACGACGAACGGCGGCGGTGGCTGCGCCGTCACGGGCGTCGAATGGAACGGCGAGGGCGCGGGCGTCGCGTGCCGCATTTCCGGACCGACGCCGTCCCCGGTCACCGGGCGCGGCGAGTTCCGGTTCGCCCCGGCGCGTTCCGGCGCCGCCCAGGTCGAGCTCTACGACACGAACGGCCGCCGCGCCGCGGTGTTGTTCGAGGGCTTCATCGGTGCGGGCGAGAGCCGGGCCGCGTTCGTGAACGCCCGCACCGTCGCGCCGGGCGTGTACTTCGTGCGCGTGCGGGGCGAAGGGTTCGACGTGCGGCGGAAGGTCGTGGTCGCCCGCTGAGGGGTCGCGGGCGCTCCTACAGCCTCAACGTCTCCTGTGCGTGCTTGTCCGCGAACGCGGCGCCTTCGTGGTTCAGCAGCCAGCGCTTGCGGTCGAGGCCGCCGCCGTAGCCCCACAGGGTGTGGTCGGCGGCGATGACGCGATGACAGGGCAGGAACAGCGCGATCGAGTTCGCACCGTTCGCCGCTCCGACCGCGCGCAGCGCCGAAGGCTTGCCGAGATGCTTCGCGAGCTGGGCGTACGTCCAGGTGGTGCCCGCCGGGATCAGCCGCAGCGCGTTCCACACGCGCAGCTGGAACTCGGTGCCGAGCGGCTTGCACGGCTGCTCGCCGAGCGCGCGCAGGTCGCCCGCGAAGTAGCGCGTCAGCCTGCCCACGGACCCGGCGGGATCGTGATGCTCGCGCGGCTCGCAGTTGCCGAGATGCTTGTGCAGGCGGGCGAGCGCGTGCTCGAGGCGGTCGGGCGCCGAAACGAACTCGCACGCGACGAGCGCCTCGCGGTGCGCGATCAGCCGCAGTGGGCCGACCGGCGAATCCATCGTGCAGAAATCGAGAGTCATGACTTCGTGCTCCTCTTCTTCTTCGCGTGAGCGGTCTTCGTGCTCATGTGCGCCCACAGCGCGAGCGTCGCGTACGCGCGCCAGGGCCTCCAGCGCTCGGCGCGCGCGAGCACTTCGCGCTCGCTGGGCAGCTTGCCACTCCGCGCCAGCGCCTGCCGAACGATCAGGTCACCGGCGGGGAACGCGTCCGGGTCGTGCACGGCACGCATCGCGACGTACTGCGCGGTCCACGGCCCGATGCCGGGCAGCTTCACGAGCCGGGCTTGCGCCTCCTCGGCGCTGCCGAGTTCGTCGAGCTTCAGTGACCCGTCCGCGACGGCGGCCGCGAAACCTCGCAGCGCCGCGGCGCGAGCGCGCGTGAGCCCGAGCGTCTCGAGCGGGGCGCCGGCGAGCGCGGCGGGCGTCGGGAACAGGTGCGTGAGCGCGCCGTGTGTCACGGCGAGCGGTTCGCCGCACGCCGCGACGATGCGCGCCGCGAGCGTGCGCGCGGCCGCGATGGTGATCTGCTGGCCGAGCATCGCGCGCACGCCCAGCTCGAACGCGTCCCACGCGCCGGGCACGCGCACGGCGCGGCGTGTGAATGCGCGCGCGAGCAGCGGATCGGCGGACAGGTGCGAGGCGATCGCCGCCGCGTCGGCCTCGAGGTCGAACATCCGTGTGACGCGCGCGGCGACGGGCAGCAGCGGCAACGGGCGGGACGAGTGCATGCGCAACCGCACGGCCTGTTCGCCCGGCACGGCGCGCACCTCGAGCACGCCGCTCGTGCCGTCGAGCGTCACGGTGCGCGCGTACGTGTCGCCGTCCACGGATTCGACGCCGGGAATGGCGCGCGCGGCGAAGAACGCGAGCAGTGGCGCGGGATCGAACGGCGCTCGCGCGCCGAGCCGGAGCGAGAGTCCGGGCACCGTGGACGCGCCCGCGCGGCGGAGTTCCGACGCGGGGCGGCGGAACGTGCGCTGCAGCGCCTCGCGCAGCCGCCGCGCGCTGCCGAAGCCGCTCGCGGCCGCGACGTCCTCGAGCGGCAGGCTCGTCTCGTCGAGCAGCCGCCGCGCGAGGTGCACGCGCCGCGTCTGCGCGACGTCGAGCGGCGAAGCGCCGAGCTGCTCGGCGAAGAGCGCGCGCAGCCAGCGGCCGGTCACGCCGAGCCGTGCGCCGAGCGCCTCGACCGAACCTTCGTCGAGCGCGCCGTCGTCGATGAGCCGCAGCGCGCGCGCGACCGTCGCGCTCGTGCCCTGCCACGCGGCGGAGCCGGGCGCGGTCTCGGGGCGGCAGCGCCGGCACGGGCGGTGGCCGGCGGCTTCGGCCGCGGCCGCGCTCGCGAAGAACCGCACGTTGCGCCGCGCGGGCGTGCGCGCCGGGCAGATCGGGCGGCAGTAGATCCCGGTGCTCGTCACGCCCACGAAGAAGCGCCCGTCGAAGCGGCGGTCACGGGTGCGGACGGCGTTCCAACAGAGCTCGGAGGTGATGTGCATGGAAGACAGACTACGCGCCTCCGCCGCCCGGAGGGCGGACGAAATCGGAAGTCTCTAGCGCTCCCGGAAATCCACCCGTACGAGCACGAGCGTCGGCGTGCGCACGAGCACCTCGGCGCCCGGAGGCAGCGCGGCGCGCACCTCGCGCTCGCGTGCGGGGCGGTAGGCGAGGTAGGCGCGGCCGTCGTGCGAGACGAGCGCGCGCAGCGAGCTGTCCACGTCGGCGACCTGCACGAGGTGGCGCGGCAGCAGCAGCCGCAGGCTGGGCAGTTCGGGCTCGAGCAGCGCGAGCGGCGCGTTCGCCGGCGCGTCGGACTGCATGGCCTCGGCGACGCCGCGCGTGTTGAGCCAGGGTTCGAGCGGTGGCAGCACCTGCGTGTGCAGTACCGGTGCGCCGAGCGCGACGGGCAGCGCGAACAGCGATGCGGCGACCTTGCGCCGCCCGAGGAAGTCCGCGAGGAACGGCGCCCACGACGCCAGTAGCACGACGGCGCCGAGCATCTGCAGTCCGTGCGCGGCGTCCGGAAGGCGCGAGGCGAGCGTGGCGGCGAGCAGCGCGAGCAGCGTGCCGAGCATGGCGGTGAACTGTGTCGCGACCGACAGGTGCTTGTGGTCGATGTCGCCGTCGAGCACCCGGTCGAGGAAACGTCCGCACAGCAGTGCGAGTGCGGGCAGCGCGGGCAGCGCCGCCGTGAGCGGCGGTCCGGGATAGAGCGCGACCGGTGCGCCGGCGGCGATGAGCATCGCGAGCAGCAGGCTGGACGCGTGCGCGCTCTCGCGCAGGCCGTGCTCGCGCTCGGCGCGCGGCCAGCGCAGGCGCTCGATCGCGTCGCGCAGCGAAGCGCCGAGGAGCGGCGTCCACGGGAAGCCGAGCACGAGCGTGTACGACAACGCCGCGAGCACTCCGCCGAACAGCGGACCGCGTGGTTCGATCGCGTACGGGAACCACGGCACGTGCTTCAGGAACTCGGTTCCGTGCAGCGCGTACAGCACGCCGTACCACGGCAGCATCAGCCCGAGCACGACGAGCGCGCCCCAGCCCGGGCGGATGCCGCGCCAGGCGCCGCGTGCGCGCGTGAGCGAGAAGTAGAGCGCGAAGCCTCCCATCGGCCACAGCACGGACAGCGGACCGCCGGTCAGCGCCGCGGCGCCGAGCGCGAGCCAGCCGCCGAAGCACGTCACGTCGGCGCGGCGTGCGCGCGACTGCAGCACGCTCAGGAACAGCGCGACGCCGAACCACGAACACAGCGTCGCGAGCAACTGGCCGCCGTCGGCGCGCGCGGCGAGCGGCAGGCCCACGGTGGTCGCGAGCGCGCACGCCGCGAGCCAGCCCGCGCGGGCGCCGAACACGCGCGTGCCGACGACGCCGACGAGCAGCGCGAGCGCGGCGGCGAGCGCCGCGCGCACCGCGCGTGAGGTCGCGACGTCGGTCAGCCGCTCGGGATCGGTGTGCACGAGCCGGCGCAGCAGCCGCTGCGCGACCACCTCGTGCGCGTAGCCGGGCAGCGGTTTCTCGAACAGCGCCTCGTGCGCGTAGAGCGGGGTGAGCCACTCCTTGCCGGACGTGGATTCGCGGATCACCTCGGCGTCGCGCGCCTCACGCCAGTCGGTCGCCTCGATGGCGGCGATGCCGGGCAGCAGCGTGAGGAACAACAGCGCGGCGAGCGCGAAGGGGAGCAGTCGTCTCATGGGTGCGGGGTCGGGAGTGGCGTGGGCATGGCTGCGGCAGACTATCAGAGGAGTACGCCCGGCAGTCGGGTATTGACGCGCGGGGGAACGCGGCGAGAGGCTCCGACCCGAATCCGCACCCGCCTCGCACCCGCAACCGGGAGCCGTTCATGTTCCGCCTGACCGCGCGACTCGCGCACGCCGTGTTGATCGCGACCGCCGTCCTCGTCGCCGCCGCGCGCTCCGCGCCGGCCGCCGTGCCCGCGCCCTCCGGCTGGAAGACGTGGTCGGACTTCCACCGCGACTTCACGCACTGGCCGCTCGACTCGACGCGCATCGCGCGCGTGAACAGCCTCATGCTCGAACGCGACGCCGGAACGTTCGTGCTGCAGGAAGGCCAGCTCGTGTTCGCGACCCCGCTCGGCGGCCGCACGGTCGCCGCGGTGTTCACGGGCAAAGGCACGTTCTCGTTCGCGCCGCGTTCCGAGATCGAACGCCAGCAGCTGCGGCGGTTCTACGGCACGCCGACGCTGCGCGTGCCGGTGCAGCAGCTCGTGCTGTTCTTCTCGGACAGCACGGCCGCGGAGCTGCGCGGCGCGCTCACGTTCGCACCGGACACGGCGCGCTCGCTGCAGCGCGCGTGGAAGTCGGCGTTTCCGTACCTCACGCTGCCGCGCACGAACTTCGTGCGTCCGCTGAGCCTCGCGCAGATGCTCGTGGACGGCGACGACAACGGCTACTTCCGCGCCATGATCAATCCCGGCCGCGGCGGCGAGCCGATGTTCTTCTCGCTTGATCCGTTCTACACCGAACGCGTGCGACTCGAGCGCCGTCCGCGCGACGACCGCCAGGGCCTCAAGCGCCGCTACGGTTCCGAGGTGCTCAGCCAGTTCTTCGCGCTCGGCGATCCGGACACGCTGAGGCGCGACCGCAACCCGCCCTACGAGGCGACGCGTTACGTGACCGACGTCGTGTTCGACGCCGGACTCGGGATGACGGCGAGCGCCGAGGTGAGCGTCGTCGCGCACGGGCGCGAGCGCGGGTGGATCGGCTTCGACCTGCCGCATCACCTGAAGCTCGACTCGCTCGTCACGGCCGGCCGCCGCGTGACGTTCGAGCAGCAGGACGAGAACGACCTCGTGTGGGCGCGCGTCTCGCCGCCGCTCGCGCCGGGGGACACCGCGGTGTTCCGCGTGCGCTGGCACGGCATCGCGTTCGAGCGCGAGGACGACTTCCTGCGGCACCGCGACCTGCTCGGCTGGTTCCCCCGGCCGCTCTTCGCGGGCGAGGCCACGTGGGACATGCGCTTCACCCATCCGCGCGACTACCAGCTCGTCGCGGCCGGACGCCGCGACGGCGTCGAGGTCGTGGGGAACACGCAGCGTTCGCACTGGGTCGTGGACGATCCGATCGACCTCGTGTCGTTCGACGTGAACTTCCTGCGCGCGATCCGGGTGGACCGCGACTCGCTGCCGGTGACCGTGTGGATGCGCCACCTCGACGGCGCGGGCCGCGTGACGGTGGCGAAGCCCGAGGCGCTTCGCGACGCGCGCGCCGGCGACGAGCAGGTCGCGTACGACGTCGCGAATTGCCTCGAGTTCTTCGGCCGCATGTTCGGTCCGCCGCCGTCGGCACAGTTCCACGCGCTCGAGACGCCCGAGGACACGTACATCGCCTACCCGGGCATGATCCACATGATGCTGCGCGAGGACCGCGTGCTCGGCAGGCCGGACTTCCAGCCTCACGTGCTGCGCGCGCACGAGATCTCGCACCAGTGGTTCGGACTCGCGGTGGACAACGCGACGTATCACGACGTGTGGCTGTCCGAGGGCTTCGCGGACTTCTGCTCGATCTGGTACCGGCAGGCGGGCTGCAAGGACTCGAAGACGTACCTCGACGTGCTCGGCCGTTGGCGCACGGACCTGCTCGAGAACCGCAAGTTCGCGCTCGGCGAGAACCAGCAGGCCGGTCCCGTCTGGCTCGGCGCCCGCACGAACAGCAGCACGACGCCCGACGACTACAACCTCGTCGTGTACGAGAAGGGCGCGTGGGTGCTGCACATGCTGCGTGACATGCTGCTCGACGAGAACGATCCGTCCGAGGCGCGCTTCCGCGGCCTGCTGCGCGACTGGTACACCCGCATGCGCGGGCGCAAGGCGTTCACCGAGGACTTCCGTGCCGAGGTCGAGCGCGTGATGAACGCCGACATGGGCTGGTTCTTCGACCAGTGGGTGTACGGCACCGACGTGCCGACCTACGCCTTCACATGGTCGGCCGAGCCCGCCGCGAACGGGCAGTGGCGCGTGAAAGGACGCGTGACGCAATCGAACGTGCCCGAGTCGTTCAAGATGCCCGTGTTCGTGCGTGTGGACTTCGGCGAGGACGGCTGGTCGCGCGAGCGCGTCTGGGTGACGGGAAAGGTCACCGAGTTCGAACTGCCGCTCGCGCCGAAGAAGCCGACGGCCGTGAAGTTCAACGACCTCGAGAGCGTGTTGTGCGAGGTGGCGCCCTGAATGCCGCGGCGGTGCGGACGCCGTCGAGCGTCCGCAC
>JBGANH010000046.1:0-18676 GCA_044222365.1 Candidatus Eiseniibacteriota bacterium
CGGTGACCGACACCGAGGCGACCCTCGACGTGGCGGGCACTCCACACGCGTCCGACCGGGCGCGGTCCGGCAGGGCCGGGACCGGCGACAGTTCCGAAGTACTCAGGCGGTCACTCCGTGGGTGAAGACAGGAGCCGGGGCGGGGCAGCCCCGGCTCACGACGGCGCGAACCTTACGCGAGCGGCCCGGCGGCGTCACCCGAGGAGGCCGGGGCCTCGTCGGATGCCGGGGCATCGTCCTCTCCCGCAACGGCTTCGCCTTCGGCGACCGTGACGGGTGGGGCCTGGGCGAGCGGGTCGAGGCTCTCGCCGACGCCCTCTTCCGCCTTGCCCTCGGACTTCGCGTGATAGACGTCGAAGGCGTGGATGATCTCGCGCACCAGGCGGTGGCGGACCACGTCTTCCGGGTGGAAATAGACGAACTCGATCCCGGGCACGTGGCCGAGGATGGACTGGATGCGCACGAGCCCGGACTGATCGGCCGACTTCAGGTCGATCTGCGTCAGGTCGCCGGTGATCACCGCGCGCGAGTCCGTGCCCATGCGCGTCAGGAACATCTTCATCTGGCGCACGGTCGTGTTCTGGGCCTCGTCGAGGATGATGAACGCGTTGTGGAGCGTGCGCCCGCGCATGAACGCGAGCGGCGCGATCTCGATCACGCCCATCTCGAGGAAGCGGCGCATCTTGTCGTAGCTCATCAGGTCGGCCAGCGCGTCGTACATCGGGCGCAGGTACGGATCCACCTTCTCCTGCATGTCGCCGGGCAGGAAGCCGAGCGACTCGCCGGCCTCGACGGCCGGGCGCACGAGGATGATGCGGTCCACCTTCTTCTGGCGCAGCGCCGCGACGGCGGCGGCGACGGCGAGATAGGTCTTGCCGGTACCGGCCGGTCCGATGCCGAACACGACGTCGTGCTGCTCGAGCGCCTTGAGGTAGATCGCCTGCGTGGGCGTGCGGGCGCGCACCGACTTGCGGTCGAAGCTGTAGCCCGGAGCGCCGTCGTACGCCTCGACGAGCCGCGCACGTCCGTGTCCGTTGCCGTTCTGGTCGTCCGAATCGCCGTTCCGTCGCACCTGACCCAACGCAGTGGCCACGTCCGCCTCCTCGATGGCTTTCCCGCGTTCGGCGAGCTGCACGAGTTCGTTCAGCGCCGAGGACGCGGGCTTCACGTCACCTTCTTCACCGGACACCGTCAGCGTTCCGTCGCGCAGCGTGATGCGCACCGGGATGGCGCGCTCGATCTGGCGCAGGTTCGCGTCGTTGTGCCCCAACAACGAGAGCTGGTCGAGATGAGAGATGGGGAACTTCTTGACGTTCACGCGGTGCCTCTTGGTGCCGGGAAAACGCAAAACTCCCGACCGGTCCCGCCCCGCTTCGGGGCGCCGATCAAGAGCTCGTGTGCAGCCGTTCCTGTGACGTCGGAGTGCGATGTCAATCCGGATGGCCCTGGAACTCTCCTCAAGGTGACGCCCGCCTTTCCTTGAGCCGGCGTCTCGTCGCCGCACGCGAGGGACGGTGCGACGGCGGGACCATATCAGAAGCGTTTCGCTGCGCCCTCACCGAAATGCACGCGGGCCGCACGGGTGGATCGCCTGCCTGCGGGGTATCGGCAAGGCGGAGCACCGGGGTTGAGCGGGGATTTGCGGCTCCCGGGCGGGCGCTCAGCGCACGACGATCGCGCGCACACTGCTGACGGCCGCGCCCCGCGTGAGCCGCACGGCGTACACGCCCGGCGCGAGGGTCAGGCCCTCGCCCGCCTGCACGCGGTGCGTGCCCGCTCCGAGCGCGGTCACGTCGCGCGACCACACGCGACGGCCGGTGACGTCGAAGAGTTCGAGCCGAGCGGCCGCGCCGACAGCGAGCGTGAACTCGACCTCCGGGCCGCGCGCCGAGGGCCGCGCACCCGCGAGGCGCAGACCGTCGCCGCGATCCGGCGCACGGCCCCCGACGCCGAGCGCGGCGGCGCCGAAGTCCACGGTCCACAGTCCGGCCTTGCCCGGTCCCTGCGGCATCGCCCGCAGGCCGATCAACATGCGGTCGTCGATCGCGTCGTACATCGCGACGGCTTCGACCGACGTCGCCTGCGGCGCGTGCAGCGTGCTCCATGCGAGCGCCGGACCGCCGAGCGCCGCCTCGAACACGCCGAGCGACGTGTCGAGCCCGAGCAGCCGGTGGCGTGCGGTGTCGAGCGTGAGCGACTGCAGCATCGGCACGTCGCCGACGTGGCCGAGCATCGTCCACGCGTCGGCGCCCACGCCGGGCGTGAGCACCGCGACGTCACCGCCCGAGTCGTGCACGAGCGTGACGTGCGCGGCCGGGTCGTACACGGCGCAGCGCACGTCCCCGGGAGGCGGCGTACCGGTCGTCGCGAGGACCGACCAGGTCCACGTGACCGGATCGAGCAGCCACGCGTCGTGGAAAGGAGTGCCACCGGCGTTCTCGCCGCCGAGCAGCAGGAACTTCTGGCGTTGCTCGTCCCAGACGAGCGACGCGTGCGTGCGCGCGGGCGGCGCGGTGCCGGTGACGGGTGTCGTCACGGCGCCCGTCCCGAGCGAGACCACCGTCGTCGAGTTCAGCCACACGGGCGGGCTCGCGGGCACCGCGCTCTGCGAGCGGCCGCCGAAGTACACGAGCCGGTCGTGCAGCGCATCCACGGCCACGGCCGCGTCCATGGCGTCGTGCGCGCTCGCGAAGGCACCCCACAGGGTGTCGGGATCGTCGAATGCGGCGATGGCCCCGGTCGTGGCGTAGTCGCCGTACGCGCTCAGCGCGCGCAGGCCGCCGTGCACCATGACGTGACCGCGCCGCGGGTCGAACACGAAGTCGGAGCCCTGTCCGGAGTTCGGCGAGCCGGACGCCTGCACGGCCCACGCGAGCGCGGTCGGTCCGCTGAACGGCATCGCGAGCACTTCGTTCCAGGTTTCGGCGGCGATGATGCCGCGCGAGGGCGAATAGCCGCCGAACGACAGCAACCGGTCGGCGTCCGGATCGTGCACGACCGCGCCGGAGGTGCGGAAGTCGGGACGGAACGTCACGAGGTTCCACGCGGGAGAGGCCGCGACCGGGTCGAGCCCGTGCACTTCGGACGAGCTGCCCTCGAACCACTGCCCGCTCGCTTCGCAGTAGAAGCCGTACCGCCCTCCCACCGCGAGCACGCGATGGCGCGGACCGTCCCACAGGAACTGCATGTCGTACGAGCCGGCGATCGGCAGCGCGGGCAGCGGCGCCCACGTGAGCGTGGCGAGCGGCAGCTTCCAACTCGCGTACGACGGCACGTAGGCCTGGCAGGCCGGCTCCCAGCGCGTCCCGCCGGTGATGACGAGCACGCCGTGCTCGGGGTCGAGCACCATGGCCTGGTCGCCGGCGATGTCGAGCGCCGGGTTCACGACCGCGAGCGCCGACCACGTCGGTGGATCGGAGAGCGTCAACTGCGAGAGCACGCCGTTCGGACCGAGTGCGATGAGCCGGTCGCCCGCCTCGTCGTGGACCGTCGTGCCGAGGTCGGGCAGCACGCCCTGCACGGGCTCGAACTCCCACGTCATGTTCGCGCGGATGTCCAGCACCGCGAGTTCGGCCACGCCGGGCACGACGAGCCGGTTGCGCGTGCGGTCGAGGAAGACGTTCCGGCCTGCGCCGTATTGCCCGATACCCACGCCGAACGAGCCGATGCCGTGCCACTTCCAGTGCGTGATCGCCGCGGGGTCGTAGCTCCACACGCCTTCGGAGGACGACTCGAACACCCAGCACTGGTGACGATCGGCGTCCCAGAGCGCGTGACCGGTGATCGGCGGCGCGAGCGGGTGCCGCACACCGGCCGGACCGGCCGAGGCGGGCGCCGTGAGCACGAGCGAGAGGGACAGCAGCGCGGAGACGACGAGAGAGCGCGGCATGGCGGGTGACTCCAGATGCGACGAACGAACCGAGGCCGTGCGGGGGAGTGTCGGCAATCGTAGCGCGGCGGGGAGCACCCGCGGAGCGAAAACACGCGTGCCCGGCGCGGCTTTTCGGCCGGTCCGGGCGAAGTGCAACCAAACGGGGTGCGACGTTGCCGAACCCGTCAGGCCCCCGCGGGGCCGGAGGCCGGTCTCACTCCTCGAGCTCCGCCAGCACCGCGCCGCTCTGCACCATGGCGCCGGGCTGGGCGGACACGCTCTTCACCTTCCCGTCGCGCGGGGCGCGGATCAGGTGCTCCATCTTCATGGCCTCGAGCGCGACGAGCGGCTGGCCCTTCGTGACCTCGTCGCCCGCCTTCGCCATCACCCGCGTCACGACGCCGGGCATCGGTGCGGTCATGCCGTGCGACTGCGCACCGGCGCGGCCGCGGCTCGCGGCGTCGTGCTCGACCACGAAGTCCGCCGTACCGAGGCGCACGAAGCGGCGCGCGCCGGCGGCCGTGATCTCGGCGAGCGTCTCGATGCCGTCGCCGCGCAGGCGCAGACGGCCTTCCTCGAGCGCCTCGGCTTCCACCAAGAACTCGGCGCCGTCCACGCGCACGCGGAACTTGCCGCCGCCGAGGGCGTCGAGCTGCACGGAGCGCGAACGCTCCCCGTCCTTCCACGCGCTCTTCACGAGTCCAACCCCGCCTGGCGCCAGCGTCCGAGCGTCTCGTACGGCGTCTTCGCCTTCGCGACGTGCTTCTCCGCGCCGTCGGGCCGCGCGGCGGTGAGTCCCATCGCCTCGGCGATCGCGACCGCGGCGAGCGCGAGGTCGGGCACGGGCGCCTGCATGAACGCTTCGAAGCCCGGCAGGAACTCGCGCTCGATCCACTCGGTGTCGAACTCGGCGCGCGCCACCTGCGGCGCACGCGTGAGCGCGCGCAGGAACGGCAGGTTCGTCACGACGCCGTGCACGCGCGCGGTGTCGAGCGCTCCCGAAAGCCGGGCCAGGGCGGCGTCACGAGAAGACCCGAACGCGATCACCTTGGCGAGCATCGGGTCGTAGTGCACCGACACGTCGTCGCCCGCTTCGATGCCGCGGTCCACGCGCACGAACGAACCGTGCGGCCAGCGCACACGGCTCGCGGTGCCGGCCTGCGGCAGGAAGCCGCGCGAGGCGTCCTCGGCGTAGAGCCGCGCCTCGATCGCGTGCCCGCGATGGCGCACGGCGTCCTGCTCGAACGGCAGCGTGCCCGTGGCCGCGACGTGCAGCTGCGCGCGCACGAGATCGATGCCGGTGATGAACTCGGTCACCGGGTGCTCGACCTGGAGCCGCGTGTTCATCTCGAGGAAGTAGAACTCGCCCGAAGGCGCGAGCAGCATCTCGATCGTGCCGGCGCCGCGGTAGTCCACCGCTTCGGCGAGCCGCACGGCGGCCGACGTGATCGCGGCGCGCAGTTCCGGCGTGATCGCCGCCGAGGGCGCCTCCTCGATCACCTTCTGGTGGCGCCGCTGCAGCGAGCACTCGCGCTCGAACAGGTGCACGGCGCGGCCGTGACCGTCGCCGACGACCTGCACCTCGATGTGGCGCGCGCGCGTGACGAGCTTTTCGAGGTACACGCTCGCGTCGCCGAACGCCGAGCGCGCGAGCCGCATGGCGGACTCGACCGCCTCGCGCAGCGAGGCTTCGTCGTGCACCGCCTTCATGCCCTTGCCACCGCCACCGAGCGCGGCCTTCACCATGACGGGATAGCCGATCTTCGCGGCGGCCTTCGCCAGCGCGTCCACGTCGGCGCCCTCGGCCCCGGGCACGATCGGCACGCCGGCCTTCTCGGCGATGTTGCGCGCGGCGCGCTTGTCGCCCATGTCGCGGATCTGCCTGCCCGTTGGGCCGATGAACGTGAGCCCCGCGGCCTCGACCGCGTCGGCGAACGCCGCGTTCTCGGCGAGGAAGCCGAAGCCCGGATGCACGGCCTCCGCACCGGAGGCGCGTGCGGCGTCGAGGATGGCGGCGACGTTCAGGTACGACTCGCGCGCCTCGGCCGGACCCACGCGCCACGCCTCGTCGCACAGACGGGTGTGCAACGCGCCGCGGTCGGCGTCGGAGAAGACCGCGACCGAGCGGATGCCCATCTCGTGGAGCGTGGCGGCGATGCGGCAGGCGATCTCGCCGCGATTGGCGATCAGGACTTTGCGGAACATGGGAGCGCGCAGGTTACTCCATCCAGCGGGGCTTGCGCTTCTCGAAGAAGGCGGCGAGGGCGTCCTTGGCTTCGTCGCCGCTGCGCACCTCGGCGAGCGTCTTCGGGAGCGACGCGCGGTACGCGTCCCACGGCGTGTTGCCCCACTCGACGAGCAGCGCCTTGATGCGCTTCTGCGCATGCGGCCCGCCCTTGAGCAGTTCGCCCGCGCGCTCGGCCACTTTCGCGTCGAGGTCCGCGGCCGGCACGACGTGATGCACGAGCCCGACCCGCAGCGCCGTCGCGGCGTCGAAGCGCTCGCCCGTGAGCATGAGTTCGCGCGCCTGCCGGTCACCGAGGCGGCGCAGCACGTAGGGCGAGATGAGCCCGGGCAGGATCCCGAGGCGCACCTCGGTGAGCCCGAACTTGGCGTCGTCGGACGCGACCGTGATGTCGCACGCGCTCGCGAAACCCACGCCGCCGCCGTAGCAGCCGCCATGCACGCGGCCGACGACGGGCTTCGGGAAGTCGGCCAGCGCCGCGAACACGGCGCCGAGCCGCGTGGCCTCGGCCACGTTTTCGTCGAACGACGCGGAAGCGCTCGCCTTCATGGCGCCGATGTCGGCGCCCGCGCAGAACGACGGCCCGCGCCCGCCGAGGATCACGCAGCGGCACGAGTCGTCGGCCGCGAGCGCGTCGAGCGCCTCGAGCAGCGCCGCACCGAGTTCGGCGTTCAGCGCGTTGTGCACTTCGGGACGGCAGAACCAGACGCGGGCGAGTGCGCCTTCGCGTTCGACTTCGATCAGCGCCATGCGGGTCTCCGGCGGCGATGGGGACGATGCGTCACGAGCGGGCGCATCTTACCCATCGCCCGGCCGGAGTCGAACGGGCGCCCGGGCGGCGCCGGTGTTCTAGCGATACAGCGACTTGATCGCGCCCCAGGTGCTCGAGCGGGCGGCGACCGGCGGTGAGATGGCCGACTGCCGCGTCGCGTGCGTGAACTGGATCGAGAAGTCGCTCAACGAGACCTGGGCGAGGATGTCGAACTCGATCCACGCTTCCACCAGCTGCATCGTGACGTGGAAGTTCACGGGGCCGGCGTAGGTCGTCCCGAACTCACGGTCGATGCTGAACGCGAGGAACTGGCGCGGGACGGCGTACGTGTCGTCGAGCACCTCGCCGGGAGCCAGGAGCGGCAGGAAGAGGGGCAGCCCCGGTCCGCGTGCATGGCCCGCGGCGAGAGCGCTCGACGCGGAGTCCTGGACCGTGAGGAACGGCGTCATCGAAATGCCGGGCACGGACGAGACGCACGAGAACTGCGCCGCGTTCAGTTCGGCATGGGTGATCGAGACCGGGCCGGTGTTCACGAGGATGCCGAATCCCAGCTCCGCGAGCGTGATTCCACACCCTTCGCAGAGTGAGACGTCGACACGATCGGCGTAAACCAGATCGAACGGACGGGCGTGCGCGGGGTTCGCGGCCGGCGCGAAGCACAACGCTGCGGCGAGCAGGACGAAACAGGTTCGCATGAAAACCTCCGGGAGCGCTGCGAGGTCGGCGATGGCCCGGTCGGGTCACATCACACACCCGGCGCGCTTCTTCCCACAATGGGAAAGGTGCATACGAGCGGGCTCGGTCCCGCCCGCGGCGAATCCCACCCAAACTCCGGGTGGAGCCGGCCGCTCGATCGCACACGATGCCGCGGGCGTTCGGGTGGTGTGCCGGCCCCGACCGGATCCAGGGCCTCAGCGATACAGCAACTTGATCGCGCCCCATGTCGACTGCCGCGTGGGCACCGGCGGGAACGTCGCGGCCTGGCGCACGGCGTGGGTGAAGGTCACGTTGGGCGAGCCCAGCCGCATGTCGGCCAGCAGGTCGAACTCGAGCCAACTGCCCACGAGGCTCATCGTGATGTGAATGGTGACCGGACCCTCGTACGTCGTTCCGGGGCTGCGCATGACGTGGAAGATCAGGTACTGCCCGGGCGCCGGCTCGAACTGGTCACCGGGCAGCAGGAGCGCCTCGTAGATCGGCAGCGCCGTCCCGCGTGCATGGCCCGGCGGCAGGTCACCGAGCGTGTAGTAGTTGTAGAGGATCGGGGTCAGCGTGAAGCCGGCCACGGAAACGGTGGTCTGGAACTCGGCCGCTTCCATCTCGGCGACCGTGATCGGCACGGGACCGGTGTTGACGAGCACGCCGAATCCCACGGCGCCCAACATCACTCCATGGTTTTCGGGCAGGGTGACGTCCACGCGATCGGCGTGGATGAGCTCGAACGGGCGAGCTTGGGCATGAACCGTCGCAGGCGCGAGGGTGATCAGCGCGGCGAGAAGCAGCGGGGCGAACCGCAAGGCGACCTCCGTGAAGTCGGTGAGGATGGACGCCGCCCGGCCAGACCGGATCAAACGCCTTCCCCTCCCGCCGTGCAACGGGAAAGTCGCCCGGAACGGCGGCCCTTTCAGTCCCCCAGCGGCACGAACCCCGCCCACGCCGCGGGGGGCGTCGGGCGTTTGGCGGCACGCAACGCGGCGAGCCGCCGCAGCTGCGCGGCTCGCACGCTCGCGGCCACGCCGAGGCCCTGCTCGAGCCGGGCGCCGTAGTACGCGCTCATCCAGTCGTGGGTCGCCCGGTCGTTCACCGGCCACAGGCTCATCACGAGGGCGTGAGCGCCCGCGAGGCGGAACGCTCGCTGCAGCCCGAGCACGCCTTCGCCGGCGGCGATGTCGCCGAGGCCGGTGTCGCACGCGCTGAGCACGACCTCGTGCACGCCGGAGAGATCCATGGTCGAGATCTCCTCCGCGGTCAGGATGCCGTCGTCCCCTCCGGTCGCCGCGGCGCGGCGGTTGGCGCCGGCGAGGGCGAGCCCGGAAAGGCGCAGTGTCTGGCGTCCGCTCGGCGCACTCGCGCTGCCGGTCGCGGCCGCGGGCGCGGTGCCGCCGATGCCGCGCGTGCCCCCGGCGGGCGTGGCGCACTCGCCGCCCACGAAGAAGCCGTGCGTGGCGATGTGCAGCGTCGCGGCGCGCGAGGCCGCGCGGCGCAGTTCGATTTCGTTGGCCTGCGGTCCCGTGAGCGTCACGACCTCGCGCCCGGCGGCGCGCCAGCGCTCCGCCAGTTCGCCCACTTCGTCGGACGTCGAGGGCAGCGCGCCGAAGCGCACGTCGCGGAAACGATCGCAAGCGACGGGCACGCTGCGCAGGTTCGCGGCGATCACGTCACCCGCGGCGTGCGGCATCGTGGCCCCGTCGAAATCGGCGCCGCCGAGAGCGACCAGGGTGCCGATGGGCGCGTCGGAGGCGCGCACGAGCGCGAGATCGCGCTCGGCGCCGAGCCGTAGCAGCAGCGGCGCGCGCTCGGCGAGGTAGCCGCCGCGCGCGTCCGGCAGCGCCGCGAAATCCACGAGGTGCAGCGCCCCGTCGGGCACGATCACGAGGCGCGCCGCACCGGCGATGCGCCCGGCGATCGGATCCCACACGCGCGCACGCAGCCGCGCGCCGCTCGCCCGCGTCCGCGCTTCGGCGTCGGCTCCGGTCCGCGAGACGTCCTCGCGCCAGCGCGCGGCGAGCGCATCGAGCTCCGAGGCGCGGCCGAGCGCGACGACCTCGGGCGCGGCGCCGGGGCGAGCGACGAACGCGAGCATGCGGCGCTCGGTGAGCGAGCCGCCCGCGGGAGCGGCGTACTCGAGGAACGAAACGAGCGCGTCTCCGTCGCGCAGCGCGTCGAGCGGCCGGGCTTCGCCGGGCACGTCCTGCGGAAGCCCGAGGTCGGCGAGCTGGCGTTCGAAGCGCTCGGCCCGGCCCCGCGCCTCGCGCCGCAGCGAGTCGAGCACGTGGTTGCTCTCGGCGCGCACGAGCCAGCGCGCGAGGACCCCACGCGCGTCCGCGAGCGAGTCGAGCAGCGCCTGCGCGCGAGGATCCTTGCCGCGGTGCGCCGCGCGCAGCCGCCCGCCGACCTCGTCGAGCACGAGCGAACGCGCCTCGACGACCTGATCGAACGCGACGCGGCGCTGCGCGTCGTCGAGCTTCCCGGCCGCGGCGAGCGTGAGCAGCGGCTCGAGCCCGAGACCGGAACCGCGCGCGTACACGAGCGCCTGCCGGTCGGGGAAGCCGCGGGCCGCCGTGCGCAGCAGCGCCGCCTGCATCGCGGCCAGCTCGCGCGACACCTCGAACGCGCGCGGGTCGCCCATCTGCACGAGTGCGCGGGCGCGTTCGGCGACCAGCTTCGCGTGCAACGGTCCGCCGGCGCCCAGTTCGGTGATCGCGCGCGCGATCGCGGGCTCGAGCTTCGCCGCCGCTTCCGCCGGCCGCCCGGCGTCGGTGAGGCACTGTGCCCACAACAGCGCGCCCTCGTAGAAGCCCTTCGCACGGTCGCCTTCGCGTTCCGCGATCCGCGTCGCGAGTTCGATGCCGTGCATCGCGGCGGCGGTGTCGCCCGCGACGCGCAGCGCCGTGGCGCGCTCGAAGAGGATGGGCAGTGCCGTGAGGCTGTCCCGGCGTGCCGCCTCGAACGCCGCCGTGCTGTCGAAGCAGGCGACGGCCTCACGGCCACGGCCCAGGCCGAGCAGCGCCCGGCCGCGCTGGTGCAGGTATTCGTAGTGCGACGGATCGTCCGGGCGGAAGGCGCGCAGGCTCAGGTGGCGCGCACGCTCCTGCACCGCGAACGCCTCTTCGAAGTCACCGAGGTCGTTGAGGCACTCGACCAGCGCGTCGGCGCTGTTCGCGACACGCAGCGTGTCCATGCGCGGACGCGCCAGCTCCCACTCGATGCCGCTCTCGAACAGCCCGCGGGCGCGCACGAGGTCGCCCACGCGCATCGCGAGGATCGCGACGTTGTAGCGACTGAGCTGCGTGTCCGGGTGCTCGGGTCCGAGCTGGAGCTCGAGCAGGTGCGCCACGTGCTCCATCATCTCGAGCGCGCCGACTTCGTCTCCGGCGATGTTGAGCTGGCCGGCGAGCGCGCTGTAGGTCGCCATGAGCCGGATGTCGTCCCGCCCGAAGTGCGATTCCATGATCCGCACCGCGCGCTTGCCTTCCTCGACCGCGTCGGAGCGCATGGCGTTCGTCGCGATGAGCGCGACCTGTCGCAGCGACGAGGCGACCTCGAGATGGTCCGCGGGCAGCGCACGCTCGAACATCGCGAGCGCGCGACGCGCGTCGCGGACGGCGGGCTCGAACTCACGTCGGCGGCGGTGCACCTCGGAGGACGCGCGGATCGCGCGCGCCAGCGTCAGCGAATCCGGCCCCGGGTGCTTGCGGAAGATCGCGAGCGTGCGCTCGAGCTGTTCGAGCAGGAGCCCTTCGCGTCCGCGCCCGGCCAGCGCGCCGAGCTCGACGGCGTCGAGCAGCGCGACCCCGACCGTGAACGAGTCCGGCTCCTGGCGCGAGACGAGCGCCGAATACCTCGCGGTCGCCAGGCTGTCCATGCGCGGGAACGCGCGCTGCTTCGCCAGTTCGGTCCACGGTTCGCGGTAGCCGATCGTGCGCCAGGAAGTCGTGTCCACGGCGGCAGGAGTCCGGCCACGCGCCGCGTGGGCCGAGGAAACGCTCAGGACGAGCAGGCAGGTGGCGAGCAGGGTGCGCATGTCGGGAGTGTATCGGCCGGCGTGCCCGTCGAAGAAGCCTGATTCTCGCGGTCCTCCCCCGCCCGGGCACGCGGCGAGGGAGGCCACGCGTCCTAGGGAGCCAGCACGACGCGCCGGGTGATCGCACCCGAGCCCGCGGTCAACCGTGCGAGGTAGAGCCCCGGCGCGACCCACACGCCGTTCCCGTCACGCCCGTCCCACCGCACGAGGTGCTCACCCGCCGCGTGACGCCCACGTGCGAGCGCCCCGACCCGCCGGCCCGCGGTGTCGAACAGCTCGAGCGTCACATCGCCCGGTTCGGGCAGCGCGAACCGGAACGAGGCGCCGCCCCGTGCGGGCTGCGGCCAGGGGGTCGCGAAGCTCAGCGCGAGGGCCGCGCCGTCCACGCCCAGCGTGCCCGTGGGCTGCACGAGGGCGACCGGCGACTCGTTGCCGTGCGCGTCCACCGCGGTCAGCTTGTAGAAGTACGGCGCGCCCGCGGCGTCGGCGTAGCCCGTGTCCGGCTGTGCGCTCACGAGGGCCGCGGGCGAGGTCGCGAACGAAGCGCTCGTGCCGCGGTAGAGCCGGTAGCCCGCGAGGTCGCCCTCCTGATTCGGCTGCCAGTGCAGCCGCGCCGTGCCCGCGGCGTACTGCGCGGTGAAGGGCGCGGGCGCCGCGGGCGCGAGGTTGTCCACCGAGTAACCGCTGTCCGGCAGGGACGACCAGCGCTTGCTCGAAACACTCGTGCCCTGCCGCGCCTCGACCATGAACGCGGTGCGCGGGGCGTAGCCCGGCGTGGAGTCCTGAGCGGTCGCGACGACGAGGCTGTACGAAGGGAACGCGGCCGCCGACTGGGTCGTGACCAGCTCCCACGCGTAGTCCGCCGCCGCGTTCGGCACGACGAGCAGCATGCCGGTCTCCGCCGCGACGTCGGAGTCCGTCGTCGTGCCACGGCGCGCGGCGAGCCCCGCGGCCAGCGCCGCCTGCGGCACGGAACGCCAGATGCGGTAGTCGAAGATGCCGAACGAGGGATCGTCGTCCAGGTAGCTCGCGGACCACGACAGCTTCACGCTTCCCCCTTGATCGGCGGGCACGTCCTTCACCGCCGTGATGCGCGGCGCGGCGTCCCCGAGCTGGCCGTGATGGTCCACGCCCTGTGCGTCGAGATCGGTGTTCCCGAGGTGGTCGTCCTGCCAGAGCGCGATCACGCCACCCCGGGCGTCCTCCACGCACACGGGCGTGGTCTGGTCCCCGCCGCTTCCGGCGACGAGCGTGCCGCTTCCGGTCCACTGTGCGCTGCCCGTCGCGCTCACGCGCTGGGCGTAGAGGTCGTACGTGCCGCCGCGGCGGTCGGACCACGTGACGATCGCACCTCCTCCGGTGTCCGGCACGAGCGACGTGATCCACTGCTCGCCGTCGAGCAGGCAGAGGGCCACGCCGGCCGTTCCCCAGAGCTGCGTGCCGCCCGCGGAGATCCGCTGCGCGTACACGTCGTGCAGCGTGGCGCCGCGCGCCTCGCCCCAGGACAGCACCATTCCTCCCAGCCCGTCACCGCGCATCGAGGGATACTGCTGATCGAACGTGCTCGTGGCGACGTCCATGCCACCATTCGCCCACTGCGACAGACCCGTGGACGACACCCGCTGCGCGCGCAGCTGGATCTTGCCCGAGTTGGTGTCCTGCCAGAGGACCAGCATGCCGCCACTGCCGTCCGGCTCGACGGCCGCGAGGAACTGCGAGCCGGCGGACGCGCTGACCGGAAGGCCGTTGACCGCGAAGCTCGCCGCTCCCGCGGCGGACAGCCGCTGCATGTAGACGTCGTCCGCGATCGCGCTGCCACGCTCGTCCGACCATGCGAGAAATGCGCCGCCCGCGCTCCAGCACGCCTTGACGCCGTACTGGATGCCGGCCGAAGTGCACACCGCGATGCCGTTGGCGATCCATTGCACCGCTCCCAGCGAGTTGACGCGCTGCGCGTAGATGTCGCCGTCGGCGCCGCGAAAATCCTGCCATGCGATGATCGCTCCGCCCGCACCGTCGCTCGCGATCGTGGGCAGGAACTGCGAGGCCGCCTGCGTGCAGACGCCCACGCCGTTGGCGGTCCACAGCGCGGTGCCGTTCGCGTCGAGCCGCTGCACGTAGATGTCCGCGGCGCCACTGCGGTAGTCCTCCCATGCGGCGATCACGCCGCCGGCGCCGTCGGGAATGCACGCCACCAAACGTTGGGTCGCCGTCGCCGTCACGACGGGCACGCCATTCGCGGGCCAGAGCGCGGTCCCGGCCGCGCTCACGCGGCGCGCCTGCAGGTCCCACGCGCCGGTGCGCCGGTCCTCCCAGACGAAGATCGCACCCCCGGCGCCGTCACTCACGCCCACGGCCGACCACTGATCGTCGCTCGCGGTGCAGACCGGCAATCCGCCGCCGTAGGGATCGTGCGGCCAGTCGGCCCGGGCGGTGGCGGCGCACACGAGCGAACAGGCGGTGAGCAGGGCGAGGACTCTGACGCGAGCGGACATGACGGCCTCCGGCGCGGTGCGACGAGCAGGGCGAGCTTCACTCCTTCAACGCCGCCCGCTCGCGATTCCGCACGGAGAGGGCATTCCGCCCGTGCGATTCCCCGCCGATCTGGCGTTTTCCCGTCGGGGCGGGCGACTTCGGGGGAAGTTGCACGCCGGTACACCCGCGGGACCCGGTGGACAGGCCGGGTCCCGTTTTCTCCTTTCTTGGGCCCGATGCGTGCGCTTTACCATTTGAGTGACGTTCTCTGATCGGACCCCAACGGAGATCACGCCATGAGCTCGACGAAGCGCACCTGGTTCGCACTTTCGGCCGCCCTCTGCCTGCTCGCCCCCACCGTGGCGAACGCCCAGTGGGTGACGGCCCTGAATGCGAACAACATCGTGAGCAACGCCGCGAGCAACCAGAAGGACCCGCACACGTTCTCCGACGGAGCGGGCGGCTTCGTCAGCGTCTGGAGCGACTTCCGCACGTCCGGCCATCAGGACATCTATGCGCAGTCGTTCGACGCGAACGGCTTCGCGCGCTGGACCGCGAACGGCGTCGTGGTGGATTCGACCGTGGGCACGCTGGCCGTGACGCGGGCCTGTCCGGACGACTCGGGCGGCGTGATCGTGACGTGGTACCGCAGCAACGGCGGGACGCCCAATCGCGTCTTCGCGCAGCGCGTGGACGCGAACGGCCAGCGCCGCTGGGGCGCCGGCGGCACGCGCGTCGGGACGGCGGAGGTGACGCAGACGCTGCCGCGCATCACCGAGGACGGCGAGGGCGGCGCGATCGTCGTGTGGGCGAACTGGCTGGCGAGCTTCACGGCGAACGTCTATGGCCAGCGGCTCGACCGCGACGGCAACCGGCTGTGGTCGGCGACCGGGGATTCGCTGGTCGCGCGTGGCGAGGTCCGCAGCCTCACGGCCACTCGACGCCCCGGCGGCGGCGCGTTCATCGGTTACTGGTACACGTTCGGCACGCTCAGCATGATCGCGGTGGACAATGCGCGCACGCGGCTGATGGCGGACACGATCACGACGGCCGCATCGCAGACGGCGCCGCCGGGGCTGTTCTCGGCGACGGCGGGCGACGGCGCCTACCTGATGATGGCCGGAGGCAACAACATGAACGTCCGCCGGTTCGGCGCGGACGGCAGCCGTTGGCCGGCGTCGGTCCGCGTCGTCGCGGGCACCCACACACAGGCCCACCCGATGCTCGCGAGCGGCGGCGCGGACGGCAGCGCGCTGCTCGTCTGGCGCGACGGACGGGCCTCCGGCGGCGGCGTGTTCGCACAGAAGCTGCGCGCCGACGGGCTTCCCATGTGGGGCACCGACGGGCTGTTCATTTCGAACAACGTCACGTCGAACGGCGGCGGGCACACGATCGCCGCGGACGACCTGAATGGCGCATGGATCGCGTGGAGCGGCAACGTGGATCGCTGGGCGCAGCACGTCATGTCCGGCGGCGGCTTCTGGCTGCCTCCGGCCGGGGTCAGCTTCTCGACCATGAGCAGCAGCAACTTCACCTACGACGCCGCGGAGATCGTGCCCGGGGTGCAGAGTTCGGCGATCGTCGTGTGGGCGACGATCCAGAGCGGCGGCACGTTGAACGACGTACACGCGAAGCGCCTGTTCGGCGACGGCTCGCTGACGACGACCGGCGTGGGCGATTCCGGGCCCCGGCTTTCGGGGCTCGCGCTCGTCGCCGGCCCCTCGCCCGCCCGCGGCGACGTCACGCTCCGATTCGCGCTCACGCGCGCCGGCCGGGCGACGCTCGAACTGTTCGGCCTGCAGGGCGAGCGCGTCGCGACGATCGCGGATGGCGCCTTCTCGGCGGGCGAGCACGCCCGCACGATCGACACGTCGCGCCTCGCGCCGGGCGTTTATCACGCACGGCTGACGACCAGCGAGGGCGTGGTGAACGCGAGGGTGGTGCGGGTGAGGTAGGCGCCCCGCGACCTGCGGGCGAGCGCGGTCATGCGGCCGCGCTCGCCGGCTTCGCCTGCGGTTTCGAAAAGTCCTGCTTCGTCGCGAGCCGTGCCGTCAGCACCTTGAGCGCTGCCCGCACTCGCGGTTCGAGCGGGCCTTGTGCGAGTTCCGCGGTCGCCTCCGCCGCGCGCGCCGCTTGCTCGGGCGTGAACTGGAGCGACTTGAGCGCGCTCAAAAGGTCGGCGTCGCGTTCCTGGATCACGGCTTTCTCCGCGGCGAGTCGCGCCTTCTCTTCCGCGGCCCGCGCCTTCTCTTCACGCGCCGCCGCGCGAGCGGCTTCTCTCGCCTTCGCTTCACTATGACGCGCGCGCTCTCGTTCGGCGCGCTCGCGAGCCCGAGCGACACGGTCTTCACCCAGCACGCGCTCGGCTTCGAACAGGTTGTGCGCACGGCAGAGCAACCGGACGTTCGCGAGCGTGCTCTCGCCGCCCAGTGCGACGGGCACTCGGTGATCGAACTGCAACCAGCGGCGCTCGCCGCAGCGATGACCGTCCGCGCTCACGAACGAGCAGCACCCGCCGTCGCGCTGCCAACAGGTTGTGCTCACGGCAGAGCAGCACCGGACGTTCGCCGTCGCGCTGCCGAACTGCAACCAGCGGCGCTGGCGCACCGCCTTCTGCCAGACGGCGTGGCGCACCGCGGCGGCGGCAGTTGCCGACGGTGTCTTCGGTCTGCTCGCTCTTCTTCGCGCCGAGCTTGGCCTTCAAAGAGACTTTCTTCGAGCAGCTCGATCGCTTTCGCGTAGATCGCCGCCGGATCCTGTGCCCAGTCGGTGTTGCTCAGCAGGTCCTGCACGCGGCGAAGCGCATCGCGCTCCTGCTGCGTGAGCGTGAGACGCACCTCGTGTTCGCCCGGCGCGCCGAGCGCGATGACGCCGCGCTTCCTCGGCGGCGCGGGCGCAGACGACTCCTGCGCGAACGCGATGAACGCGAGTGCTTCGACGCCGACCGCTTCTTGGCCAGTTACATGCCCCGGGGCATGTGATGGTGACGTTTCGTTGACAGACGGAGTCTCCGACGCGCTCGTGGTCACCACAGGCGTCGAACGCGACCGCGACCAACTGCAGGATCTCCATGCGATGTGCTTGTTCGCCGCCGCCGCGAGCAACTCCTCGGAGTTCTCCACTTTCAGGTGCGGCGCGAGCGCGACGACGGCGCCGAGCGGCCAGGCCGACCGTCCGACAGGTAGTCGAAGATCGCCGTGAAGCGCTGCCGCAGTCCGCGCCGCACGGAGACGCTTCCGACGCGCGATCCGGCGTCATACGCAGGTGCTGCTCGCAGTACGTCTTCATGCAGGAGTAACCAGCGGCGCGAGAGTCGCGGCGCGAGTCGATCAGGGCGAGCAGCGCGAGCCCCTCCGCGACACGATGGTGTTCCTCTCGATAGATCAGATCGAGGCGTGCGCGAGCTTCATCCGGCGAGAGGTGCGTCGGCAGGCGAAAGCGCATGTTGCATGTACCGCGGGGGCGCGTTCACATCACGCAGGGACGACGCGCTCTTTGTATCACGCACATTTTCGAGCGCCGTACGCGCGCGCTCACGCAGCAATGCCGCCCGCGACGAAAACGCTCGAGCACTCGCTCGCGAAACTCGAACCCGCGCGAACCTCGCCCCATACCGAACGAGCGGCGCGGACACTCCCGATGCGCCACGGGACACCCCTTCGAAACCGTCCAGCACTTTCTGCACGCGAGAACGTTTTTTCGCGGCCCCGCCGCGGCGACCGCACGCTAGACTCCGGCCCATGCGCACCCTGCTCGCCGTGCTCATCGCCGCCCTGCTGTCCGCGGCCGCCGCGCTCGCCGCGCCCCGGCCCATGCCGCGCGATCGCGCACCGTTCGCGCCGCTCGCGCCGTCCGACGCAACGCGCACGATTTCGAACTCCGCGACCGCCTCCGCCTGCGCCACGCGCATCGACGAGCTCCCCGCGCTGCTCGACGACGCGATCGCGCGCGCGACGCTCGATCCGCTCCCGGTCACCTACTCGCGCGACGCGGGCGAGATCGCCGTGCTCGAGGACGACGGCACCTTCTTCTACACGAACTCGGGCGGCCAGCCGCTGCTCGACATCGCCGCGGTCACGCGCGCCTTCTATCGCACGCACGGCGACGACTACGACCAGATCGCGGTCTACCTCTCCTCCGGCCAGTCGCAGTGGCTCGGATCGCCTGGCGCGCTCGCGGCCGCGTGGCCGCTGCGCAACGACACGCAGGGCATCGGACTGAACCTCTACGACACGGGCGCGGTGTTCGGCAGCGCGGCGCGGCTGCAGCAGGTGCTCACCATGAACGGCCTGCACCGCTACCCGGCCGACGTGGACGCGAGCCTCGGTGGCGGCGGCGACACGTTCAGCACGATGGACGTGCTCGCGCACGAGTTCGCGCACCGCTGGCTCGCGTACACGTTTGTGGATTCCGCGGGCGAGGAGTCCGACGCGCTGCTCGGTCGCGACTGGCAGCACTGGAGCTTCTTCGCCGACGTGGACGGCTCGTTCATGGAAGGGTGCGGCTGGGCGCAGGTCGGCCCGGACACGTTCGTCACCGACGACGCGAGTTCGCGCTTCGGCCGGCTCG
>JBGANH010000047.1:0-1127 GCA_044222365.1 Candidatus Eiseniibacteriota bacterium
GCGGCCAGCTCTCGCCGCAGCGTGTCCGTGCCCGCCACGCGCACGCCGCGCCGCAGCGACTGCAGCAGCTCGAGCACGGCGAGGTTCGCGGGCGAGTCGACGCGCGACGAGTCGAGCGCGGCCGAGAGCATCTCGCCGCCGTTGCCCCACGCGAGCGCGAGGAACGCGTCGCTCGCCTCGCCCGCCCCGCCGCGCGGCAGTCCCAGCGCGCGCACGCCGCCGCCCAGCCTCTGCAGATTCGCGACCGCGGCGCGCAGCTGCCCCCACGTCTCCGGCGGCCGCGACGCGTCGAGGCCGGCGCGCGCGACGAGGTCGCGCCGCAGCACGAGCACGCGCGGGCTCAGCGTCCACGGCAGGCCGTAGATCGCGTCCCCCACCGTGCACAGCGGCCAGCCGACGAGCGAATCGCGCAGGTCGGCGACGCCCGCGCTCCAGTCGACGAGGACGTTCGCCGCGAGACGTGCGGGCAGCTCGTCGGAGCCGATCGCGCACAGGTCGGGGGGCGTGCCGGCGGCGAGCGCGGCGTCGAGCGAATCGCGCAGCACCGCGAGCGGCACCTCGTGCACGCTCACGTGCACGTTCGGCGTCGCGGCCTCGAACGCACGCACGGCGGGCTCGACGGCGGCGGTGGGCCACGGCTGCCAGAAGACGACCTCGTCGATCCGCGGCTTCGGCTTCGTGCACGACACGAGCGCCACGAGCAGCGCGAGCGCCGTGAGCGCGATCGGAACGCGCCGGTTCGTCCGCGTCACGCGCCCTCTCCGTCGCGACCGGCCTCGATCGCGCGGCGCACGAACCCGTTCGTCACCTCGAGACGCGACTCGGCCTCGGCGCGCGGGCAGCCGCGCTCGATCATCACGATCGCGGTCTTCACGCTGCGGCCGGCGGCGTCGAGCGCCTTCGCGGCCTCGTCGTACGTCACGCCGGTCACGGTCATCACGGTGCGGCGGCTGCGCTCGACCAGCTTCTGGCTGCTCGCGGTGAGGTCGACCATCATGTTCTCGTACGCCTTGCCCGTGCGCACGAACGCGGCGGTCGAGATCATGTTGAGCACGAGCTTCTGCGCCGTGCCGGCCTTCATGCGCGTCGAGCCCATCAGCACCTCGGGGCCCACGACCGGGCAGATC
>JBGANH010000047.1:1163-18769 GCA_044222365.1 Candidatus Eiseniibacteriota bacterium
CGTGACGTACACCGTGCGCGCGCCGAGTTCGCGCGCACGCTCGATGGCGGCGACCACGTACGGCGTGCGCCGGCTCGCCGCGAGGCCCACCACCGTGTCGTCGGGCGAGACGCCGAGATCGTCCATCGCCTTCACACCCTCGTCGCGGCGGTCCTCGGCGCCCTCGACCGCGCGCACGACCGCGGCGTACCCACCGGCGATCACGCCGACGACCTGCTCGGGATCCGAGCCGAACGTCGGCGGACATTCGGAGGCGTCGAGCACGCCGAGCCGGCCGCTGGTGCCGGCGCCGACGTAGACGAGCCGTCCGCCCGCACGGAACGACGCGATCGCGTAGTCGACCGCGCGCGCGATCCACGGCAGCTCGAGCGCGACCGCATCGGGCACCGTGCGGTCCTCGGCGTTGATGCGCGCGAGCAGCTCCGGCACCTCGAGCACGTCGAGGTCCATGGTGCGCGGATTGCGCTGCTCGGTCGCGAGCCGCGCGAACTCTTCGAATCGGGCGCGATCGTCCATGTCGTCCCCGGCGGTGGAAGGTGTGAGAGCCGCCGCAGGATGCCACGCTGCGGAAAGAAGGCGCAATGGCGCCCTGTAGCCGGAGCCGCATTTCGCGGTGGCGCGCTCACGGGCGCGGGCCTAGCCTCCCGTCGTCCGTCCGACACCACGGAGGAAGAACCGATGCCTCGCCGAGTGCTCCTGCTGGTCGCCGCGACGTCCCTGTGGGCCACGGTCGCAGCCACCGCCGCGCCTCCCCTGCCGAAGACGGGCGCCGAGCGCGCCCGCGTTCCGGCCCCGTACTCGACCGTCACGTCGGCCGACGGCCGGTGGATGGCCGCCAACTGGCGCATGAAGCAGGAAGCGCTCGGCGCGTTCCTGCTCTTCGACCGGGGGGAGCTCGTGCGGAGTGAAGTCGGCTACATGGCGGTGGGCTTCGAGCCCGGAACGTCGCGACTGCTCGTCGACGAAGCCGTCGGGGACGACGACACGCACTTCTGGTTCTTCGACCTCGCGGGCGTCGCCGATGCGGACTACGGCCCGCTGCCGCGAACCGACGTGCATCGCTCGATGGGCTGGAGGCTCGAGTCCTGGCGGGACGGACGCCTCGTGTTTCGCAGCTCCTACGATTCGGCCGTGCGCGAGACCGTGACGACGGCGAACGTGCGCTGACCGCGCGCGCTCGTCCGCGCATGGCTTGACCGCGCCTCGCATTCCCGCCGACCCTGCGCGCCATGCCCGAACTGCCCGAAGTCGAAACCGTGCGCCGCATGCTCGCCGCGCACGTGCCCGGGAAGCGCGTCGCGCACGCGGCCGTCTCGCGTCACCGGCTGCGCACGCAGTCGCTCACCGCGCTCCCGAAGCAGCTCGAAGGGCGCGCGTTCGCCGAGCCGCGGCGCACGGGCAAGTTCCTCTTCCTCGATCTCGACGGTGGCGTGACGCTGCTCTCCCACCTCGGCATGAGCGGGCGCTGGCTGTTCGCGCACGCCGGCGACGGCGCGCTCGACGAAGCCATGCCGCACGTGCACCTCAAGCTCGACTTCGCCGACGGCGCGCGGCTCTGGTACCAGGACATCCGCCGCTTCGGCATGCTGCGCGTCGTCCCGCTCGAGAAGCTCGCGAAGGACCCGAGCGTGAAGCTGCTCGGCCCCGATCCGCTCGAACAGCCGCCGACCGCCGAGTCGCTGCGCGCCTGCGCAAAGGGTTCGCGCGTCGCGGTGAAGACCTTCCTGCTCGACCAGCGCAAGCTCGCGGGCATCGGCAACATCTACGCGAGCGAGATCCTCTTCCGCGCCGCCGTCGATCCGCGCCGCGCGGCCGGCGCGCTCCGCCACGCCGAATGGGAGCGCATCGCACCCGAGATCACCGCGGTGCTCGGCGAGGCCGTCGCGCGCATGGGCACGACCTTCAGCACCTACCGCACGATCTGGAACGAGCCGGGGCAGTACGGCGACCAGCTGCTCGTGTACGACCGCGGCGGCGCGCCGTGCCGGCGGTGCGGAGCGGCGGTGAAGCGCTTCGTGCAGGGCGGCCGCGCGACCTTCTGGTGCCCGGCCTGCCAGCGTGGAAGCGGAAACACGCGTAAACCCGCGCAGTCCTGACAAAGCCGCCAAATCCGCGGGCAACCTTTCTATTGAACGCCCCCCGGGCGGCCCGTAACCTGTGGCGTTCACTCACCGGACCCACGGCCCGCCGCCCTCACCCCTCCTCGGAGCGGGCCCTCTTCGATACGGAGTTCCCGCACATGATGTTCAACACGCTCGGCCTGCCCGCGCCCCTCGTCCAGGCGGTTCGCGCGGCCGGCTGGACCGAACCCACGGCGATCCAGGGCAAGGCCATCCCCGTCATCCTTCAGGGCAACGACCTCATCGGCAACGCCCCGAGCGGCTCGGGCAAGACCGGTGCGTTCCTGCTGCCCGGTTTCGCCCGCCTGCTCGACGGCCCCCAGAAGCTGCGCGCGCTCGTGCTCACGCCGACGCGCGAGCACGCCTCGCAGGTCGAGACGCACGCCCGCGACTTCGCGCGCTTCACCGAGCTGCGCGTCGGCATGGTGCACACGGCGTCTCCCATCGCGAACCAGGAGAAGGTGCTCCGTGACCAGGGCGTGGACGTGCTCGTCGCGACCGTGGACCGCCTCCTCGAGCTGCACGAGCGCAAGGCGCTCGACTTCGAGGACGTCGAGATCCTCGTACTCGACGAAGCGGACCGCATGGTGGACATGGGGCAGGCGACCGACATCCGCAAGCTGCTCAAGCTGCTGCCCGAGACGCGCCAGACGCTGCTGTTCTCGGCGACCATGCCGGCCGAGCTCAACCGCCTCGCGAAGGAGGCGTTGATCGAGCCCGTGCGCGTGGACCTCACCTCGCCGCAGCCGTCCGCGGGCATCACGCACGCGATCTACCAGGTGCCCAAGCACCTCAAGATCCAGCTGCTCGACCGCCTGCTCTCGCGCTCGGGCGAAGTGCGCAGCACGATCGTCTTCACCCGCCAGCGCGAAGGCGCCGACCGGCTCGCCCGCCAGCTCGAGCGGCTCAAGTACGCCGTCGCGACGCTGCACGAGCGCAAGAGCCAGACGGAGCGCGAGCGCGCGATGGAGGACCTGAAGCGCGGCCGGCTGCAGATCGTGGTCACGACCGACCTCGCCGCACGCGGTCTCGAGCTCGCCGGCGTCGCGCACGTCGTGAACTTCGACGTCCCGCCGACGCCGGAAGACTACGTCCACCGCATCGGCCGTGCAGGCCGTCCCGACGCGCAGGGCGACGCGTTCACGCTCATGGCGCCCGAGGAGCAGCGGCACCTCGCCGCGATCGAGCGCTTCGTCGGCCGCGCCATCCCGCGCGTCATGCTGCCGGACTTCGACTACCACCTGAAGCCCTCGCAGCTGCAGCAGACCGCGATCTACGACGACGAGCGCCTGCGCGCGCGCAAAGCGGCCATCGCGAAGAACCCCTACCTCGCGGGCCGGCAGACGATGCCGCTCGCGGGCGCCCCGCGCCCGACCTCGCCGAACTCGCGTTCGCGCGGACCGGCGGCCGCGTCGCTGCGCCCGAAGCCGGCCGCCACCGCTCCGGCGATCGCGCGCGTGAAGCCGAAGGGCATCGCCGTGAAGGTGAACCCGGTCGCCAAGCCGGTCGTGAAGCCGGCGCCGAAGCCCGCCGTGAAGCCGGCGGCCAAGCCCGCTCCGAAGCCGTTGCCGAAGCCGGCGCCCAAGCCCGCCGCGAAGAAGCCCTCGGCGCCGCCCGCCCGCAAGCCCGCGCCGAAGAAGGCGCCACCGGCGAAGAACAAGAAGTGAAGTCGAAGCCCCGCGGCGCAGGCCGCGGGGCTTCGCGCTTCAGCGCTCGAGCGCGCCGCGCGCGATCGCGAACGCCGCGCGCACGCCGTCGGCGTCGGCCGCGGCGACCTGCAGCTGCTCGGGGCTGCCGCCGCCCTTGCCCCGCGCCGCGGCGAGCAGTTCCGGCAGCAGCGCCTTGAGATCGGCCGCGTGCGTCTTCGCGCGCGCCACCATGAGCATGGGCTCCGGCCCGAGCGCCGCGCTCACCACCCACGGCGCGCCGGCATTCAGGCACGCGAGCGCGAACGCCCGGGCCTCCTCGCGCGAACGCACCTCCGCCAGTTCCGCCACCGCAGCGGGTGGCGTGCCCACGCGCGCGCGGGCCTCCTCGGCAAGCCGCTTCTCGCGCAGTTCGCGCAGCTGCTTCGCGAGTTCGTCGCGCTCCTCGACCGCGCGGTCGAGGTGCGCGAGCAGGTCGCGGTCCTTGAGCGTGCGGCGCTTCGCCCCTTCCACGAGCGCCTCGGTGCGCCAGGCGTGATCGGCGAGCGCACGCTCGCCGCAGAGGAAGCCGAGCCGCACGTTGCCGCGGACCTTCTCCCAGCCCGTCACCTTGAGCACGCCCACTTCGCCCGTGCGCCTCGTGTGCGTGCCTCCGCAGGCGGACAGGTCCCAGTCCGGAATCTCGACGATCCGGATCGGGCCGTCCACCTGCGGAGGTTTGCGGAGCGCGAAGCGGCCCACGCCCGCCGCGTCGGTCCAATGCAGGCGGATCTCGCGGTCTTCCCACAGCAGCCGGTTCGCGGTGCGCTCGACGCGTTCGATCGTGCGCCAGTCCACCTCGGCGGTCGAGATCTCGATCACGCTGCGCTCGGCCCCGAGCGTCGAACTGAGCGTCGCCCAGCCGCATTCGCGCTCGAGCGCGGCCGACAACACGTGCTGCCCGGTGTGCTGCTGCATGTGGTCGAAGCGCCGCGCCCAGTCCACCGCACAGGCGACGGAATCCGCCGCGGGGACGGCATCCACGACATGCCACACGCGTCCGTCGTCGCCCGCCTGCACGTCGAGCACGCGCGCTTCCCCGATCGTGCCCTGGTCGCCGAGCTGGCCGCCGCTCTCGGGGTAGAACCAGCTCTCCTCGAGCTCGACCGCAGGCCGGCCCGCGTGCTCGCCGCGCGCGGCGATGCGCCCCGTGAACGCCGTCGTGTAGCCGTCGTCGTAGTACTTCCGCGTGCTCGCCACGTCAGCTCCCCTTGATCGCGGAGCGCGACACGCCCCAGCGCTTGAGCATGCGCCAGAGCGTCGTCCGCGAGATGCCCAGCTGCTTCGCCGCCGTGGTGGCGTTGCCGCGGTGACGATTGAGCGTGCGCAGCACGTGTTCGCGCAGCACGACGTCGAGCGGGCGCGTGTCTTCGAAATCACCGGGACGCGCCTCCGGCGCGGTGTGCGGGCGCGCATGGAGCGGCCCCGTCGGGGCGCCGCCGAACGCCGGCGCGTCGCTCGCGGTGCCGGGGAGCATACGCGGGTTGCGGATCGCGGCGGGAAGGTCGGCGGGCCCGATCGTACCGCCTTCGCTCAGCGCCACCGCGTGCTCGATCGCGTTCTCGAGCTCGCGCACGTTGCCCGGGTAGTCGTAGCGCTGGAGCAGCGCCATCGCGTCGGGCGTGAACTCGAGCGGCTCGCGCTCCTGCCGGCGCGCCGCGCGATCGAGGAAGAACGACGCGAGCAGCCCGACGTCGTCGCGGCGTTCGCGCAGCGGCGGCAGGTCGAGCTGCACGACGTTGAGCCGGAAGTACAGGTCGGCGCGGAACCGGCCGTCCGCCACGAGCGCCGTCAGGTCGCGGTGCGTCGCCGCGACGACCCGCACGTCCACGAGGCGCGGTGCGTTCTCGCCGACGCGGCGCACCTCGCCGTTCTCGAGCATGCGCAGCAGCTTCACCTGCGTCGCGAGCGGCATGTCGCCGATCTCGTCGAGGAACAGCGTGCCGTGATCGGCCTCCTCCACGAGTCCCATGCGCTCGGTGGTCGCGCCCGTGAACGAACCGCGCGCGTGCCCGAACAGTTCGCTCTCCATGAGCGCCTCCGGAATCGCGCCCACGTTCACCGCGACGAACGGACCCTGCGCACGACGAGACAGCAGGTGCAGCGAGCGCGCGACGAGTTCCTTGCCCGTGCCGCTCTCACCCAGCACGAGCACCGTGCTGTCCGTGGGCGCGACGCGAGCGACCAGCCTCAGCAGGCGCTGCATGCGCGAGCTGGCCCCGAGAATGGGCTGCAGCGACACCTCGCCCGGGGAGCCGGGCCGCGGTCCGGAGCGGGAGTCGGAGCGGGTGCTGCGGGTGCGGGAGCTCAGGTCTTCCTCCTGGAGATGGCGGGCCCTCTGGGATGCGGCCAACCGCCGACCGTTTCAAGTTGCCACACCGGCGAAAGCCGGGGCAAGACGGCGCGGCTCCTCGAGAGACCGTGGGGAGCACCTCGGGCGCCCGGGCGGGGCGCGGCGGCTCCTAGAGCGACGAAGGGTCGTCGAGGTCCCGCTTGGGGCTCTCGACGAGGCGCAGCTTCGGCTGGGCGCCACCCGCGGCGCGGCGCAGGGGCGCGAACGTCGGGGCGGGCACGGCGGCGTTCGCCTCGGCCTCGGCCTGGTCGAGTTCGTCCAGGCGCAGGTAGAAGAACGACCACGCGTACTGGACGATCGGCATGAGCGCGGCGCTCAGGAACGAGCCCACGGACAGCCAGGTGTTCCAACTGCTGCCGGGCACGAGCAGGAAACCCACGACGCAGAGGAACCAGACCGGGACGATGAGGAGCACCGACATGGCGATCATCTCGAGCCAGCGCTCGAAGCGTCCGTCGGTCAGGTGGTACGAGCGCGAGAACGCCTGCACGGGATTCTCACGGCGCAGCACGACGGCTTCGGTCGCGAGCGAGAGCTTGAAACCGAGGTACAGGAACGGCACGAACAACATGCTGAACGAGATGCCGAACGCGATGTTGCGCAGCGCTTCGGTCACGTAGAGCACCGGCGCGCGCGACAGGCCGAGGCGGTAGCACTCCCCGATCGGCGCGGGATCGGCGTGCCCGCCGGCGTGGAAGACCGAGGCCGCGCGGAAGCGCAGCATCGAGGTCACGATCACGAACGCCACGAACGTGAAGAGGTTGCTCGCCGCCTGCACGAGCAGCAGCTGGCTCGTGTGCATGTCCGGGAACACCATCGGCACGAGGGCCGGCGCGAGCGTCCACGGAGCCCACAGGGCGAGCGGTACGACCATCGAGTGCAGCGTGTCGCGCCGCACGGCGAGGTCGAAGGCCAGCGCGAAGGCGTGGCGGGCAGAAATGGGAGGGCGTCGGTGTGAGTTCATGGGGTCGAGCGACGGTTGGACCGGCGCGCCCGGAGACGGTACGGGGGCGCCCCGAGGGGTGTCAATGGCCGACTGGGGAACGGAGCGCGATTGACCGCCCGGGCCGCCCTCCCTATCTTTCGTTTCGCATGAAAAAACGCCTTTCGCACGTCGACGCCCGTGGCCGAGTCCGCATGGTGGACATCTCGGCCAAGTCCCCCACGGTTCGCGAAGCGGTCGCCCGGGGGCACGTTTCCATGCACCGCGACACGCTCGACCTGCTCGAGCGCGACCGCGCCCCCAAGGGCAACGTCCTCGCCGCGGCCCATCTGGCCGCCGTCATGGCCGCCAAGCGGACGAGCGAGGTCATCCCGCTCGCCCACCCCGTGCCGCTCGACGCCGTGGACGTGACCTTCGACCTCGACCCGACCGGCCCCGGCGTCCGCATCGAGGTGCGCACCCGCACCACGGCGCGGACCGGCGTCGAGATGGAGGCCCTGCACGCCGTGGCGGCCGCGGCGCTCACGCTCTACGACATGCTCAAGGCCGTGGACCGCGCCATGGTGATCGGCGAGATCGCGCTGTGGGAGAAGCGCGGGGGACGCTCCGGCGCGTGGAAGCGCGCCGAACCGGCGAACCGCGCGAGCACCACGCCGAGGGCGCGCCGGCCCGCCGCCCGCACCGCGTCCGCGGCACGCAAGCCCCGCCGCAAGTGAGCCCGCGGTCGCTCGAGCTCTCGTACTCCGAGGCGCGCGCGCGCGTGCTCGCCGCGGCGACCACACTGCCCGCCGCGTTCGAACCGCTCGCACACGCGGTCGGCCGCGCACTGCGTCGCGATCTCGTGGCCCCGCACGCGCTGCCGCCGTTCGACAACTCCGCGATGGACGGCTGGGCGGTGCTCGCGGCCGACACCGCTGGCGCCGCGCCCGAAGCCCCCGTCCGCCTCCGCGTCGCCGGCGTCTCGGCGGCCGGCCGCCCGCTCGAACGCATGCTCGCGCCGGGTGAGGCGGCCCTCGTCATGACCGGAGCGCCGTTGCCGCCGGGCGCCGACACGGTCGTGCCGTTCGAAGAGGGCGCTCGCGCCGGTGAGAGCGGGGCCGAGCGCGCCGTCCTCGCGCACCCCGCCCGACCGGGGGCGCACGTCCGCCGCGCCGGCGAAGACGTCGCCACGGGTGAAGTCGTGCTGGCCGCCGGCCGCGAACTGTCCGCTCACGACCTCGCGCTGGCCGCGTCCCTGGGCTTCGCCGAGCTCGAGCTCTCCCCCGCGCCGCGCGTGGCGGTGCTGTCCACCGGAGACGAGCTGCTCGATCCGGGCGAGCCGCTGCGGCCGGGGGCCATTCGCGACAGCAACCTGCCCATGCTCGCCCGGCTGGTCGTCGAGGCGGGTGGCGTGGTGACGCTGGCGGAACGCCTTCCCGACGACGCCGCGCGCGTCACGGAACGCGTGCGCGAGGCCGTCGAGGTCTCGGACCTCGTGCTCACCATCGGCGGCGTCTCGGCCGGCGACTACGATCCCGTGAAGCAGGCGCTCGACGCGATCGGCGAGGTCGAACTGTGGCGCGTCGCCATGCGCCCGGGCCGGCCGCAGGCGTTCGGCACCCCGCGGGGGCGGCTGTTCTTCGGCCTGCCCGGCAATCCTGCCTCGGTCGCCTGCGTGTTCGAGGCGCTCGTACGCCCGGCGCTGCGCCGGATGCAGGGACACACCGCCCTCGACCGGCCGCGTGTGCCGGTCCGGCTGGCCACCGACGTCGAGTCGCGCGAGGGCCGCACCGACTTCGTCCGCTGCACGCTCCAGTGGCGCCTCGGCGCGCTCTGGGCGAGTCCCGCCGGCGCACAGGTCTCGGGGCACCTGACGCCGCAGTCGCGCGCGCATGCGCTCGTCGTGGTGCCCGAATCGGCCGCCCGGCTGCAGAAGGGCGACGAGGCCGAAGCGCTGGTGTGGCGTTTGCCCGAGGCCTGAGCGGGCAGCGCCGGCCGCGGGCGTCGCGCCCGCGAAGACACGGAAGCCCGGCGGCACGAGCCGCCGGGCTTCACGATTTCGATCGAGCGCTTGTCCTAGAGCAGGCCCATCACGCTGTTCTGCGCCTGGACCCAGAGGCCCTGCGCCTGCAGGCCGAACCACAGCGTGGCGGCGAGCGTGATCACGATCGCGAGCACCGCGGGAGCGCCCCACGAGATGCCGACCGCCTCACCCTCGGGCTCCTTCATGTAGAGCGAGACCGTGACGCGCAGGTAGTAGTAGACCGAGACGACGCTGTTGAGCACGCCGGCCACGACCACCCACAGCAGCTGCGGGTGCTTCACCGCTTCGCCGAAGATGTACAGCTTGCCCATGAAGCCGGCCATCGGCGGGATGCCGGCGAGCGACAGCATGAATGCCGTGAGCGCGAGGCCGAGCACCGGCTCGCGGAAGCCGAGGCCCGCGAGGTCGGACAGCAGCACGCGTTCCTCGCGGCCCTTGCCGAGCATCGTGAGCACGGCGAACGCGCCGATGTTCATGAACGAGTACGTGGCGAGGTAGAACACCGCCGCGGAGGCGCCTTCGGGGCCGCCCGCCGCGACCGCGACGAGGATGTAGCCCGCGTGCGCGATGCTCGAGTAGGCGAGCATGCGCTTGAGGTTGCCCTGCAGCAGCGCCGTGACGTTGCCCACGGTCATCGTGAGGAACGCGATCACCGCCAGGAGCTGCGTCCAGTCCACCATCACCGGGCCGAGCGCGCGGAGCGCCACGCGCAGCAGCGCCGCGAATCCGGCCGCCTTGGCGCCGGCGGACATGAACCCGGTCACCGACGTGGGCGCACCCTCGTAGACGTCCGGGGTCCACATGTGGAACGGCGCCGCCGCGACCTTGAATCCGAAGCCCACGAAGACGAGAAGCGCGCCCATGAGCAGCATCGGGTTCGTGGAGAGCGGCGAGTCGGCGAGGAACGCACCGATCGTCGCGAGGTTCGACGAGCCGGTCGCGCCGTAGAGCAGCGCGATGCCGTAGAGCAGGAAGCCCGACGCGAACGCACCGAGCAGGAAGTACTTGAGCGAAGCTTCGTTCGACTCGAGCTGCGAACGGCGGAACCCGACCATCACGTAGAGCGCGAGCGACATGAGCTCGAGCCCGAGGAACACCGTGATCAGGTCGTTCGACGCGGCCATGACGACCATGCCGAGGACGCTCGAGAGCATCAGCGCGTAGTACTCGGCCTGGTTGATCTTCGTACGCTTGAGGTAGTCCCACGACATGAGCGTCGCGAGCACGCCGATGGCGCAGAAGAGCAGCGTGAAGAACACCGTCATCGGGTCGTGGACGAACATGCCGCCGAACAGCTCGCGCTTCTCTCCCGCCACGCGCCAGACGGCGTACCCGGAGGCGAGGAAGGTGAGCAGCGAGACGATGCCGCCACGGTTGCCGTTCGCGCGCTGCGGCAGGAACTCGAGCAGCAGCAGGAGGATCGTGCCCGCGGTCAGGGCGAGGACGGGGCCGAGAGCCCACCAGTCGAGGGCCAGGAACGTCGGCTGCGGCACGATGTTCATCGCGCACCTCCCTGCTCGGCAGGAGCCGCGGTCACCGCGGGAGCGGCCGGCAGGCGCGAGGCCAGCGGCGCGGTCGCGGCGGCGTCCGAGGTCGCCATCATCTGCGCACGGTCGTTCGTCATCTGCAGCACCCGGTCGAGCGTGGGCTGCATGCGGTCGAGGAACGGCTGCGGCGCCACGCCCATCCAGAAGATGAGCAGGAGCAGCGGCGCGAACACCAGCCGCTCGCGGAACGAGAGGTCGGTGAGCTTGCGGTTCTCCTCGTGCGTCACCGGACCGAACACGACGCGCTGGAACATCCACAGCATGTAGCACGCGGACAGGATCACGCCCGTCGCGGCCACGGCGGCCCACGGCACGGAGTGCTTGAAGGCGCCGAGCAGCACGAGGAACTCGCCGATGAAGCCGTTCGTGCCGGGCAGGCCCACGCTCGAGAGCATCACGACGAGGAAGATCACCGAGTAGACCGGGACGACCTTCCACAGCCCGCCGAAGTCCGCGATCTTGCGCGTGTGGCGGCGCTCGTAGATGACGCCGACGAGGAGGAACAGCGCGCCCGTCGAGACGCCGTGGTTGAGCATGGTCATCATGGAGCCGGCGAAGCCCTGCGCGTTCATCGCCATCAGGCCGAGCATCGCGAAGCCCATGTGGCTCACCGAGGAATACGCCACGAGCTTCTTGAGGTCGGGCTGCACCATGGCGACGAGGGCGCCGTAAACGATGCCGATGATCGCCAGCCACGCGATGTACGGCGCGCACACCTCGAGCGCGTTCGGGAACAGCGGCATCGCGAAGCGCAGGAAGCCGTAGCTGCCCATCTTGAGCAGCACGGCGGCCAGGATCACGGAGCCCGCCGTCGGGGCTTCGACGTGGGCGTCGGGCAGCCACGTGTGCAGCGGGAACATTGGGACCTTGATCGCGAACGCGAAGGCGAACGCGAGGAACATCCACAGCTGGCGCGAAGGCGCGAGCGGCAGCTGGTAGAAGGCCTGCAGGTCGAAGCTCGGAACGCCGCTGTACTGCTTCTGCAGGAACCACAGCGACAGGATGGCGACGAGCATGAGCACGCTGCCCGCCATCGTGTAGAGGAAGAACTTCACGGCCGCGTACACGCGCCGCTGCCCGCCCCACACGCCGATCAGCAGGTACATCGGGATCAGCATCGCTTCCCAGAAGACGTAGAAGAGCAGCAGGTCGAGGCAGAAGAACGTGCCGAGCATGCCCGCCTCGAGCGCGAGCACGAGGGCGAAGAACTCACGTGAGCGCTTCTCGACCGACGTCCACGCCCCGAGAACGGCGATGAGCGTCGTGAACGTGGTGAGCAGCGCGAGCAGTCCGCTGACGCCGTCCACGCCGAGGTGGTACTGCGCCCCGAGCGCGGGAATCCAGTCGAGCTTCTCCTCGAACTGGAAGCCGGCCTGGCCGGGAATCACCCGCCACCACAGGGGCAGCGAGAACACGAACTCCGCGAGCGCGGCGATCGTGGCCCACCACCGGATGGGCTTGTGCGCGTTCGCCGGCATGATCGCGACCAGGATGGCCGCGGCCAGCGGGAAGAACACGAGCAGGGACAACCAGGGGAGTTGAGCCACTTACGACCTCAGGAAGTGAAGGAACAGGGCGAGCACGCCGAGCGTGATGAACAGGGCGTACGTGCCGACGTATCCGGTCTGGAAGAGACGCAGCAGTGCGGAGACACCTTCGAGGAAGTAGCCGACACCGTTCACGATGCCGTCCACGACCTTCTCGTCCCAGAAGCGCCAGAGGCGCATGGACGCCTGGTAGACCGGGTTCACGGCGATCGCGCCGTAGAACTCGTCCACCCAGTACTTGTTGTAGAGGGTGCGGTGCAGGCCGCCGAAGCGCTCGTGCATGGCGGTCGCGATGGCCGGCTGCTGCAGGTAGGCGCGGAACGCCATGAAGATGCCGAACGCGGCGACCGCGACCGAAAGCCCCATCAGGCCGAACTCGGTCGAGACCGCGAGGTGATGCACGTGCGGACCGGAGCCGAGCACGGGCTCGAGCCAGCGGCCCATCCACGACTCGCCCTCGATGAAGGGCTTGCCGATGCCGATCCAGCCGCCGACGACCGACAGCACCGCGAGCACCGAGAGCGGCACCGTCATGTTCCACGGCGACTCCTTCACCGGGCCGCCGTGGCCGTGATCGTGGCCGTGATCGTCGTGCGCGCCATGAGCCGCATGGGAGTGCGCGTCGTGCGGGTCCGTGGCGTGGCCGTGCGCATGGGCGTGCGAGTCGTGCTCGTCGAAGCGGGGCTTGCCCTGGAACGTCAGCACGTAGAGCCGGAACATGTAGAAGGCCGTCATCACCGCGCCGAGCAGCCCGGCGGCGAAGATGCCGTAGTGCCCGGTGGCGAACGCCTTCGCGAGGATCTCGTCCTTCGACCAGAAACCCGCGAACGGCGGGATGCCGGCGATCGCGATCGTGGCGATGAGCATGGTCGCGTGCGTGACGGGCATCTTGCCGGCGAGGCCGCCCATCTTCCGCATGTCCTGCTCGTGGTGCATGCCGTAGATCACCGAGCCGGCGCCGAGGAAGAGCAGCGCCTTGAAGAACGCGTGCGTCATGACGTGGAAGATGCCGGCGCCGAACGCGCCGACGCCGCAGGCGAAGAACATGTAGCCGAGCTGGCTCACGGTGGAGTACGCGAGCACGCGCTTGATGTCGTTCTGCACGAGGCCGATCGTCGCCGCCATGAGCGCCGTCGCGGCGCCGACGATGGCGATCACCTCGAGCGTCTGCGGCGCCATCTCGAACAGCACGTGGCTGCGGACGACCATGTACACGCCGGCCGTGACCATCGTGGCGGCGTGGATGAGCGCCGACACGGGTGTCGGGCCTTCCATGGCGTCGGGCAGCCAGACGTAGAGCGGGATCTGCGCGCTCTTGCCCGTCGCTCCGACGAACATGAGCAGCGTCGCGAGCGTGATGACCGCGCCGCCGGCCGTGAACAGGTGCGGCGCCGAGGCGAAGACGCGCTCGTAGTTGACCGAGCCGGTCCACGCGATCAGGAACATGACGCCGAGCAGGAAGCCGAAGTCGCCGATGCGGTTGACGATGAACGCCTTCTTGCCGGCGTCCGTCGCGCTCTGCTTCTCGTACCAGAAGCCGATCAGCAGGTACGAGCACAGGCCGACCCCTTCCCAGCCCACGAACATGAGCAGGTAGTTGTCCGCGAGCACGAGCGTGAGCATCGCGAACATGAAGAGGTTCAGGTACAGGAAGAACCGGCGGAACGACGGGTCCTCGGCCATGTACCCGGTCGAGTACACGTGGATGAGGAAGCCGACGCCGGTGACGACCAGCACCATGATGGCCGAGAGCGGATCGAGCAGGAACGACACGTCGACCGAGAAGTCCCCGACGCGGAACCAGGTCCACGCGGTCTCGACGATCTGGCGTTCTTCCTCGGAGCGTGCGGCGAGCGTGAGCACGGCGCGCACCGCGGCGGCGAAGGCGAGGCCGACGGCCCCGCAGGCGAGAAACGCGGTGCCCCTCTTGCCGAGACGATCGCCGAACAGCAGGTTCAGGGCGACCGCGGCCAGGGGCAGCGCGGGAATGATCCAGAGCATGGGCAAGTTCACGGCCGTCCTAGCCCTTCAGCAGGTTGATTTCGTCCACGAACACCGTTTCGCGCAGGCGGAACAGGTTCACGATGATCGCGAGTCCCACGGCCACCTCGGCGGCGGCCACGGTCATCACGAAGAACACGAAGATCTGTCCGTCGAGCGAGTTCTGCTGTCGCGCGAACGCCACGAACGCGAGGTTCGCCGCGTTGAGCATGAGCTCGATGGACATGAAGATCACCAGCGCGTTGCGGCGCACGAGCACGCCCACGACGCCGATGACGAACAGCACGGCGCTCAGCGCCAGCGCCCATTCGGTCGGGATCATTCGGCCTCCCCTTGCGGCGCGGGGCGGCCCTTGGCCAGCACGATCGCGCCCACCATGGCGACGAGCAGCAGGATCGAAGTGATCTCGAACGGGAACAGGAAGCGGCTGTAGAGCACGCGGCCGATCGCCGCGGCGTTGCCGCCCGTCGTGTCCGGAGGCAGCGCGGCCACCGGGCCGGAGACCCAGCCCTTCTTCGCGAGCAGGCCCGCGAAGAGCAGGAGCAGCGCGCCGACCATCCAGCCGATGCCGCGGCGCAACGCGATCTGCGCGCCCTTCTCGACGTCGTGCTGGAGGTTCAGGTACATGATGACGAACAGGAACAGCACCATGATGGCGCCGGCGTACACGATGATCTGCACCATGCCGACGAACTCGGCCTGCAGGAGCAGGTAGATGCCCGCGAGCGACGAGAACGAGAGCACGAGGAACAGCGCGCTCGTGACCGGGTTCTTGTGCAGGATCACCATGAGAGCGGTCGCGACGAGCAGCGCCGCGAAGCCCAGGAAGAGATAGGGAACCATCAGGCGTTCGCCCTCCAGTACAGCCACACCGCGGCGATCACGACGTTCACGATGGAGGCCGGCAGCAGCACCTTCCATCCGAAGCCCATGAGCTGGTCGTAGCGCAGGCGCGGGTAGGTCCAGCGCACCCAGATGAAGAAGAACAGGAGCGCGAACAGCTTCGTCAGGAACCAGACGAGGCCCAGCGGCGCGAACTTGTCCACGCCCGGGCCGTGCCAGCCGCCGAGATAGAGCGTGACCATGATCGAGCAGATCACGATCATGTTCATGTACTCGCCGAGGAAGAAGAGCGCCCACTTCATGCTCGAGTATTCCGTGTGGAAGCCGGCGACGAGTTCGCCTTCGGCTTCGGGAAGGTCGAACGGCGCGCGGTTCGTCTCGGCGAACGAGCAGATGAGGAAGATGAAGAACGGCAGCACGAGGTACCAGTGGAAGATGCCCCAGTTCGGCAGCGGCAGCGCCGTGCCGAACGCCTTCAGGTTGCCCGCCTGCGCGTCCACGATGCCGCTCAGCGACAGCGTGCCCGTGCGCAGCAGCACCGGGATCGTGCTCAGGCCGAGCGCGAGCTCGTACGAGATCATCTGCGCCGACGAGCGCAGTCCGCCGAGCAGCGCGTACTTGTTGTTCGACGACCAGCCGCCGAGCGTGATGGCGTAGACGCCGAGGCTCGACATGGCGAGGAACAGCAGCAGGCCGACGTTGATGTCCGTGACGACGAACATCGGCGCGGGTCCCATCGGGATCACCGAGAACGTCACGATGGCCGGGAACACCGCGAGGATCGGCGCGATGTGGAAGACCACCTTGTTGGCGCCCGCCGGGATGAACTCCTCCTTGAAGAGCAGCTTGCCCACGTCGGCGATCGGCTGCAGCAGTCCCAGCGGACCGACACGGTTGGGACCGGTGCGCGCCTGGATATGTCCGCAGATCTTGCGCTCGGCGTAGATCAGGTACGACACCACTCCGAGCATGACGCCCAGGATGATGCCGACCTTCACCATGGCCCAGAGCGCGACCTGGAAAGCTTCGTTCTGCATCAGAGCCGCCATCCCCGCTCCCCTACGCCCCGGCCTTGGCAGCCGCGGCGGCCTTGCGGGCCTTCACCCGAAGACCCGCGCCCTTCGGCGCACCCAGACGATTCACGCCGGCTTCGGCGTACGCGTACGGCACGAACACCGCGCTCGGAGGAACCGAATCGTCGATCTCGACCGGCAGCACGACCACACCCGCCGGTCCTTCCAGTTCGAGCATGTCGCCCGCCACGGCGCCGAGGCGCGAAGCCTCCGCCGGGCTGACGAACACGCGCGCATGCTTCGCGAGCCTGGCGAGCGACGAGCACAGCTCGCCCACGCCGTCGACGGCGAACAGCGTGCCGCCGGTGAGCAGCCACAGGCCGTCCCCCGCCGGCTTCGCGTCGGGCTCGGCGTATCCCAGCGAACCCGCGACGCGCGTGACGTTCCACGTCGCGCCGTTCGGGAGCAGCGAGGCCCAGCTCATGCCCTGCCACACCGGCACGAGGCGCGCCATCTCGCGGAAGACGTCTTCCGTCGTGCGGTAACGCCAGTCGGCGCCGAGCACCTGGGCGACGAACTGGAAGACCTCCCAGTCCGCGCGCGAGCCGCGCTTCGGGCTCAGCGCACGCGTGGCCTTCTGCGCGCGACGCTCGCAGTTGACCGACGTGCCGTCCTTCTCCGCGAACGACGCCACCGGGAACACGACGTGCGCCGCACGGGCGGTCTCGGTCATGAACATCTCGTTCACCACGACGAGTTCCGCGGCCGCGAGCGCCTTGGCCGCGAGCGCCGCGTCGGGCGCGGTGCGCAGCCACTGGTCGCCGACGATCCAGAGCGCCTTGATGCGCCCGGCCGCCGCCGCCTCGAGGATCTCCGGAGCGCTCATGCCCGCTTCGCCGTCGAGCGTGCAGCCCCACGACTTGGCGAACGCCTCGCGGCCCGCGGCGTCCGTCACCGGCACGTAGCCGGGCAGGAAGTCCGGCGTGAGCCCGGTGTCGAGCGCGCCCTGCGAGTTCGAATGCGTGCCGGCGTACATCACGCGCGAAGCCGACGAGGTCAGCGCGCCCGTGAGCCAGCCGAGGTTCTCGATCGCCTGCAGCAGCGCCGCGGCCTGCGGGTGCTCGGTGACCGCGCGGCCGAACAGCACCGCCTTGCGCTCCGCGCCGCGCAGCCGCTTGGCGGCCGCGACGATCGCGTCGGCGCTCAGGCCCGTCTCGCGCGCCATGCGCTCGCTCGTCCATCCGGCGAGCGACTTGGTCAGCGCCTCGAGGCCCCACGAGATCTCGCCCGGCAGGTCCGAGGGCGCGCCGAGGTCGAGCGCGGCCTTCGTGAGCGCGTGCACGAGCGCGAGCTCCGAGCCCGGCTGCACGCCGAGCCAGTCGCCCTTGAACTTCGGCCGCGCGAGCTTCACGCGGCGCGGGTGCGCCACCGTGAGGTGCAGGCCGGTCTGGTGCTGGCCGCGGATCGCGAGCGCCTGCGCGAACGGCGATTCACCCTGCAGGTCGTCGAACAGCACGAGCACTTCCTGCGC
>JBGANH010000048.1:0-18749 GCA_044222365.1 Candidatus Eiseniibacteriota bacterium
GTGAGCGTGTCCACCTGCACGCGCAGGCTGTCGAGGCCGCTGCGGATGAGCGTGAGCTGGGTGCTGTAGCAGCCGGTCGTCAGCGAGGCGAGGACGACGAGGAGCGCCGCGAGCACGAGGCTCACGGCGCGCCCGGGCCGCGCCACGAGGACGCGACCGCTCACTTGAACTCCGCGCGGCGGTTCTTCGCCCACGCCGACTCGTCGTGACCGTCCACCGCCGGGAATTCCTTGCCCTTGGTGAGCGTCGCGATCTGCGAGGCCGAGACGCCGGCGCCGAGCAGGTAGTCCCGCACGGCGTCCGCGCGCTTCTGGCCGAGGGCGAGGTTGTACTCGACCGTGCCGCGCTCGTCGCAGTGGCCTTCGATCGTGACGCGCAGGTTCGAGTTCGCGCGCAGCAGCTTCGCGTTCGCGTCGAGGTCGGCCTGCGCCGTGCCGTCGAACGCGTACGAGTCGAGCGCGAAGTAGATCGTCTTGAGGTCCGCGACCGTCGCCGTGCCCTGCTGCGTGCCGGGCGTCGTCGGGTTCGTCGTCGTGCCGCCCGTGTTGCCCGTGTTCGGGTTCGTGGGCGTCGTCGTGGTGTTGCCCGCCGGCGGCGGCGTCGGGGGCGTCGCGCCCTTCTTGGAGCAGCCGACCGCGAACAGCGCGAGCACGGCGGCGACGAGGACGGTGGTGCGAAGCAGCGTGGGGTGCATGCGTTCCTCCTTGCTTATCGGGCGGATGTGGCGCCCAGCCGGGGCGACCACGCGGGTGACATGGATTTGCGGCCGCCGGTGTCCAGCTTGCGCGGGGCGGCGCCGTCGAGATCGGTGATCCACAGCGAGCGCGTGCCGTCACGGTCGGACGAGAAGACCAGGTGCCGTCCGTCGGGCGACCAGCGCGGATTTTCGTTGCTCCCTCCCGCCACCACGCGCGTCGTGTTCGAACCGTCGCTGCGGCAGGTCCAGAGATCGAAGCCGGAGTCGGTGCGCACGACGAACGCGATGCGATCGCCGCGCGGGGACCACGCCGGGGAATCGGTGTAGCTCACGTCGTAGGTCAGCCGGCGCACATTACCACCGTCGGCATCCATGACGTGCACCTGGGGCACGCCGGAGCGGTCCGAGGTGAAGGCGATCTCACGCCCCGTCGGCGCCCAGCACGGCGACGTGTCGATGCTGCGGTGGCTCGTGAGGCGCTGCGGCGAACCGCCGCGCGCGTCGAGCCGGTAGATCTCGGCGTTGCCGTCGAGGCCGAGCGTGCACACGACGCCCGAGCCGTCCGGCGCGTACATGCCGCCCGTGTTGAGCCCCGGGCGGCCCGAGAGCAGGAACGGCTTGCGCGTCTCCGGCGAGAGCACCCACAGCTGCGGGCCGCCGCCGCCGCGGTACGACGTGAAGAGCAGCAGCGAGCCGTCCGGAGACCACGACGGGGACTGCGCGACCGAGCGATCCGCCGTGAGCGGGCGCGGGTCGTATCCGTCGGCATCCATGACCCACAGTTCCTTGTTGCGACCCTCCTGCACGATGAACGCGATGCGCGTGGCGCTCACGCCAGGCTCGCCCGTGAACTGCAGCACGACGTCGTCGGCGAAGCGGTGCACGACGTCGCGCCACTTCGCGGCGGGACCCACGTACTCCTTCGCGAGGATCACCTGCTTGCCCGGGTACTCGCGCACCTCGCCCATCAGCCGCACGGTCGAGCCGCGCACGGTCCACTTGCCGCCGACCTCGGCGATCGGCGTCGCCGTCTGCGACGCGGCGATCCACGCACGAGCGACGTCGAACGCGGCGGAATGGGCGAGGTCGGCGGCGAGCACCTCGTCGGCCTGCACGGAAATCGTGCCGGCGTCGCGGTCGCCCGCGGGCGTGAGCGAGGTGACGCGCAGGGGCATGCGGCTCGAGGCGCCCGAGCGCGTCTCGAGGCGCACGTCGTCGGCGCGCGCGGGCAGCGCGGCGATGGCGAGCGTGAAGAACGCGAGCAACGTGGCGAAGTGCGCGCGAATGCGCATCGGGTCCCTCATGGTCCGGTGTACTCGAAGCCGAAGTGCACGCCGAGGTCGCTGCCGTTCCAGCCCATCGGCAGCGGCGGCAGGTGGCCCGTGACGAGCACGGCGCGCACCGCGGATTGGTCGAAGTAGGCGTTGCCGCTCGAGGTCTCGACGCGTGGCGAGGTGAGCGAACCGTCGCGCGCGATGCGGAAGTAGACCTCGACGCGCATGCCGCCGGGGACGCCCGACGGCGCGGTCCAGTTGCCCGCGATCATGCTGCGCACGCGCTGCAGGTAGTACGCGAACTCGAAGTTGCTCTCGTCCACCGCGACCTGGCCGCGCATGCCGCCGCCGACGTTCGCGTACGGCAGCACGACGTGCGACGTCTCGGTCGCCGGCTTCGGAGCCGGCTTCTCGGGCTCGGCCGGACGCACGGGCGCCGGCTTCTCGGGCTCGGGCTGCTTCTTCTTCGCCTTCTCGATCTTGACGCCGTCCTCCTCGACCGGCGGCGGCGTCTCGGCGGGCGGTGTCGGCGCGGGCGCGGCGGGCGCGGCGATCGCCTCGAGCGAAGGGTCCACGAGCGCGACCTCGACCACGTCGGGACCGGGCACGAGCACGGTCTGGCCGGCGCGCACGACGAACAGCGCCGCCGTGAGCACGACGTGGACGGCGGCCGAGCCGATCAGGGCCTGCTTCACTTCTGCCCCTTCGCGGGCGGCTCGGTGACGAGCCCCAGCTGCACCACGCCGGCGCGGCGCATGCGCGAGATGTACTGGACGATCGTGCCGTACGGCACGGACTGGTCGGCCTTGAGGAACACCGCGCGCTTGGCGGCACCCGCGGAGGCGAGCGCGTCCTCGAACTTCTCCGGGTTCACGGTGGTCTCACCCACCGCGAGCGTGAGGTCGCCGCGGATGCTCACGATGAGGCCCTCGTGCACGTCGAGCCCGGAGCTGGACACCTTCGGCAGGTCGATCTCGAGGCCGCCCTGCAGGAACGGCGCGGTGACCATGAAGATGATGAGCAGCACGAGCACCACGTCCACGAAGGGCGTGACGTTGATCTCGGCCATCGGCCGGCGGCCGCCGGGCGCGAGCATCATTTCAGGTGCGCTCCGATGCGGCGGTCGAGGAACTCGCCCGCGAACTGCGTCGCGCCGTTGCCCGCGTCGCGCAGCCGCTGCAGGCAGTGGTTGTAGCCGATCACGGACGGGATCGCGGCGGCCAGTCCGGCGATCGTCGCGATGAGCGCCTCGGCGATGCCGGGCGCCACGACGACGAGCGTCGCCGAGCCCTGCGCGCCGATGTTCACGAACGAGACCATGACGCCCCACACCGTGCCGAGCAGGCCGATGAACGGCGCGACGCTGCCCGTCGTGGCGAGGAAGCCGACGTTCGTCTCGAGCTTGCCGAGTTCGTCGTTCGCGGCACGATCCATCGCGTGCATCGCGAGTTCGTAGCGCGCGGCGGCGCCGGCCTGTTCGGGCGGCAGCGTCTCGAGCGTCTTCTGGCCGGCGAGCGCCGTGCGCGCGAGCACGCTCGCGGGGTGCTGCGCGGCCGTGAGCTTGAGGTCCGCCTCGGCGGGCAGCTGGCGGAACGCGGCGAGGAACGCGGCGTCCTGGGCGGCGACCGTGCGGTACAGCCGCAGGCGGTTCCAGATCACCGCCCACGAGTACACGCTCAGCGCCAGCAGCACGAGCAGTACGAGCTTCGAGAACGGGCTGGCGTGCTGGACGAGGGCGGGGATCGTGGATCGTCCGCCAGCTCCCAGTTGCAGCAGAACGTGAGCAAGGACCATCGGCTTCACCTTCCTTGTGAAGTCGGCAAGCCTCGTGTTCGAGGCGGTGCGGGTGTGCAGGGAGAGCGCCCGGACGCTAGCACAGGGCCTCGCGCGCTCCCACCGATTTCCCGCGTTTCGGGCATGCCCTTCATGCTCGTCCTACCACGCCGGAAGCGATTTGTTCCCGATCGCGTCGAGCACGCGCTTGCGGTCAAGTGCGTGACAAATGAACGAGGTCATGACGCGTGCGCGCTGCGGATGCGGTTAGAGTCATCCGCCACGAGATCGTTTCCTGCCGGTTCTCCTCGACACCCTCGCAGCGTGTGAAAGGAACTCCCGTGTCCAGCGGCTCCCTCCCCCGATGGATCGCATCGACCGCCACGGCGCTCATGATCGGCGCCGCGGTCGCCACGGCAGAGGCCGGCGACATGATGGCGCCCGCGTTCACCGTGAAGACCGTGGACGGCAAGACCCTCAAGCTCGCCGACCTGCGCAACAAGCCCGTGATCGTGGACTTCTGGGCGACCTGGTGCGGGCCCTGCCGTGCGAGCATGCCCGACCTGAACGACATGCAGGCGCGTTACGGCGCCAAGGGCCTGACGATCGTCGGCATGTCGGTGGACGAAACCGGCCCCGCGCCGGTGAAGCGGTTCGCCGGCCAGCTCGGCGTGCGGTTCACGATCGCCATGGCGAACGACGAGGTGCTCGACGCCTACGGACCGATCCGCTCGATCCCCACGACCTTCTTCATCAACCGCAAGGGCGAGATCGTCCGTCGCGTGATCGGTCGCATCGACACCGAGACGATGAACGCGTACGTCCAGGAGATCCTCGAGTGACCGCTTGAGACCACGCTTCTCCGCAGCACGCACGCAGGGCCCGCGGCCGACCGAGCCGCGGGCCCTGCGTGCATCCGGGGCCGTGCTCGCCGGACGGCCGGGGACTCTCGGCGGCTTCGGGACGACGACCACACGGTCCCGAGGGCACGAAAAAGGCCCCGCCGCTTCCGGCTGGGCCTTCTCGTCAGATTGGTGCCCGGGGCGAGATTTGAACTCGCACGGGTTTCCCCACACGCCCCTCAAACGTGCGTGTCTACCAGTTCCACCACCCGGGCACTGACTTCCTTTTCGGTACCGAGACTACTTCGCGCCGTTCGACGGAGCGCCGGCGGCGCCGGTCGGAGCCGGAGCTCCGGTGGGCGCGGGCGCACGTCCCGGAGCCTGGCTCTGCGTCTGCTTCGCCGCGTTCTTGCGAGCCTCTTCCTGCATGATGCTCCGGCTGCCGCCGCCCGGACCACCCTTGGTCGTCAGGATGGCGAGGCCGAGCGAGGTCACGAAGAAGATCACGCCGAGATAGATCGTCGCCTTCGTGATGAAGTCCGTCGCGCCGCGACCGCCGAAGACGGTCTGCGTGGCGCCACCGAAGGCGCCGCCGGCGAGTCCACCGCCCTTGCCGGACTGGATCAGGATCACGCCGATCAGGGCGAGACACACCAGAAGGTGAAACGCGAGCACCACTCCGTACATGCCGACCTCGTGAAGCGGATGAAAAGGGCTGCACCGATGTGGTGCAGCAAACGGGCGAGCAATCTAACAGCCCGGCGGCGGGCTCGTCAACGGCCCTTCCGGGAAAGCGGACCGGAGCGGGGCTTCGGCGCCCCGCTCCCGCCCTCGAAACTCGCTTCAGGGACGTGCCGCGGCCGCCGCGACGATCTTCCAGAAGCCCGCGGCTTCCAGCGCAGCCCCACCGACCAGACCGCCGTCGATGTCGTCCTCGGCGAACAGCGTCGCGGCGTTGCCCGCGTTGACGCTGCCACCGTAGAGGACCTGCACCGCGGCGCCCACACCGGAGCCCACCACCTGGTCGAGCGTGGCGCGCACGACGCGGTGCGCGTCGCGGGCCTGCTCGGGGGTGGCGACCTTGCCGGTGCCGATGGCCCACACGGGTTCGTACGCGACCACGGTGGACTTCGCCGTGTCCGCATCGAGTCCCGCATAGGCGGCCGTGACCTGCCGCACGATCACCTCGGCGGTCTTGTTCGCTTCGCGCTCGGCGAGCAGTTCGCCCACGCACACGATCGGCGTGAGTCCGTCGCGCAGGGCGGCGCGCAGCTTCTTCGCCACCACTTCGTCGGTCTCACCCATGACGTGACGGCGCTCGCTGTGACCGAGGATCACGAAGCGGCAGCCGCAGGCGGCGAGCATCGCCCCCGCGACTTCGCCCGTGAACGCGCCGTGCGTCTCCGCATGCATGTTCTGCGCGCCGAGATGCACGCCGCTGCCCTTGAGCGCTTCGGCCACCAGGCCGAGCGCCGGGAACGGCGGGCACATCGCGACTTCGCACTTCACCGCTGCGGGATCGGCGGCCCGGAGCGCGACGAACTCGCGCGCGAGCGCCGCGCCCTCGGCGGGCGTCTTGTGCATCTTCCAGTTGCCGGCCACGAGGCGCGGCCGGCGAGGCCAGGCAGCCGTCACGACGCCCCCTCGTTCTCGAGCGCGTCCACGCCCGGAAGGACCTTGCCCTCGAGGAACTCGAGCGACGCGCCGCCGCCCGTGGACAGGTGGCTGAACTTCTCGGCCATGCCGCTCTGCTGCACGGCCGCGACCGAGTCACCTCCACCGACGACCGTCACCGCGCCCTTGTCCTTCAGGACGGACAGCGCCTTCGCCACGCCCATGGTGCCCGCGGCGAACGCCTCGACCTCGAAGATGCCCATCGGGCCGTTCCACACGACCGTGCCGGCATCGGCGAGCTTCGAAGCGAATAGCTTCACGCTCTCCGGGCCGATGTCCACGCCCATCTGGTCCGCCGCGAGCGCATCCACCTTCACCGGCGCGCCCGGCGCCGTGCCGTCCGGCGCGGTGGACGCGATGCAGTCCACCGGCAGCACGAGCTCGACACCCTTCGCGGCCGCCTGCTCGAGCACGGCCTTCGCCATCTCGATGCGGTCGTCCTCGACGAGCGACTTGCCGGTCGCGAGGCCCTTCGCCTTGTTGAACGTGAACATCATGGCGCCGCCGATGAGCAGCCGGTCCACCTTGCCGAGCAGCGCCGTGATCACGTCGATCTTGCCCGAGATCTTGGAGCCGCCGAGCACGGCGACGAACGGCCGCTTCGGCTGGTCGAGCGCCTTGCCGAGATAGTCGAGTTCCTTCTGCATCAGGAACCCGGCCACCGACGGACGCAGGAACTTGGTCACGCCTTCCGTGGACGCGTGCGCGCGATGCGCCGTGCCGAACGCGTCGTTCACGTAGCAGTCGCCGAGCTTCGCGAGTGCTTCCGCGAAGGCGGGGACGTTCTTCTCCTCCTCGGGGTGGAAGCGGAGGTTCTCGAGCAGCAGCACCTCGCCGTCCTTCAGCGCGCGCGAGGCGGCTTCCGCCGCCTCACCCACGCAGTCGTCCGCCCACGCCACGTCCATCCGGAGCAGGCGCTCGAGACGCGCCTTCACCGGCTTCATCGAATACTTCGGCTCGGGGCCGCCCTTCGGGCGTCCGAGGTGCGACGCCAGGACCACGCGCGCGCCCTTCTGGAGCAGGTAGCGGATGGTCGGGATCGCCGCGACGATGCGGGTGTCGTCCGTCACCTCGCCGTTCGCCGTGGGGACGTTGAAGTCCACACGGACGAACACGCGCTTGCCGGCGCAATCGAGGTGCTGGACGGTCTTCTTCGCGAAGCTCACGTCGGCCTCCCCTACGACATCTTGAGAAGGGCGTCGACCACTCGGTTCGAGAAGCCCCACTCGTTGTCGTACCACGACATCACCTTCACCATGTCGCCGTCCATGACCAGCGTGGAGAGCGAATCGAACACGCTGCTCGCCGGGTTGCCGATGACGTCGTTCGAGACGATCGGATCCTCGCAGTACTCGAGGTAGCCCTTGAGCGGACCGTTCGCCGCCGCCTTCACGGCCGCGTTGATCTCGTCCTTCGTCGTCTTCTTCTTCAGCTTCACGACGAGGTCCACGAGCGAGCCGTCCTGCACCGGGACGCGCACGGCGAGACCGTCGAGCTTGCCCTTGAGGCTCGGCAGCACTTCGGAGATCGCCTTCGCGGCGCCGGTGGACGTCGGGATCATGCTCATCGCGGCGGCACGCGCGCGACGCAGGTCCTTGTGCGGCAGGTCGAGGATGTTCTGGTCGTTCGTGTACGCGTGAATGGTGGTCATGAAGCCGTGCTCGATGCCGAACGAGTCCTCGAGCACCTTGGCGACTGGCGCGAGGCAGTTCGTCGTGCACGAGCCGATGCTGAACACCTTGTGCTTCTCGCGGTCGAACAGGTGGTCGTTCACGCCCATGACGAACGTGAGGTCCGCGCCCTTCGACGGCGCCGAGACGAGCACGCTCTTGGCGCCGGCCTCGAGGTGCACCGCGGCCTTGTCGCGATCCGAGAACTTGCCGGTCGCTTCGAGGACGACGTCCACGCCGAGCGCCTTCCACGGCAGCTTCGACGGATCCTTCTCCGCGCTCACCGTGATCGAGTCGCCGGCGATCACGAGCTTCCCGTCCACGGCCTTGCTCGACGCCTCGTGCCAGATGCGGTGCACGGTGTCGTACTTGAGCAGGTGCGCCAGCGTGTTGGCGTCCGTGAGGTCGTTCACGGCGACGAAATCGATGTTGGCCTTGCGCTGCTTGGCGGCACGAACGACGAGGCGGCCGATGCGGCCGAAACCGTTGATTGCAACCTTGAGAGCCATCCGAGTCTCCTTCCCTGTTCAGCCGGAGCGCGAACTCCGGCGCTTCCTACTTCGAACCCATCCGGTGGCGGGACGACTTCGGGCGCGCGTCCGGAGGACGCACTCCCGCCCGCGTGAAGAAACTGGTGTGTGTGGCGGCATGAGCGCCCCGTGGTGCGCATGCGGCGCACGGGCTCCAGTCCGGCTCCTGCGCGGACGAGCGCACGCCGGGGTCATCGGCCGCGCGCGGCGCGATCGTGTTCCGGGCGCGCAAGGTGTTCGGGAGGGTGCCAGGAACGGCGAAGGATGCGCCCGGGCCGGGTCGTTCCACTTCGCCCCTTCGCACGCTCCGCCGCATCACGCTCGCCTCCCGAGACGTCCCGACGGAAACCGCGAAGTCAGGGAACGTCAAAGAGTTACAGAAACACTCGAAGGCAATATGCGACCTGTGGCGGGCGCGGTCAAGCGAGCCGGTGAAGCGACCGGACCTGGCCGGCTTCCCTTGCGTGGTCGCACGGGAAGCCTGCGGGTCACTCGGTCGAGAAACGCAGCCGGTACAGCCCGAGCCCCTGATCGTCCACGAACAGGAACATCAGGCGCCTCGGCACGTGACCGCGCCGAGCGTCGGTGGGGTCGGAGTCGAGCGGCATCGGAATGTCGCCCTCGTACACCCAGACCTCGAACGGGCGCATGTCGCCGCCGAGGCCCTTCATCCGCACGTCGCCACCGAGTGCGCGGTCTTCCGTCGCGACGATCTGCTCGAGCTGCTGCGTGAGCGTTTCGGAGCCCGCGGGGATCACCTGGTGGGTGATCTCGCTCGGCTCGCCGTAGCGGATGTACACGCGGCCCATGTCCGTGTACATGCCCTTCTCGACACCGAGCTTGGTGAAGTTCGCGTTCGCGTAGTCCACGCGGCGGTGGAACTCGAGCTGCGCTTCGTTGAGCGCGGTCTCGGGCGTGGGATCGCGCTTCGCCCAGAACTCGGTCATCACGACTTCCTGCTGCCCGGGTGGCATGACGAGGAAGGCCTCTTCCCCTTCGGCGTCGAGCAGGAAGTGCGCGTCGTCGGCGACGTCCGCGGCGTTGCGCAACCACGTTTCGGCCTGCCAGCCGATGCTGAAGCGGGCGCGGCGCTGGAGCGCGTTCGCATCCCCCTCCTGCCACGCCTTCACCTCGAGGTCGTACGCGCCGGCCGGCTCCGCCGAAAGGTCGAAGCGCACCTCGGCATCGAGCAGCCGGCCCGCCGCGGCCGTGCTTTCCGCCTGCGCCACGCCCTGCCCGTTCGCATCGAACACGCGCGCGACCCAGTGCCACGGGCGTTCGTCCCCGGCCTTCGAACGTGCGACGAAGGCGGCACGCAGGTCGGTGGCGAAGAGTCCGTAGAGGCGGTCGGGATTCGGGACGCTCGGGCGCCCGGCGCGCACGAACGCGAGTCCCTCACGACCGTCGATCGTCGGCCAGAGGAACAGCGGATCGGACAGGTCGCGCCCCGCCGTGGGGCGCGGGATCTCGATGTCGCCGCGGATGGCGGCGGATTCGTGCGCGTCCCGGCTCGAGCGGAACAACGCGGGCCGCTTCGAGACCTGGTCCATGAGCTTGAGCGTGATGCGGCACGGTCCCGGTGCGGCCGGGAAGCGCATGAGCACGACCTTGCCCTGGCTCCGCGTGGTGTCCGCGGGCGTCAGGACCAGTTCGGTCTGCGACTCGAGCGTCGAAGAGCCGAAGCGCCCCTTCACCGACGCCGTGGCCGTGAGACGCGCCACGCCCTCGTCGTCTCGAGCGAGCTGCTCCAGCGTCGCCGGAGGCACACGCACGGCGAGCTCGAGCACGAGGCCGGTGCTGTCGGGACGGGTCGTCGCATCGAGCGTGAAGCCCACGCGGCCGCCCGTACGCCAGGGCGGCAGCCCCTCGGCACGCATTTCGGCGGCGGGCGCCGCGGGCACGATCGCGCACAACGCGAGCGCGGAGAACACGAGTGAACGGAAAGACAAACGGCGCGTCCCGCGTGGGGGACGCGCCGTCAGGCTGGTATGGAGGGAATCGCGTTCCGTAGCGACCTCTTAGAACAGGAACCGGAGCGAGAAGCGGTGCGCCGCGCCCAGGTCACGCATGTCCGTGTAGGCGTAGTCGAGATCGGCCATGCCCACCGCCGACACCGGGAAGTGGAAACCCGCGCCGCCGGCGATGCCTTCCGAGTCGTAGTTCATGTTGTAGCCGCCGCGGAGGAACAGGTAGTTGCGGAAGGCGTACTCGGCGCCGACGTTCATGCGCTCCGAGTTGTCCGGCGGATGCGAGAACTCGAACGATCCGACGAGGCGCTGCTCCGGCGACGACAGCAGCGTCGCCGACGTGCCGACCCGGAAGATCGCGGGAATGCGCGCTTCGCGCTCGATGAACTTGACCTGCGAACCGATCGACTGGATCGCCATGCCGATCTTCATGCCGGCCGTGCCGACGTCGTAGAGCGTACCGATGTCGAACGCGACGGTCTGCTGGCTGAGGTCCGCGAGCCCTTCGTGGATGAAGTTGCCCGTGACGCCGGCGCTGAACTTGTCGGTGAACGAGCGCGCGTACGTGAGGCCGACCGTCATCATGCCGGCGTCGAACGTGCGGCCCGTGCCGTACGGCTGGTACGCGGTGGTCTCTTCCATCGGCTGCATGGTGAGCGCACGCGCACTGACGCCGAACGCACCGGGGATCTTCTTCACGTGGAAGACGTAGCCCACCTGGTCGAACGACAGCTCGGCCGGCCAGTTGGCGTGGTTCAGCGACAGTTCCGACTTCTCCGCGTCGATGCGGGCGATGCCGGCGGCGTTGTAGTACAGCGCCGTCGCGTCGTCGGCGACCGCCACGAAGGCGCCGCCCATGGCCGCGGCACGCGCGCCCACGCCGATCTTGAGGAACTGTCCGTCGAACGTGCCGACCTTTTCGAAAATCTGGGCGGAGAAGGCCAGACCCGGGACCAGCATCCCGGCCAGACTCACCGCCACGATCCACTTCTTCACGATTCCTCCTCCTTCACCGCCGCTAGCGGATGATGACGAACTTGCCGCGGTTCTTGACAGTGCCACCGACCTCGACCGTGAACAGGTAGATACCGCTGACGACGTCCTGTCCGTTGCGCGAGATCAGATTCCATCGTGCCTGACCGTCGTTTTCGTTGTCCTGCTGACGGTTGTAACCCGGGTGAATCACGCCGTTCCCGTCGGTCATGGGACCACGCACCGACTCGTTGACGCCGTCGGTGGAGTTGATCGTGGCCACTTCGTCGCCCGACACGGTGAAGATCTTGATCTTGTAGGCGCCACGCGGCAGACCGAAGAAGTCCACGTGCGTTCCCGTCGGATCGGACGCGTTGGGCGTCAGGTCCCAGGACGACGGACGGTCGTCGATCGCGCGCACGCCGCGGTACGGGTTCGGCACGACCCAGACGCGGTCGGCATTGCCCGTCGCCGCCGAAACGACCTGCGGAACGACGCCTTCGGCTTCCACCGCGGAGCGGCGGCTGCTGAGGATGGAGATCTGGTCCGCCGAACCGGTCGAGTCGAACGCGGTCACGGCGTAGAAGTACACGAACCCGTTCTTCACTTCGCGGTCCACGTAGCGGTAGCGGCCGATCGGGTAGCGGTCGTGCGACACGCGACCGCCGCTCGTCTGGCCCAGCGGGAAGCCGTCGTCGTGCAGGCAGTCCGGCCAGCCCTTGCAGAGCACCGCGGGATCGGGAGTGATCACGTCACCCGTCTGGCGGTTCCACAGGTCACCCCGGCGCAGGAGCACGCGCTGCTGGCTTCCGCTGTTCGGGATGTACACGAGCGGTCCCACCGTGTCCCCCGCCGCGCACACACCGTCGAGCTGCTCCTGCGCGGTACAAAGGTGACCGTTGGTCGCGTGCTGGTCGAAGAGGCGGTACTCGGCGAGCAGCGTCCAGTCGTCTTCGTTCGGACCACCCGAGCCCACCGGCCTCTGCCAGTTCGAGACCTTCCAGATGCGGTAGCCGCGGAAGTCGAACTGACCGGTCTTGGGGTCCGGCGTGGTCTCGGAGAGGTTGTCCCACGCGACCGTGACCTGGCCGTCACCGGCCGGCACGAAGAGACGCTCGGGATTGTCGGAATAGTTGTAGCTCACCGCCATGTTCGTGTTCGGGCTCGGCGGCGGCGCTTCGGCCAGCCACGTGCGGTGGAACAGGCCGCCACGGCTGCTCGAGAAGGCGCCCGTGCAGTAGTCGCAGTCGAAGTCGAACCACTCGTACTGGCGGTCGGTGACCAGGCGCGGCGCGGGATCACGCGCTTCGCAGCCGTTCGTGTAGAAGAACTGGCCGAGCGGCGCCTTGAGCGGCGTCTCGCGGCCCGGCGCGTCCGGCAGCGCCGGCCACGCCTTCGACTCGTAGGCGCCTTCGAACGCGATCTGCGCGGCGATGGCGTTCTCGAGCGTCGGGTACTTGTCCATCAGCGAGGACGCGTCGTAGACGAAGCGGTACTTGAGGTCCGTGCCGTTCCGGCTGATGACGGAGTCGCGGGCGAAGCGCGCGAAATCGTTCATGTAGCTCATCGCGGTCGTGCGCTTGCCCGGCTTGACGCCGAACGCGAGCGTCGCCGAGATCTTCGCGCCGTCCGCGACGTTGCGCCACGGGCCGATCACGGCCCACTCGGTGTAGTCGCCCTTCTGGTCGCCGGGCACCGAGGTGATGAAGCCGGTCTCGCGGTCCACGTTCTCACCGCTCGCCATCAGCTCGAATCGCTGCTGGTCGATCGTCGGGTTGCCGCCCTGCTGGTACGGCGTGCCGCCGACGAACGAACGGAAGGAGTGCAGTTGCACGCGCATCGGCCCGTTGACACCGGTCGGGTCGATCGTGTGGTCGATCAGCATGATCGTGCCGATGCCGGCGGTCTTGTCTTCGTCGCCGTCGTCGTCCGTGATGGACCAGCCCTGCACGCGGATCTTGTAGTGCGTGCACAGCGACGAGTCGCGCGCCGCGTCGTTCACCTGGGGACGATCACTCGCCGGCTGGAGGCGCAGGTCGGTGGACTTCGTCTCGACCACGAAGTCGCCCTGCGGGAACTGCGGCAGGTTGAAATCGTCCGAGAAGTAGTTCGACTTCTCGATCGGGCCGCAGTCCATGTCCGTACGGAACGCGATCATGAGCGAGTCGATCGTGTGGCCCGAACGGTTGTACACGTCGTACTGGATGACGTTGAAGTCCGTGAAGCCCGGGATCGAGTAGGCCCAGTCGCTCTTGCGGCACTCGAGACCCAGCGGCACGTGGCGCTCGGCGGCGGCGGCCTGGATGGCCTGCTGCGTGTCGTCGCGCATCACGCACGTGTACATCTGCTGGCCGATGGCGGCGTAGTCCTCGTCGATCCGGCCGTCACCGTCGTTGTCACGGCCGTCGAGGAAGTCCTCGTCGTACAGGCCGTCGCCGGTGGTCGGATCGTTGTCGCCGTCGTCGTTGATGAAGCGGGTGCCGTTCACGATGCCGTCGTAGGACCGGTACATGCGGTCTTCCGGGTCGAGCGTGGCGGGACGCCACTCGGTCGTGAGGCTCACGCGGCGCACGGCGAGCGGGTCGGTCGCGAACGGGTTCACGCCGCCGACGCCGATGCCGAGCAGGTTGAGGTACTCGACGGCGGACGCGCCCGGCCACTGGCCGGACGGATCGCTCGAGACGTTCGTGAACGGGTTGCCGTCGAAGCCGTAGTTCGTGCACTTCATGAACACGTTGCCGACGGTGAGCACCGCGCCGGGACCGAAGATGTCCGGAATGGCGTTCGGCCGCGCGACGCGCCCGCTTTGAGCCGCGAGCGGCCCCACCCCGTACTCGGCCTGCAGCTGCAGGATGTCCTGCCACTCGGGATCGTTCTCCGGGAGCCGCGCGAACGCGGGCACGGCCACCGCCGCCAGGCACAGCACGGCGAGGCCGATCCGGAGCAGACCAGCGGTCTTTCGATTCATGCCACGAGGCTCCTTCATTCCCGGTATCCCTAGAAGCTCAGGCTGACGCCCATGCGCACGTTGCGGCCTTCTTCGAAGACGCGCGGATCGTGCACGGGGACCCAGTCGAGAACGTTGTCACCGTTGATGTCCTGCAGGTAGGCGCCACCCGCGCGGCCGGTCTCGGTGTAGTAGATCAGGTAGTCGTTGCCGGCGGCGTTCACGTACGGGTTCGGGAACGAACCCTGGCCGAGGCTGGAGATGTTCTTCGAGTCGAGCACGTTGCGCGCGTCCACGAAGAGCATCACGTTCTGGCCCCAGATCCGATAGAACTTGTCGCCGTCCAGCGTCAGGCGCGACTCGCTCGGCTGGCGGCGCGAGTTGTTGAGCACGGGATCCGGACGACGGTCGTTGCGGAACGTCGGCGTGAACGGGAAGCCCGAGCCGTAAGACCACAGCATGCGCAGGCCCCACTTGCCCGGGTCGCGCACGGTGGCGTTGATGTTCACCGTGTTGCGCTGGTCCCAGTCGAGCGCCTGCTCCGAGATGGGCAGGTACAGGCGGCCGCCGTTGAAGAACTGCAGCGCCTGGTTCGGGTCCGACGCGACGCCGGTGGCGATCGAGTACGTGTAGCTGATGTCGGCCGAGAACTTGTGGCTGAAGCTCTTCGAGATGCTCGTCTCGAAGCCGCGCGCCGACGCGTAGTCGCCGTTGAAGTACACGCTGATCAGGTTGCCGTTCTCGTCACGCTCCTGACGGACCGTGATGAGGCCGTAGATGTCCTTGAAGAACACCGAGAACGTGCCCGAGATGTCCTTCGAGAACAGGTGCTGCACGCCGGCCTGGTAGGCGATGTTCGTTTCCGGCTCGAGATCGGGGTTGCCGCGGATGCCGACCGTGGAGCTGATGCCGCGGTTCTCGAAGATGAACGAACGCGCGGGCGTCTGGAACGTCCAGCCGTAGTGGAAGCTCAGCACGTCGCGATCCGAGACCGGGTACGCGATGCCGAGACGCGGGCTGAACTGCTTCTTGTAGCGCTCGCCCGAACGGATGTCGACGCTGGCGATCTGGTCGCCGGGCGTGAACAGGTCGAAGCGGATGCCGGCGTTGAGCACGAGACCTTCGAACTCCCAACGGTCCTGGACGTACGCGGCGCCCTCGGGGTTGTAGTTCACGTACTCCGAGCGCTGCGCGCCCGGCAGGCCGTTCGACTCGGCGTTCGGCGAGGTCAGGTTGAGGTTCTCGACGCGGTTGTACTTGCCCTCGATACCGGTCTTCACCGTGTGCTGCTTCCAGCGGCGCGTCGAGAAGTCGCTCTTGACGTTGTAGACGCTGGTGCGGCGGTGCTGGTAGGTCGGGAAGTCACCGTGCGTCGCGAAGTAGATGTTGTTCTCGGTGCCGACGACCGTGTTGCCCGTCCAGTAGAACGGGTTCTGGGTGTCGTACTCCCACGGCTCCTTGCCCCCCACCGAGACGAGCGTGTTGAAGTTCAGGCTCGAGAGGCGGGTGGTCCACACGCTCTTGTCCGAGAGCTGGTTCGTCCACACGGTCGTGAACTGCTGGTAGCGGTCGTCCGTGGTGGGCATGTGGTCCGGCATGTTCGTCGCCTGGTACGTCGAGTCGAGCTTCAGCGGCGACCACGAGCCGTAACGCGGGCTCAGGCGCTCGATCTGGCCGACGCTGTTGCGCAGCGTGTCGTACGTGAGCGCGACGTAGCCCTTGCGGCTCCACATGTGGTTGTACGGAGTCGCGACGGTGCGGTTGTTGATCGTCTCGAACGTGAACTTGTTCCGCGGGTTCATGCGGTACGCAAGCTTGAAGTTCGTGTTGATCTGGTTGTTCTGGCGGTTGCCGAGCTGGATGAAGTCCAGCAGCGTGCGCCGCGGATGCGTCAGCGACGACCGCAGGTACGTGTCCTGCCAGGTGCCTTCGTAGGTCAGGAAGTACGTGAGGTTCTTGATCGGGGTCGGGCCGCCGACGCCGAACTGGAACCGGTCGTAGTTGTCGAAGGTCTTGGTCGGGTCGCCGTAGCGATCCGTGTCCCAGCGCACGTCGCCGCCGAAGCGGTCGGTGCCTTCCTTCGTGGTCACGGCGACGACGCCCGAGAGCGCGTTGCCGTACTCGGCGTCGAAGCCGCCCGAGATGACGTCCGTACCGGCGACGGCGAGGCCGGCGATGTTCGCGCTGTTGCCGAAGGCGGGGTCCGTCGCCTCGACACCGTCGAACTGGAACTTCACCTCACCGCCACGGCCGCCGCGGAAGTGCAGCTGGCCGCCCTGCGCCACGATGCCGGCCTTGGTGGCGACGGCCTGGCTCAGGTTGTCGACGGGGATTTCCTTGAGCTTCTCCGCGGTGATCGTCTGCTTCGTCGCGGAGGACTTGGTGTCGATCTTCTTCTCGGCGCGCACTTCGACTTCCTGCACCGTGGTCACGGTGCGGCTCGCGCCGACTTCGAAGGGCACCATCGTGGTCTGTCCGGCGTTCACCTGCACGGTCTTGATCACAGGTTCGAAGCCGATGGCCATCAGCTTCACCTGCTGCGTTCCGACCGGCACACCGGGGATCACGTAGTTGCCGTTTTCGTCCGTCATCGTGCCCTGCTTGGTGCCGAGCACGATCACGTTGGCGAAACCGAGCCCGCTGCCGCCCTTCTCGACGGCACGTCCCGCGATCTTGCCGACGCCTGCGGCGCCGACGGCGGGCTTGGCCGGTGCCGGGACCGCAGGCTTGGCGGGCGCTGCAGTCGTGGGCTTGGCCGGAGCAGTGGAAGCCGGTCGAGGTGCCGCCGAGGCAGGCGGCTTCTGCTGGGCGAGCGCGGGAAGCGCCAGCGCCAGCGAAATCCCCGCGACGGTGACAGCCGCGATGAAACGTCTGGCGAACATACGCATGAGTCAGGACCCTCTTGGGAATGCGGCCCGAATGGACTGGGGAAAAATCCGGCACAAAGTGCCAAGTCCCCCCCGTGGTGTCAACGCATTTTCCGGCTTCAACTCGTTCGAGAGCCTTGTGTTCCGCTCACCTGCACGTGCACGGAACGACTCGGCGATCGTGTGGAGGGATGGAACGAGCAGTGGACCGGCGGTGAGTGGTGGGTCGCCGCAATAAAAAAACGGCGCAAGCATGGCACCAGAGGGTACGACTCATCTTGGCGGTGCCAGCCGCCCGGTCGCCCGTACTATCGGGAAGCCCCGGTGAAAGGTCAATGCCTTTTTCACCGGGGCTTCACTTTTCGTCGGTCTTTCGAGCGGCCGAGCCGCGACGCCTCAGAAGTCCCAGCGGACCTGCGAGACGAGCTGCTGCTGCGTGCGACGGTGCTGGAAGGGATCGCCGAAGTCGGAGTTCATCCAGCCGACGGCGTAGCCGAGTTCGAACGTCCAGGACGTCTTGGCGGGCTTCAGGCCGAGGCCGCCCGAGACGGACTGCCCGACGAACTCGTTGCCCTCCGTGAAGTCGTCCGAGTCGCGCCAGTGCGCGGCCCACCCGAGACGGCCAGTGACGATGCTCGTACACTCGTACTCGACGCCGGCACGCACGTCGTACGCGATCGCCTGCGGGCCCTCGCCCGTCAGCTCGCCGGTGGTGAGGTCGCGGCCCCAGTTCCACTCGACGCCCGCGACGCCCCGCGCGAACTGGTACGACGCACCCGCGGCGTATCCCCACGCATACCGGCGCACTTCTTCGGAGCGGACCGAATCGGGCAGCCACAGCGTGTCCGTTCCGACGCGGTACCAGATGTCGCTGAGGAAGTGGTTGAACGAGGACATGTCCCGCTGGTTCGGCGCGCGCACGTTCAGCTTGCTCGCCGAGGTCCACAGCCGTCCGGTGAGGGCGACCTTCTCGCCCGTCCAGCGGAGGCGCGAGTCGAGGGCGCTGCCCTTCTCCTCACGCTCGAGGAAGCGGCCGCGCCCCGAAAGCGGGATCGCGCCGATGCCGGCGGAGAGGCTGAAACGCCAGTCCTGCGGCGACTCCGAGAGCCAGCCCTGTCCGTCCACGCCGTAGGAGAGGTTCTTGCCGAACTTGCCCACGAGGGACGCCTGGCCGAGCTTGGTCGGGCGCGACTCGGTCAGCTCGCCGCCGTAACGGCCGCCCTCGTTGCTGCCCTTGATCTCCTGATGCATGGCGTCGGCCATGACGGCGATCGTGTGCTGCTTGCCGAGCGGGTACGAGATGCCGGCGCCGAAGGAGCGCGTCTTCACCTTGTACTCGTCGGGATAGAAGATGTTCGGCGGCGGCAGGATCATGCCGTCCTGCGAGAGGTACTCGCCGGTCGGGTTGTCCACGTACATGCGGTACTCGTCGCGCAGGTGCTCGCTCGCGAAACGCAGGCGCAGCGCATAGCGCATCTTGTCCTTGAGCACGTACGGCATGGGCCCGTTGGAAATGCCCGTGACGTCGGGCTCGCC